>DATGGL010000360.1:0-21887 GCA_035308605.1 Bryobacteraceae bacterium
ATTGCGCTACCCGGACGGGCGAGCGGGTGGCTCGGGAATGCGTCGCGGCGGTGGCAGCGGCGATGGGCTGCAAGAAGGAACAGGTGCTGCCGGCTTCGACGGGGGTTATTGGGGTCGAACTGGATGCGCGGCTGATTGTGGATGCGGTGCCGAAGCTGGTCGCAGGGCTGGATGCGTCGCGGTTCCAGGATGCGGCGGCGGCGATTTTGACTACGGATACGTGTTCGAAGACGGCGTTCGCGGAAGTGAAGGGCGTGCGGGTGGCGGGGATGACTAAGGGGTCAGGGATGATTCATCCCCGGATGGCGACGACTCTTGGTTTTGTGACGACGGATGCGGCGGTAAGTCCAGTCGCGCTGCGCGGGATTTTGAAGCGCGGGATCGAGAAGAGCTACAACCGGATTTCGGTGGATGGCGACACGTCGACGAACGATACTGTTGTCGTGATGGCGAATGGGGCTTCAGGGAAATCGCCGGCGGGGCTGGAGAAGGCGATCACGGAGGTTCTGGAGTCGCTGGCGACGCAGATTGTGCGGGATGGCGAGGGGGCCCGGAAGCTGGTAACGATTGACGTGACGGGCGCGTCGAGTGATTCGGCGGCGGAGAAGATTGCGCGGGGAATCGCGAATTCGCCGCTGGTGAAGACGGCGATTGCCGGGTCGGATCCGAATTGGGGACGGATCTTGTCGGCCGCGGGGAATGCGGGAGTGGTGTTCGATCCGCGTCGCGTGGATATCGATTTTCAAGGTGTTGGGGTTTGCAGAGGCGGGTTGGCGCTGGAGTTTTCGGAAGACGAGTTGAAGAAGAAGCTGGATTCCGCGGAGTGCGTCATCAAGTTTGCGATTCGCGGGTCGGGGCGGGGGAAGGCTCGGTTTTGGACTTGCGATTTTACGGAAGAATATATACGGATTAATGCCAGTTATCGGACGTAAAGGAGCAAACGAAAGGGGACAGACCGCTCTGTCCACGGTGCGGCGGTTCGGACGGTTCGCGGCTTGTGGGTTGGGGACAGAGTGGTCAGTCCCCTTTCGTTTGGGCTTTTTTTTATTGGTGTGTGGGGTGGCGGGGGGGCAGACGGCGGAGACGCCTGCGGATCTGGTGCAGTTTTTGAGATCGACGGCGCTGGCGCTGGCACAGGCGCATGAAGGGGATGCTCGGGGGATTCCGGATGCGAGCGCTTTTTTAGAGTGCTTCGATAGCGATATGCCGCGGTATGCGGAGTTCCGGGACGAGATCGAGACGCTGATTCAGCGCGCGGAGGTGGGGTCGAACATCGAGATCGTGACGGATGAGGGGGATGATTCGAAGCGGAAACTGGAGCTGGATTGGGTGCTGGAGATCCAGGATCAGAGGCCTCGGCGGGGGATTTTGAAGTGCACGATTGAGAAGAGGAAGAAAAAGTGGGTGTTTACGGGGCTGGAGCCGGTGGACTTTTTCAAGTATTGAGGTGGAGGTCTGGAAGACCCGTCAGGACAACCTAGCCAGATAGTAGGATTTTTTGCCGACGCGGAGAATGGCTGTGGTGCGGGGGGCGAGGTCGGCGGCGTGGAGTTCCTGTTGGGGATCGGTGACGCGCTGGTTGTTCCAGTAGACGCCGCCGTTCTTGATCAGGCGGATGGCTTCGCTTTTTGAATTCGTCGCGGTGCTCAGGACCATAGCGTCGGTGATCTTTGCGCCGGTTTGAAATGAGAAGGACGGGACGTCGGCGAAGATTTCGGCGAGGTCCTTGTCGGACAGGCCGGTGACGTCGCCGCCGAATAAGACTTGCGAGGCTTTTTCGGCCTGGGTGACCGCTTCGTCGCCGTGAACCAATCGGGTTACTTCGGCGGCTAGGCGCTTCTGGGCGATGCGCTGTTCGGGAGGGTTTGCGCAGATCGCTGCGATTTCGTCGACGGCCAGGAAGGTGAATAGCTTCAAGAAACGTTCGACGTCGCGGTCGTCCGTGTTGATCCAGTATTGGTAGAACTGATAGGGGCTGGTTCTAATGGGATCGAGCCAGACAGCGTTGCCGGCGCTTTTACCGAACTTTTCGCCGGAGCTGGTGGTGAGGAGCGGGAACGTGATTCCGAAAGCCTGGCCAGCCACCTTTCTACGAATCAGTTCGATGCCGGCGGTGATGTTACCCCACTGATCGCTGCCTCCGCCCTGGATTCTACAGGCCTGATTCTCAAATAAATTCAGAAAATCGAAGGCTTGCAGCAGCATGTAGCTGAATTCGGTGTAGGAGATGCCATGGTCGCGGTCTTCCAGCCGGCTGCGGACGGATTCCTTGGCGAGCATGTGGTTCACGGTGAAATGCTTGCCGATTTCGCGGAGGAACCAGAGGTAGCTTTTGTCGTGGGTCCAGTCGTAGTTATTGACGGTGATGGCGGCGGAGGGGCCTTCGAACGCTACGAATTTTTCGAGCTGGAGGCGGATGGCTTCCACGTTCGCGCGGATGGTATCAATTGTCTGGAGCTGACGTTCGGCGGTGCGGCCGCTGGGGTCGCCGATCATGCCGGTCGCGCCGCCGACTAAGACTACGGGGCGGTGGCCGGCGCGCTGGAATCGGGCGAGCATCAGAGCGGGCAGAAGGCTGCCGACGTGGAGGCTGTCGGCGGTGGGGTCGAAGCCGATGTAGATGCTTTGCTGAGTTTTTAGAAGTTCTTCGAGGGCGGCGCGGTCGGTGATGTCGTCGATGGCGCCGCGGCGGTCCAGGTCGTCTAACAGATTCATTGCTTACTTGAGGGTTTCTCGAATGTCAGCATGTATTGGTTGTTGCCGGTGTGATCGATGGTTTTGATGAGACGAAATCCGTTGGACGAAATTTCCTTGACGACGTCGTCGCGTTCGATGCGTATGTGGTCGGCGCGGTCTTTCTTGTAGAAATCGACGATGAAGAGATGGCCGCCGGGCTTGAGGGCGCTCGAGATGTTGGCTAGCATTTTGTCGGGATAGTCGAAGTGGTGGTAGACGTCGAGTATCAGGATGTTGTTGACGGTATTCGCGGGGAGGGTAGCGCTGGTTTCGCTGCCAAGGACAAGAGTCACGTTCGAGAGATTATCGGAGGCGACTTTGGCGCGGGCGCGGTCGAGGAAGTCGGGGGCGATGTCTTCGCCGAAGACGCGGCCTGCTGGGCCGACGGCTTTGCTGAGGAATGGAAGCATGTAGCCGGTACCGGTGCCGATGTCGGCGACGGTTGAGCCGGGCGCGATGTTCATGGCCGCGATGATCTCTTCGGGCTTTTGATTCTTGTCGCGATTGGGGTTGTCGAGCGTTTTGGCCACGCCATCGCGGCCTTCCTTGGTCTTGTAGGCTTTGTTGGCGTTGGCGGCGGCTTGGGGGAAGGCGGCTGTGACGAAGAGTAGAACAGATGCAATTAATTTCATAGTGACTTCTCCATGGGCATGGCTAACGGAGGCTCGATTAAGAAGTTTAGCTCGGCCATGCGGGCGATGGCGGAGCGGACGGATTGTTCCGTGGTGGGTTCGACTGTGATGACGAAGGGGAGATCGCGCCAGTTGGCGTTGGGGAGTTGCAGAATTGCGTCGATGGAGATGCCTTCAGCGGCGAGGGCTGTCGCCAATTGGGCGATGATGCCGGGGCGGTCTTCTACGCGGAATCGGAGATAGTAGGCCGACTGCTGGACGGTGACGGAGATGGGCAGGTATTCGCCGAGACGGGCGTGGGCGAAGGGGGAGACGCGCTCCGGGCTGCCGCCGCGGAGTTCGCGGGCGACGCGCATCAGGTCGCTGACGACGGCGACGCCGGTGGGGTGGGCTCCGGCGCCTCGGCCGTAGTAGAACGTGTCCGAGCCGTATTTGCCGCGGACCCAGACGGCGTTGTAGGGGCCGCGGACGCTGGCGAGGATGGTCGATTGCGGGATCAGAGAGGGGCGGACGCTCAGGATCAAACCGGGCTTTTCTTGACCTATTGGCGTCTGGCGGGCGGCGGCGATCAGGCGGATGGTGTGGTGAAGCTGGTGGGAGTATTCGAAATCGATGGGGGTGATGCGGCGGATGCCTTCGGTGTAGATGTCCTCGGGGGTGATGCGTTCGCCGAAGGCTAGTGCCGAAAGAATGGCGAGTTTGGAACGGGCGTCGAAGCCGTCAACATCGGCGGAGGGATCGGCTTCGGCGTAACCTTTTTTCTGGGCTTCGGCGAGGACGGCGGCGAAGCTGGAGCCGTGTTCCTCGATTTCAGTGAGGATGTAGTTGCAGGTGCCGTTCAGGATGCCGTAGAGGGTTTCGATGCGGTCACCGGAGATGCCTTCGCGGAGGACGGCATGGATTGGGATGCCGCCGGCGACGCTGGCTTCCATGGCGAGATTGACGCCGGCGGAGATGGCGCGATCCCAGAGGCCGGCTCCGTGGCGGGCCATGAGTTCTTTGTTGGCCGTCACGACGGATTTGCCAGCGGCTATCGAGGCGTCGATGATTTCGCGGGCGGTGGTGGCGCCGCCGATGAGCTCGGCGACGATGTGGATTTCGGGGTCGGCGATGATGTCGCGCCAGTTGGTGGTTTTTATCGGGATGTCGGGGATGGATTTATTGGTCAGGGTGCGGGCGCAGACGGCTTTTACTTTGAGCGGGAAGCCCAGTTTGGTGGCGATCTGCTCGTGATTTTCAGTGAGGATGGAGAGGGCGCCGGAGCCGACGTTGCCGAGGCCGATGATGCCGACGTTTACTGTTTGCACGGGGATAGGTGGAAGCGAAGGGGACAGACCGCTCTGTCCGCGTCGGGTGGTCCGGACGGTGGCTGGGGTTGTGGAACTGGGGACAGAGTGGTCAGTCCCCTTCGCTTCGTCATTTATTTACTTTACGACGGTTGGGGAGAAGCGAAGGGGACAGTCCCCTTCGCTTCGACATTTATTTTACGAGCAGGCGGAAGTCGATTGCGAGGATTAGGGAGTCGGGGGTGAGGCGGATTTCGGTCAGGGTGAAGGACGCGAGTTCCTGTTTGTAGCCTTCGTGAGCCTGTTCGAGGAGACGGCGGGCCTGGTCGCGGATTTCGAGTTTGAAATCGCGGGCCATACTTTGGGACATGGCTTGGCGGACGCGGCGGATGTAGTAGTTGTCCTTTGTGGCGGTTATCTTGACGTCCGATAAGGCGATGGCGTCTTTGCGGGGGATGGGAGTGGCGGTGATGGTGAGGTTGAAGGAATCGCCCAGGCCGACGCAACCCCCGAAGAGATCCAAGGCACTGCGGCCGCTGAACCGGGCGGCGATGCGGAGTTTGCCGTTGTCGTTGTCAATGCGGGGGGACTCGAGATAGGCGAACTGGCATTTTGTTGTGCGATTGCCTCGGACGTAATGGCGGCCTTCCTGGGTGAAGAGCTGGTCGGCGAGAATATGCTCGAGGGCGGTGAAACGGAGTTCGAGTTCGGAGGCGAGGGATGGGATCGCGCACAGGATGAGCGCGGCCAAGTGTCTCATGAATGGCGTTTGTATCATTGTAGGTGATGAAAGCGCTTTGCCTGATTCTTGTAATGATTTTCGCGAGCCCCGCGCAGGAACCGCCGCCGGCCCGGCCGCCGCGGTCGCCGCTGCCGGAGTCGAACGATCAGGGGCCCGTGCTGCCGAATGGGAGGTCGCAGAGGAATGCGATCGCCAAGGCGGATTACAAGAAGAATCTCGAAGACGCCGCGGCGCTGGTGCTGGCGGCAGAGGATCTGAAGGCGGATCTGGAGAAGGAAGAGGCGTTCGTGGTTTCCTTGAAAGCGGTGAAGAAGACTGAGGAGATCGAGAAACTGGCGAAGAATATTCGGGGGCGGTTGAAGAGGTATTGAAGTCGTATGCTACGCTGATGGGTTTGGGCGGGGGCGGATCTTGAACAACGTTACACGGGAAAAATCGCAGTTGATGAGCGCCTCAGAGATTGACCGGACGCTGGTCCGGCTGGCGCACGAGATTCTGGAGCGGACCGAGGATCTGGATAAGCTTGCGTTTATCGGGATCCGGAGGCGCGGCGTGCCGCTGGCGCAGAGGCTCGCGCAAAAGATTGAGGCGCTGGAGAAGCGGAAGATTCCGGTCGGGATTCTGGATATTAATTTGTATCGCGATGATTTGTCGACCGTGTCGCATGCGCCGGTGGTGAACTCGACCGATATTCCGTTTTCGGTGGTCGGTAAGGACATCATTTTGATGGACGACGTCCTGTACACCGGAAGGACGATTCGGGCGGCGCTGGATGCGTTGTTCGATCACGGAAGGCCGGCGCGGGTTCAGTTGCTGGCGCTCATCGATCGCGGGCATCGGGAACTTCCGATTTCGGCGCGGTACGTCGGACGGACGGTACAGACAACGGCGAACGAGATTATCGAAGTGAAGTTTCAGGAGATCGACGGGATGGAGAAGGTGCTGCTGGTGGAGAGAATCGCCGAACAGAATGCCTGAGGGATTGCTGGGAATCGAGAACCTGACGCGGGAAGAGATCCAGGCGATTCTGGATCGGGCGCGGGATTTTCAGCCGCGAAAGAGCGCACGAAAGCTGGATTTGCTGCGCGGGCGCATGGTGGTGAACCTGTTCTTCGAGGCGTCGACGCGGACTCGAACCAGTTTCGAGATCGCGGCAAAGAGGCTGGGGGCGGATGCGATTTCGATTACGGCGCAGGCGTCGAGCGTCGCCAAGGGTGAATCGCTGGTGGATACGCTGAATACGCTGGCGGCGATGCGGCCGGATGCGATCATCATGCGGCACGCGGCATCGGGCGCGCCGCACTTTTTACAAAGATATTTGGATACGCCGATTATCAATGCGGGCGATGGGACGCATGAGCATCCGACGCAGGCTTTATTGGACGCGCGGACGATCTTAGACCGCGGGGCGTCGCTTGAAGGGATTCGAGTCGCGATTATCGGGGATATTGCGCATAGCCGCGTGGCGCGATCGAATGTTTATCTGTTGTCGAAGTTCGGGGCGGAGATTGTTTTGTGCGGGCCCGCTTCACTGCTGCCGGTCGAGTTGAAACAGATTGCGCCAGGGATCACGCTGACCACCGATATGAATGAGGCGATCTGTGAGGCGGACGTCATCATGATGCTACGCGTGCAGTTGGAGAGACAGGATGATGCGCCGTTTCCCGCCGGCGAATATTTTCAGTTTTACGGGCTGCGGCCGGAACACATGGAACTGGCCCGGCCGAATGCGATTGTAATGCACCCGGGGCCGATTAATCGAGGCCGGGAGATTTCTTCAGAGGTCGCGGATTCGCAGAGGTCGGCGATTTTGAACCAAGTGGAGAATGGGATCGCCGTGCGGATGGCGGTGCTCGAGAGGGTGATGTGTGGCGTCGCTGGTAATTAAGAACGGAAGGGTGATCGATCCGGCGTCAGGGCACGACGGGATCGCGGACGTGTTGATCGAAGAGGGCGTCATACGCGGCGTTGGACGGGGACTTGCCGGGGATGAAACGTTTGACGCAACGGGGCTGATTGTTGCGCCGGGGTTCATCGACATGCATGTGCATCTGCGCGAGCCTGGGTTTGAGCATGCGGAGACCATCGAGAGCGGCGCGCGGGCGGCTGCGGCGGGGGGATTTACGACGATCTGCCCGATGCCGAATACTTCGCCGGTGAACGATAACGCGACGGTCACCAGTTACATTGTCGATAAGGCCCGGAGGCATGCCATCGTCAATGTGTTTCCTATTGGGGCCATTACCAAGGGTAGCGCTGGCGAGGAGCTGGCCTCCATAGGTTCGATGAAGAAGGCCGGGGCCGTGGCGATCTCGGATGACGGGCGGCCGGTGATGAACGCCCGGGTGATGCGGCGGGCGATGGAGTGCGCGCGCAGTTTCGGGATGCCGGTGATTAATCACTGCGAGGATTTGCATTTGAGCGCGGGCGGGGATATGCATGAGGGGCTGGAATCGGTCCGGCTTGGGCTGCGGGGGATTCCGGGGTGTTCGGAAGACGTGATGGTGGCGCGGGATATTCTGCTGGCGGAGGTGACGGGGGCGCGGTATCACGTGGCGCATATTTCGGCGCGGCATTCGGTGGAGATGGTCGCGTTTGCGAAGGCGCGCGGGCTGAGTGTTACGGCGGAGACGACGCCGCATCATCTGGCGCTGGCTGATTCTTCGATGGCGCCGTACGACTCGAATTACAAGATGAAGCCGCCGCTACGGTCGACTTGCGACGTGGGGGCTGTGGTGACGGGTGTCGTGAATGGGGCGATTGACGCGATTGCCACGGATCATGCGCCGCACGCGGGATCGGAGAAGATGCAGGAGTTCGAGAAGTGCCCGTTCGGGATTCTGGGGCTGGAGACGGCGCTGGGGGTCACAATCAGGGAACTGGTGCATACGGGAAAGATCGGTGCGATGAGGCTGGTCGAGTTGTTTACGACGGGGCCGGCGCGGGTGTTGGGGATCGATCGCGCTTCTGAAGGGAGACTTGCGTACGGGACTTTGGCGCCGGGGGCGGCGGGGGATGTGACAGTGCTGTCGCTCGACCGGGAGTGGACGTACGATGTGAATAAATCGGCGTCGAAGAGCAGGAATTCGCCGTTTCACGGGAGGGCGTTTAGGGGTGGTCCGGTGGCGACGGTGGTGGGGGGGAAGATCGTCTGGCGGGTCGCCTAAACTGGAAGCTTGAGGGTCACGCTCGAGATTCCGGATCCGATTTTTCGCAAGGCTAGAGCGATGGCCGCAGAGCGGGGGATACCGCTGCGGCAGTTCGTCATTGAAGCGATTGAGGAGAAGCTGCGATTCGAGGATCAGAGTCGCGAGAGGCCGTGGATGAGGGGGATCGGCGGGCTGCGGCATCTTCATGAAGAGAATCTGCGGATCGCGCGGATTATTGAAGAAGAGTTTGAGACGATCGATCCTGAGGAGTGGGTCTGAAAGTGGATGCGAGCGTCTCTCCCACTTAGCGGAAGTCCATTTTGGTCACGTCTACCACCTCGGTCGCGGAGCGAGGCGGAAGAGCCGTCGTGTAGCAGGGAGAATCATGCAGGATCTGGGACTGGGCTTCAAAGTGGTTGTCGTCCGTCCACCGGATGTTTTTGAAGAAGGCGTTGCCCTCATTTGGGGGCCTGAACCAGAGAGTCGAATGCCTGTCACGCATATCGATGACTCCGATGTACTCGTATGAACACGATCCCATGAACCCAGACCTGATCAGTTTCTTAAAAACTGCGTAGCGGCCAGACGGAGAAACCGCTACCATGGCCGCGTCGTATCCTTCTAGTTTTCTGCCAATCGAGGTAACGCGCTTGGTTCGAAGGTTGTAAGTAAGGACGCGCCACACTCGATTTTGCAAAGCCACGTCGGCTGCTCCGATGAAGAGCGTAGCCGTCGGCTCGTAAAATCCGAGCACTTCGCCTTCAACATATCTCGGATTTTGCGGGGCTCCGACAGGCAGGTCCGCCAATTCGATTTCATATTCGACACCGCGCCAGCGCACGACGATCTCACCCGGAGTATGTGTCGCAACATCTATCGCCCCGATGCTCCTGTAGGTTCGTTCGTCCTGCGCCTGGGCCAAAGTTAAGCAGACGGCCACGAAAAGGGCGCAGGCCGCAGTTTTTTTTCCTGTCATACCATTTCTAATCGATTATCGCTGGGATACCGGTTGGAGAACACTTAGGATCCGCTCACTGCGCTCGCGGTTCGGGGACGGGGTGGAGGGTAATGCGGGAGTTGCAGCAGAGGTCGGTGAAGGATTGGAGGCCGGGGGCGGTGGCGTCGAGATAGGACGCGGAGCCGTGGAGGTGGTTGCGGATCGTGCCGACGGCGTTTAGGATCAGGGGGCGCCAGAGGCGGCGGGCGGGGAATGTGACGCGGCCGGTCGTGTCGGTTGTCAGGGTGTCGGTGTGCGTCGCGCTTTCGAGGGTGTAGTTTTGCCAGATTTGCTTTACGGCGATGTTGGGGCGGGGCGCGCCGGATTCGTCGAGGACTTGGGCGGTCCAGGTGGAGACGGTTGTTTGGGGGAAGGGGACCACGCTGGCGAGGAGGATGGCGATGCCGATTCGGAGGCGCATTACGATGTCGCAACGGCTTGGCGCATGGCCGCCATCGAGTCTCTGGCGAAGCGCTTCTGAAGCATCCGCGCGAAGGGGTACGCGAGCCGAACCGAAGGGCGCGGCTTTGAGAACGCGAGGATGTCGTACCAGACGGATTCGTTCGATGGCTGAAGCTCGACCGTGAAACGCTCTTCGCCGATTTCGGCGTGGGCGGATAGCGTGCCGTAGGCGAAGCCGAAACGATCGGGTTCATCGATGGTGTAGACAATCCGGCAGCCGTTCAGAGCCCAGAAGCCGAATTGGCGGGAGACGACGGCTACTGTCGTCCCCGGAATTATCCGGGCGTCTTTCGGAGACAGATTCAGCCAGGAGAGCGCGAACATTTTCCAGGCGCAGAGGGCGCGCTTGGCGCGTTCAAATGCATCCTGGCCGCGGCCGAGCTCCATGCGATTGTGATCGATGACGAAACCGCGCGGGATGCCGGTCCTGGTCGCACCGGTGTGTGGATATGAGAAATTCGAATTGCGCTGGGAGGCGAGGAAATCGCCGATCTGTTCCGGGGACGGCTCGCGGAGAACGAACATCCGCTACGC
The DNA here is from genome assembly GCA_035308605.1 of Bryobacteraceae bacterium. Classification (GTDB taxonomy): domain Bacteria; phylum Acidobacteriota; class Terriglobia; order Bryobacterales; family Bryobacteraceae; genus Palsa-187. Next base: position 10,539 of record DATGGL010000360.1, read on the forward strand.
TCGGGTGGAGCGGCAATCCTGGCACGGGCAGATCTTGCGGAAATGCTCGAAGGAGTAGATGCCGGTGTTGTGGCCGTCGCTCCAGTTGATTCTTATTGCGTAGTTGCCTACCGGCTCTACGCTGAGCATTTTTAGTGTCGGCTCGTAGAGCTTAAAGGGGCTGGCGGGTTTCGAAGAGTAGCTGGACTTTTGAGGCTCCGTGCCGTGGGCGCCGGTGCAGGTGGCGCAGGGGCATTCGTCGCGCAGGTATGCGAGCGTGTAGTCGCTGTGATGGTTGTCTTTCCAGTCGATCTTGATGCCTTTCGACTTGGAGATGGCGATGTGCTCGGGCTCGCTAATTGTGGTTGATTCGCTCAATGTCTCTGACTCCTGAGATGCGGCGGATGGCGGACACGACGCGCTCCAATTGTTTTTTGTCTTTTACTTCCAGGGTCATGTCGATGACGGCGCCGTCGGCGGCGTGGGTATCCTCGGGACGGGCTTCGAGGCTGCGGATGTTGGTTTGTTCGGTGACCAGGGCGGAGGTTAGCTGATTCAGCATTCCCGGGCGGTCTTCGGTATGGACCATAATCTTGACGGGGAATGACTGGGACGCGCTGCGGGCCCATTCGACATCGATCTTGCGCTCGACATCGTACATCAGGTTCTGGACATTGGTGCAGTTCAGGGAATGGACGGCGACGCCTTTGCCGCGGGTGACGTAGCCGACGATGGCTTCACCGCGGATCGGGTTGCAGCACTTGGCGCGGTAGACCAGAAGATCGTCGATGCCTTTGACTTTGATGACCAGGTCTTGATCCGTGGGAGCGCCGGGCTGGCGAGACGGAGTGGGGCTTTCGGGGGCCGGAACCGGTTCGGCGGGGATCTGGTCGGGAGCTAGTTTTTGTAAAACCTGGCGGGCTGAATATTTTCCATACCCGAGGGCGGCGTGGAGATCTTCGATCTTCGAATAGCCGTAGTCGGAGGCAACGGATTCGAGCTTGGCCTTGGTGATGTCCGCGACTTTCACGCCGAGGCGGCGGGATTCGCGCTCGAGATATTTTTCGCCAATTTCGATGGCCTTGGCGCGCTCCGTGGTGTTGATGACGTGCTTGATTTTGTTGCGGGCTTTGGAGGTTTTAACTACGGCAAGCCAATCCTTGCTGGGAAGATGGCCGGTTTGGGTAAGAATTTCGACTACGTCGCCGTTGCGGAGGGCGGATTTCAGCGGGACGATGCGGCCGTTAACCTTGGCCCCGACGCATCGGTTGCCGACGTCGGAATGGATCGCGTAGGCGAAATCGATGGGGCTTGCGTCGCGGGGGAGGACAATTACTTTTCCGAGAGGGGTGAAGGTGTAGACTTCTTCGGGGTACAAGTCGACTTTGAGGGTCGACATGAACTCGCCGGGATCGCGCATTTCGCGCTGCCATTCGACGAGCTGGCGCAGCCAGGCGATACGCTGATCGTCCGCGGCGGCTGCGGGGCCGCGCCGGCCCTCCTTATATTTCCAGTGCGCGGCGATGCCTTCTTCGGCGATGCGATGCATTTCGTCGGTGCGGATCTGGACTTCGAAGTGGCGTCCGCCGGGACCCATGACGGAGGTGTGGAGGGATTGATAGAGATTGGGGCGGGGAATCGCGATGAAATCCTTGATGCGGCCGGGGATGGGGTGCCACTCGTTGTGAATGACGCCGAGGGCGGCGTAGCAGTTCTTGACTGAATCCGTGATGATGCGAACGGCGAGGAGGTCGTAAACCTGATCGATGGTGATTTTCTGGCGCTTGAGTTTTTGAAAGACCGAATAGGCGCGCTTCATGCGGGTCTCGACGCGGGCGGGGATGCCTTCGCGGGCGAGATGAAGCTCGACGGTGTGCTTGATTTCGTTTAAGAGAGCTTCGTTGGCGGGGCGGGCGGCGTCGAATTCCTTGAGCAGCTCGGCGGAGGCTTCGGGTTCAAGGTAACGGAACGCGAGATCTTCGAGCTCGCCGCGGATTTTGCCCATGCCGAGGCGGTGGGCGATGGGCGAGTAAATCTCCAGAGTCTCCTGGGCGATGCGCTCCTGCTTTTCGCGGGGGAGGGAGCCCAGGGTGCGCATGTTGTGGAGACGGTCGGCCAGCTTCACAATCACCACGCGGATGTCGTTGACCATGGCCAGGAGCATCTTGCGGACGCTCTCGGCCTGGCGCTCCTCGCGGCTGGCGAGATTGAGCTTGCCCAGCTTGGTGACGCCGTCGACGCAGCGGGCTACCTCTTCTCCAAAGGTCCTCCGGACCTCATCCAACGTCGCGGAGGTGTCTTCGACGACGTCGTGAAGCAGGCCGGTTTCCAGGCACACCATGTCCATGTGCATTTCCGCGAGCTGGCGGGTGACCAGGACGGGATGAGTCATGTAGGGCTCGCCGGAGACGCGCTTCTGGCCCTGATGGCGGGCTGCGGCGAAGCGATAGGCTTTTTCGAGCGGGGCGAGGTCCTCGGCGGGGCGGAGCTCATGAATCCGAGCTTCCAGTTCGCGGAACAGGGGTTCAACGGGGTCGGCGACGTCGGTGGATATCGCGACCTCAGTCGAATCGGACGGCATGGGTAATTACAGTTTAGCGCGGGGACTGAAAGATCGAATGGCCGCGAAGGGACGCGGAAGAACGCGAATCAAAAATCCGCGTTCATCCGCTCCGTGAATTTACTTTGCGGGTTCGGCTACGATACCGTTGTTGGCGGGCTGGCGGGACTGTTTCAGCTTCTTGGTGTCGAGAGCTTTTTGGATCCAGCCGTCGGCGACTTCAACTTGCTTCTTGTATTCATCCGGATTGTCGAGCAGATCGGCTTTCTCGCGGATGAGAAGACTGGTGTAGGACATCGCGTCTTCGTATTCCTTGTCGATATCGAGCGCCTTCTGAAGATCGGAAAGGCCTTCGTCAATGGTCGGTGTGTACTTCTCTTTCAGCTCTTCCTTGACCTTCTTGTCCTTGATGGGACCGGGATCTTCGGGCCGCATGCGCAGGTTGGCGCGAGCGGTCATGTCGGCGGGATACCATTTTGCCCAGGAGATAACGCCGAGGCTGTAGAAGGCTTCTTTGTTCTTGGGGTCGACTTCGATGAGCTTCTTGTACCACTTGGCGGCTTCGTCCAGCTTGGCGATCTTCTGATCGGGCGGCAGGGAAGAGGCCTGGTTGTAGTAAAGGGACGCAAGCGAGGCGAGCGCGGTGGTGTCGTCCGGTTTCTTTTCGAGAACCTTTAAGAACTCATCGCGGGCTTTGTTGGCCATCTCGACATTCTCGGGCGATTCGGCGCCGGGAATCCACTGCGACATGTAGGCAGTGGCGAGATAGAGCGGAGCGGTGGGGTTGTCGGGGTCGAGGGCGATGGCTTCCTTGAAGTGCTCGACCGCGTCGGCATATTTGGCGTTCTTAAAGGAACCGACGCCTTTGTTCAAATGGTCGCGCGATCTTAATTTATCGCACCCCGTGGCGACGAGAAGCGTACAGGCGACCAATACAGTCGCACCCATTACGATTACTTTGCGCATAACGATCTGTTTCCTCTAACTTCTATTGTCCGGCTTCAATCTTGGGGGTCATGAGACCGATCTTGTCGAGTCCGGCTCCCTTGGCGATGTCGATGGCGTTGGCGACGGTTTCGAAAGTCAGCTCTTTGTCAGCTTTGACGAAGACTACGCGCTCGGCGCGGGTCTTGAAGACTTCCGTAAGGCGATCGCCCAGCTTGGGCCATTCGATGGGGTCCTGGTTGAGTTTGAGACTCTTGTCCTTATCGATGACGATGACGACCGTGCGGTCCTGATCGGGCGGCGGAGGGGGCGTGTTGGGCGGCGGGGGCTGGGGGGCCAGCACGTCGAGGCCATGAGGCGTCAACGGGGTGATGACCATGAAGATGATCAGCAGCACCAGCAACACGTCGATCAGCGGGGTGACGTTAATATCCGACTTCGCGCCTGCTCCACCTACTGCGAATGCCATAAAAATTCTCCTTATCGGGCTTCTTAAAAGTTCAATTCTAAAGCGCTACGGGGTTGGCGGCGCGCCGGGGCGACGCGTGGTGGCGGGGTCGGCGGCCTGCTGTTCGGTAATGAGCCCAACCTGATCGACGCCGGCGGCGCGCAGATTGTCCACCACGTCTTCGACAGCCTCGTATTTCGCCCGGGCATCCGCCTTGATATAGACGGTCTTATCGAGCTTATTGGTCTGGAGGTCGCGGACCTTGCCCGGGAGATCCTCGATATGGATCTGGGCATTTCCGGGGCTGAGGAAGAACTGGCCGTTACGCGTGACGGCGACGAGGATGGCATCCTCTTTATCGGCCGCCTGCATGGCGATGGCGTTCTTGGTGACCACTTTTTCGACGGTGACGCCTTTCGTCAACATGGGCGTGATGACCATGAAAATGATCAGGAGCACGAGCATCACGTCGACCATGGGGGTGACGTTAATGTCGTTGACTACGGGCGGTGCTTTTTGCTTTTCCATAACCTAACTCCTCATCCTTGAGAATCGCGCCCGGCGCCGGTGGTTTGGACACGGCGCCGGACGAATTTCAACTCGCTAACGGCGAACTACTTACCGACCTTCTGCGACCGCTTGAGGAAGTAGTCGATGAGCTCGGAGCTGGAGTTCCCCATCTCGACGTCAAACGCCTCCACGCGATTGGTGAAGTAGTTGAACATCATGACGGCGGGGATAGCCACGAACAAACCGATGGCGGTGGTGACCAGCGCTTCCGAAATACCACCCGCGACGGCGCCCAGACCAGTCGACTTTTCTGTCGAAATGCCCTGGAACGCGTGAATGATGCCCAGCACCGTTCCGAGGAGACCGACGAACGGGGCAGTGGAACCGACGGTGGCCAGAGTCGAGATGCCGCGCTTTAATTCGGCATGGACGATGGCTTCGGCGCGTTCCAGCGCACGGCGCGAGGCTTCAATTTCCTCGCCCGAGATTTCGCTGCTTAACTGGTGGGCGCGGAATTCCTGAAGGCCGGCGACGACAACCTTCGCCAGATGGCTCTTGCTGAACCGGTCGGCGATCTTAATTGCTTCATCGAGCTTGCCCTCGCGCAGCGCGCCGGCCACGGCCGGAGCGAACTGGCGGGACTGCTTGCGCGCGCCATTATAGGCGATCAGGCGGTCGATCATAACGCCGATCGACCACGCCGACATGATGAAGAGAGCGATGACGATGGCCTTGGCGGCCCATCCCATCTGCCCCCACATCGCGCGTGGGTCAAAACTAGCGGGCGCGCCATTTTCCTGAAGAAGCATGAACGCCCAAACCTGCAACTGTAAAACCATGATTGTTCTCCTGCGAGTTGAAATTGAAAAACGGGCGTTTTTGAGACGCCCGTTTCGCCTACTGACTCAGAGTGAAGTTGACGTCAATCTGAGTGATAACCTCAACCGGCTCTCCGTTAAGGAGGGTCGGCTTGTAAATCCATTGCTTAACTGCTTCGGTGGCGGAGGGGACCAACAGAGGATGACCAGTTACGAGCTGGAGGTTCTGAATGGTACCGTCCTTGCCGATAATTGCGGTGAATCGTACGACGCCTTGAATACGAGCTTGCTTGGCCAGCGGGGGATAGGGCGGCGTAACTTTCTTCACGAGATTGGCGGCTTGCACCTGGCCGCCGACACGAATACGCTGGGGTCCTTGTTTGACTTCCTTGACGGGAGGGGGCGGCGGAGCAGCCGCGGGGACGCCACCCATGATTCCACCGATCACGCCACCGGGTCCGCCGGGAACACCACCGGGGACGCCACCGACGACACCACCAGCGGCCATGGGAGGCGGCAGGTCGTCTTCCTTAATGATGGCGACGTTCTTTGGAATCTCTTTGGGAGCCATGAGGCGGCCGGCGTCGAACTGACGCGGGGCGACCTTAACAATCTTGGGAGCGACCGGCGGCGGGGGCGGCGGCGGAGGCGGCGGAGGCGGGGGCGCCGTGAGCATGGTCATCAACGTTGCGCGCGGCAACACGTCCGTGTAAATCAACGGAATGATGATCGCGACGATGATGATAGCGATCTGAATCAGGAACGACGTGAATACCGCGGCACCTTTTCGCGTTGTGTTTTGCGCTTCTACGAAAGTTTGCTCGAACATTACCCTTTCCTCGCTTTCCCTAACTTCCTGCTTTCCCTAACTTCCTAACGGCCCGATCCTCTTCGCGTTCCCACGGGTTCCTTCGCGGGGGCCGCAGGCGGCGGGATGCTGCCGCCCTTCCTCGACTCAATGACGTTCTGCCAGAATATCAGGATTGGACTGGCTACAAAGACCGACGAATATGTTCCGATGATGATGCCCACAACCAGGGCAAACGAGAAGCCGTGCAGGACCTGGCCGCCGAACAGAAAAAGCGACAGCGCGGTCAGCAAGGTCAAGCCGCTGGTGAGGACCGTCCGGCTCAGCGTTTGATTGACGCTGATGTTGATCAAATTGGTGAGCGACTCGCGGCGCATGAGCTTCAGATTTTCGCGAATGCGGTCGAACACCACGATGGTGTCGTTCATCGAATAGCCGACCAGGGTGAGCAGCGCGGCGACCACAGTGAGGGATATCTCCTCATTGGTTATCGAAAACAGGCCGATCGTGATGATGGTGTCGTGAAATACAGCAACCACAGCGGCCACGCCGTAAATCCATTCGAAGCGGAACGCGATGTAGACCAGCATTCCCCCGAGAGCGTAGAGCGTTGCGAGAATCGCCTGCCGGGTGAGCTGCTTTCCAACCTTGGGTCCGACCACTTCCGCGGAGAGAATGGTGAAGGGGCCCAGCGTGCACTCCTTCTTTAACGCCTGGATAATCGCGGGTGTTACACCCTTCACTGAAGAAAGTTGGTCAAAGGAGCTGAGGATGCCGCCTTTGGAGGCGCGAAAGTCCTCGATGTTCTTGATGACGTCCTGCAGATCCTGTTCAGAAAGCGCGACACCGGCCTGGAGCAGCGGGTCGCGGAGACGATTGGCGAGCTGCTCAGAGGAGGAGTTGTTGACGTCGAGCTTACCTTGTGTGCCGCCAAACGTCGAACGTAGTGTGTCCTCGATGACGGTGCGGTTGACGTTCAATTCTTTTTCGTCGGCGATCTCGGTGCCGACTTCCACTTCCTGGCGGCCGGTGACCTGCTGGACGGAGACTTCGCCGCGAACCTTGCCGCTCAGCACATTGCGGATCTGCTGGACTGGGGGCTCTTCATTAAAGCGAAGGTGCATCAGCGCGCCGCCCTTGAAATCGATACCGTATCTTGGACCACCCTTGACAGCCAGACTGATTAATCCCGCCACTGAGAGCACCAGGGAAGCGCCGATGAAAGGCCACTTCCACCCCAGGAAATCAAAGTTCGTGTTCTTAAATAATTCCATTTAGCCTATACTGCCGGCTGTGTCTACTCAGACACCACACGGCGCTCTAAAGTTCCCCGCATCCGCGAGGGAGAAGCAGCAACGTTTCGTCTTTCTGCTTCTTCTAAAATCGGGCAACACGTCAAAGCGGTTTTCTACGTTACCACAAAACCGTAGAGAGATCAAACAACTTCAAATGCTTAGGGTTACCACCCGTTTTTGCATGCCGAGCTCCCAATCGAAAATGGCTCGGGAAACGAAGACCGCGGTAAAAACGTTGGCGATCAAGCCTATTACTAAAGTCACGGCGAAACCCTTCACCGGTCCGGTTCCGAACAGGAACAGGAACGCGCATGAGACAACGGTGGTCACGTGCGTATCGATGATGGTGAGGAAAGCCTTCTTAAATCCCGCGTCAACCGCTGCAAGCACGGCCTTTCCGGCGCGCAGCTCTTCGCGGATACGCTCAAAAATGAGGACATTCGAATCAACCGCCATACCGATGGTCAGGATGACGCCGGCGATTCCGGGGAGCGTGAGGACAGCGTCAAAGTAGCTGAGGGCGGCGATCAAGATGATGGCGTTCAGGATTAAAGCGAGCGTCGCGTTGATTCCGCTGCGGCGGTAATAGATCAACATGACCAGTACGACGGCCGCTACTCCAGCGATGCCGGATACAGTACCGGCTTTGATCGAATCAGAACCGAGCGATGGGCCGACGGTACGTTCTTCTAAAACTTCGATACCGGCGGGAAGGGAGCCGGAGCGCAGATTGAGCGCGAGATCGGAAGCTTCATCGTGGCCGGAAAGACCTTCGATGACGCCGTTGTCGCTGATTTTTCCTTTGATGGACGGAGCGCTGAGAACGCGCTTATCGAGCACGATGGCGAGACGGTCGCCGATGTGCGAGGAAGTGAAACGTTCGAAACGTTTCGCGGCGTCCTGGGTGAGGACGAATTCGGTTTCCCACCCGCCCATCTGGCCTTGCTGCGGGCGGGCGTCGCGGAGATCGCTGCCTTTTACAACCGGGGTTTGGGCGAGGATGTAGAACGCCGGCCCGGCGCCGGGGTGCGGCTGTTCCGGCAGGATCTGCGAGCCAAGGGGCAGAACGCCGCCCTTGCTGGCGCGGGCTTCTTCGGCTGACGAGAATGGTCCGCCGATGACTTCGGCGAGTTCGAGGACGGCTTGCGTCTTCAGGAGTTGCTTCACTCGGGCCGGATCGTCGACGCCGGGGAGCTGGACCAGGATTTCGGATTCGGCGTTGGATCCGCCGCGCTGCTGCACGCTCGATTCGGAGAGACCGAGGCCGTTGATTTTTTTATCGATGGTGTTGATGCTCTGGGTCAGCGTGTCGGCCTTGAGTTTGAGCGCGTAGCTCTGCTGGAGGGTCATGCGATAGTCGGTCGGGCTGACGTTGGTGAGAATCCAAGAGGTGGAAAAATTGTCGTTGTAGATGGTGCGGAAGTCGCCGGCTTTGGTGGGCGGGACGCCTTTGATGTTGACCTGAATGGAATCCGCTTCCTTGAGGTTTTGCGGATCGCTGCGGTTCATGTCGGTGAAGTCGATGCTGGCTTTTCGGAGCTCGTCCTTCAGGCGAAGGATCACGGCGTCGGCTTCGGCCTTGAAGGCGTCCTGAAGCTGGACCTCGAGCATCAGCTGGCTGCCGCCTTTGAGATCGAGGCCGAGACGGATGTTCTTTTTGAGATTGTCGCTGAGCTCGGCTTTCGAGGTCGGGAGGCCGATGATGCCGTAGACGCAGATCAGGATCACGACTACGATCGCGACGACGCGGATTTTAAGATTGCTTTTCATGGTGCTTCAATTCCTTTGATGGGCAAGGTAACCCCGCTCCCTGTCGGTCGCGGCTCTGTGGGAGTCGTGAAAAGCGGGGGTGGTTGGGATGCGCCACGGTTACTTCTTTTCGTCGGCCGTCTTGTCCTGGGTGACGAGGCTCGAGACGGCGCTGCGGGCCACCTGCAACTTTATATTATCCGGCTTGACGCGCAGGATCAGCATGTCGCCGGTAATGCTCACGATGGTGCCGACGATTCCGCCGGTGGTTAGCACTTCGTTGCCGCTTTGCAGACTTTGAAGCATCTGGCTCTGCTGCTTCTTCTGCCGCTGCATCGGCATGAACACGAGAAAGTAGAAGATCGCGACGATGAAGATGAGCGGCAGGAAGCTCATCATCGGATTCGCGGCGGCGGGCGTCTGCTGGAGCAATAAAAACGCGAACATTTTAAGGGTTTCTGTATCCCTCGGCTGGATCTAAGAAACGTGCACGGACACAGCCTTCAGGAAATCGGGGAACTTCCCAAGTAATATAGCCTGCCTGATCTCCCGCATTCTGTCAAGGTACCGCTGAAGGTTGTGGAGCGTGGCGAGAGTGGAGAACGTAATTTCGCCGGCCAGGAAGAGGTGACGAAGATAGGCTCGGGAGAAGTTGCGGCAGGTGTAGCAGGGGCAGGATTCGTCGATGGGGCGCGGGTCCTCTTTATATTGCGTTTGTTTGATGACGACGCGGCCGGCGGTGGTGAACAGGTAGCCGTTACGGGCGTTGCGGGAGGGAAGGACGCAATCCATCATGTCGATGCCGCGGGCGACGTATTCGGGGAGTTCGTCAGGCATGCCAACGCCCATGACGTAGCGGGGGCGGTCTTTGGGAAGGAGCTTCGCGGTGAGTTCGGCCATTTCAAGGCTGAGGGCTCGGGGCTCGCCGACGGAGAGGCCGCCGATGGCGTAACCGTCGGCGTCGAGATCGAGGAGTTGTCCAGCGCAGTGGGTGCGGAGGTCGGGGAACATGGAGCCTTGGACGATGGGGAAGCAGAACGATTCGCCGGTGGTTCGGGCGCGGTAGTGAGAATAAGCCTGGCGGGCCCAGCGGATGGTCCGGTCGGTGGAGGCTCGGGCGGCTTCGTGGCTGGCGGGATATTCGAGGCACTCGTCGAGGACCATCATGATGTCGCTGCCGAGGGCGAGTTGGACATCGATGGTGGATTCGGGGGTGAACATGTGCGGGTCGCCGTTGAGGTGGGATCGGAAGAGAACGCCTTCTTCGGTGATCTTGCGGAGGGAGTTGAGGCTGAAGACCTGGAATCCGCCGGAATCGGTGAGAATAGCGCGGGGCCAGGACATGAATTTGTGGAGTCCGCCGAGCTGACGGATAGTTTCGTGGCCGGGGCGGAGGAAGAGGTGATAGGTGTTGGACAGGATGATTTTGGCGTCGAGGTCGTTGAGGAGTTGGGAGGGGAGGATGCCTTTGACCGTTGCTTGAGTGCCAACGGGCATGAAGACAGGGGTTTCGACGGGGCCGTGGGCGGTGTGGAGGATACCGGCTCGGGCGCCGGTGGTGGGGCAGGTGGCCTGGAGGTCGAAGCGGAGCACGAATTCATATTGTAGGGGAATGAGTCTTTGACGTACGGAATGGCGGGATGATATGTCTAGACATATGAGTGCTGTGAGAACGACTGTGAGGCTTGAGGATGGGCTGCTGGAGCAGGCGAAGCGGGAAGCGGCGCGGAGAGGGGAGACGCTCACTGCGCTCATCGAGGAAGGATTGCGGCTGGTGTTGATCCGAGGGCAGAAGCCGGCCAAGCGCAGACGGGTGATGATACCGGTTTCGAATACCGGCGGCGGGCTCTTGCCGGGGATCGACCTAGATAACAGCGCAGCGCTCCTGGACCTGATGGAACCTCCCGGAGAAGAGCACGCTTGATCCTTCCCGACGTGAACCCGCTGGTTTATGCGTTTCGGGACGATTCTGTGGAGCATGAACGATACAAGCGATGGCTGGTGTCCATCGTAGATGGCGACGCAGCGTTTGGGATGTCGCCGCAGGTGCTTGGATCGGTTTTGCGCATTTCAACAAATCCGCGGATCTATCGTGAACCAGTGGCTGTTGCGAGGGCGGTTGAGTTTGCGAACTGGCTCATGGATCAGCCTCACTGTCAGATTGTCGCGCCGGGGCCAAGACATTGGGGGATTTTTTGCGACCTGTGCGTGAAAGCGCAGGCACAAGGAAATCTCGT
>DATGGL010000361.1:0-22296 GCA_035308605.1 Bryobacteraceae bacterium
GACCCGCTTGCTGTCGCGCGCGGTTCAGTTACAGGCCTGACATAGAACCGCGAGCAATCGCGACCGGGTCCAGATAGGTTCCTCACGTTCCGCAAACCTGCCCCATAAGCGCTTCCTGTTCCCGGATCAGATTTCGCGCGATTTCCGGCGTTACGAACTCGAACCGGACTTCATCGCGAGGCCGGAGCTGCCCAATACTGGGCATATCCGCCGAGATGATGTTCGCGATTTTCGGATAACCTCCCGTCGTCTGCTGCTCGACGAACAGAATGATCGGCTGGCCGCCGGCAGGAACCTGGATCGCTCCCAGCGATACGCCTTCCGATGTCATCTGGCCAGAATGCGGCGTTTCGAGCTCGGCGCCCTGAAGACGAAGACCCATGCGATTCGAATCTTCCGTGACTATGTACGCCGATTCGTAAAATCGCGCGACCGATGCCGTCGAAAACCAGCCGGTTTGCGCCCCGACAGTCGCCCGTAAGGTTTTTCGGGGCTGTAGCTTCTCGAGAATCGAACGCGGGACCGCGCGGGGCTGATTGAATGGCTTGCCCGTAACGAGCACGTCGCCCTTTTTCAGCGGCCTGCCTTCGAATCCTCCCAAACCGGTGAGAATATGGGTGGACGCGCTGCCGAGGAGCAACTTCACCTCGATCCCTCCTGCGACGCATAGATAGCAGCGCGCGCCGGATCGCGTTGGTCCTGTCCGCAGCGTCTGCCCGGGACGGATTTCGATAGCCGCCCACGTGCGCACGGCCGCGCCGTCCACGGTCGGACCGAAATCGGAACCGGCCAGCGCGACCACCCCTCCCTCCGGGAAAACGAACGTCCCACCCAGGATGGTCATCTCCAGGGCGGCCGCACTTTGAGGATTGCCCACAATCAGGTTCCCGAGCCGCAGCGCAATCGGATCGGCTGCGCCCGACGGGGACACGCCCAGCGGGCCGTAGCCGAAGCGGCCTAGGTCCTGGACGGTGGTGAACATTCCGGGCGACTGAACTTGAATCATGTCGCCGGAACGAATCGCACCAGGTCGCCGATCGCCAGCCGGCTCAGCTCCGCGCTGCAGGGATCAAAAAGTTCGAGCGAGGTTTTTCCGATCAGCCGCCATCCACCGGGAGTTTCGAAAGAATAAACTCCGGTGTGCGAACCGCCGATGGCCACGCTGCCCTTTGGGACTTTTTTCCGGGGCGCCTTGAGCCGCGGAGTGGTGAGTTCCGGAGGCAGGCCGCCCAGGTAAGCGTAGCCGGGAACGAATCCCATGAAGTACACGATGTACTGAGCTGACGAGTGAAGCTCGATCACACGTTCGGGCGTCATCTTGTGATATTCGGCGACGTCATTCAAGTCAGGTCCGTTCTCGCCTCCGTAGGAAACAGGAATTTCAATAACGCGCGGTTGCGGCAATGCGATCGTGTCCAGCCGATCGAGATATTGCGCGAGAATGCGCTCGACTTCAGCGTGCTCCTGCGCCACCGGATCGAACACGATCAGCATCGAATTATAGGCGGGATGCAGGTTGCGAACGCCTGGAATCGGCCCGGCCTCCAGCAATCGCAACAGCTTCAGCACACGATGATGAGTAGCGAGGTCGATCGAATCGCTAAGGTAAACCATCAGCGACTGGTCGCTCGCGTACTGGAAAAGGATCATGAAACGGGTGAGTATGCCGAGGCGCGATAAATCGAGAGATCGGTCACGGCGACAATCTGGCCGCCCTTATCGATGGACTCTTTGCGCGCCTTGATCCAGTCCGGGTCGACCGCGAACGCATCCCAGGCCTTTTCGCGCGCCGCCAGCGATTCGAATGGGATCAGGTACGTCAGATTCGGCATGTTCGTTCCGAAGATGGTGCTGGTGTACAGAATCGGATGGATGCCGCACTTATGGAAAACTTTGATTTCCGGCCCGGCGAAACGCTCGTGTACGGCGCCGTGCTGCGTCCATGTGGGCGAGTGATACGTTCGCAGCTCGAACAGGCGCGGCTTGTCGTGCTTCTGCATCACGACTTCCGGCGAATAGGGCGTCGCTTCCAGCAGCGCATTGATCTGGTTGTCGAACAACGGCTCCGGATCTCGTTCGACCTTGGCGAACGCCGCAGCCACTTCCTTGTCGGCGTCCATTTTTGAGTGGATCGCGGCAATCTGCTCGAAGGACGAATATCCCACGATCAACAGAAGCTGCGGGTTGTGCGGGGCGATCAAGGATTCAAGCACGATCTGCGGCCCGCTGTGAATCTTCGAGAGTTGCGGTAGGTACGCCTTGCTCAGCCACTCATGCAGCCGCGCGAGCTGGGTGCCCTGCCGGAGCTGAAACGTCTGCATCATGTAGAACTTGGTGCGTTGCGCAGGGTCCTCGGACCGCGCGGATTGGGCGGCGGCGAGACCGGCGAGCGCGCCCGCGAAATGGCGTCGGTTCAGGCTCTTTTGACTCATACTCCAGATCTTAGCGCAAGCGGCAGACCGGGTCGCGCAACTGTGTTAGAGTGCAGAATCATGGCAAGCCGTAGCGTAAATAAAGTGATTTTGATCGGCCATCTGGGCCGCGATGCCGAGACCGCGTACACGTCCACGCAGACCGCCGTCACGAAGTTTTCGGTGGCCACCAATCGCCGCTGGAAGGATCAGCAGACCGGCGAGTGGAAGGAAGAAACCAACTGGACCAACGTAGTTCTGTGGCGGGGAGAAAACGTCGCGCCGTATCTGACGAAGGGAAAGCAGATCTACGTCGAGGGCCGGTTGCAGACGCGCAGTTACGACGACAAAGACGGCAAGAAGGTGTGGACCACGGAAGTCGTGGCGGAAGACGTAATTCTGCTCGGTGGCCGCGGCGAGGGTGGTCCTCCGGATGAAGGATTCTCTCAAGAGCCAATGCGCAGCGCCCCTCGCGCTCGCCCGGCCGCGGCGCCAGCCTCGCAGCCAATGAGCGAAGGCGTGAGCGACGACGACGTTCCGTTCTGATATCGATCGTCAATCGAGAAGATCGCAGAAGTCTTCGACAGTTAGGTTAATATCGCGGAGTATTTTGCGCGTCAGCGGCCTCGCAAGGTCTCTTCCTGGGTGATTAGGAGCTGTCGTTGTCCTCCCGTCAGGATGGCGAAAGAAGACGTGACTACCCTTCTGTCGAACGGCAACAAAGCCGGATCGGATTAGGGCCTTCTGCATCGTCCTAAAGTTTACGATTGGAACTTGGCCCACAGTGAGTTGTTCACCGGCCAGCGTTCGGGCCGGAATCGGCGCTATCTAACCCGAGACTTCAACATTTTCCACCCCCACCACCTGAGGCAGATCATCAAGGGAGCCCTCATAATCTTCGAGGCATAACTCCAACACCTCTTTCAGATTGGAACGCAGTTCCTCAATGGTCGCACCTTGCGTGTGAGCGCCCGGTAGGCCCGGAACGACACCGACGAACAATTGCGTCGCCGGGTCAAACTCCACATATGCGGTGATGTTCCTCACAACCAGATTATATTACGCACTCCGCTGCTTCACGCGGTTCCGGAGCGGATTCATAACTGATCTGCAACACCGCGTTGCTACAATGGTTTGCGGATGAGTAACGTTATTGTTCTGGGTGCGCAGTGGGGGGACGAAGGTAAGGGCAAAGTTGTCGATCTCTTTGCCGAAGGCTTCCAACTCGTGGCGCGCTATCAGGGCGGTCATAACGCCGGCCACACCGTCTTCATCGGCGAAAAAAAGTTTATCCTGCGCCTGATTCCCAGCGGCATTCTGCGGCCGGGCGTCGAGGCTGTAATCGGCAACGGCGTAGTGATCGACCTTGGCGCTCTGATCGAAGAGATGGAGAATCTCGAAGCCGCCGGGATCGAGGTGGAGAATCACCTGCGCATCAGCAATCGCGCACACGTGATTTTCCCGTTTCACCGCTCGCTCGAGAAAATGTCCGAAGGCCGGGCGAACCGCATCCCGATCGGAACCACGATGCGTGGTATCGGACCCTGCTATGAAGACAAGATCGCGCGCCGCGGTGTCCGGATCGCCGATCTGTACGACCAGGAGAGCTTTCACGCCCTTTACGACGCCTTAGCCGAAGACAAGCGGGCCCTGGCGGCGGCGTTCGAACTTCGCGAACCAATCGACTACTCGCAAATCCGCGCGCAGACGGAAGAGTATGCCGAACGCATTCGCCCGCTGGTGTGCGACACGGCGGTCTATCTGGCCGATGCGATGTCGCGCGGGAAGCGGATCTTGTTCGAAGGCGGGCAGGGAACCATGCTCGACATCGATCACGGCACCTATCCGTTCGTCACCTCGTCGAGCGCGGCAGCCGGCGGCGCGTCTATCGGGACCGGTGTTCCCCCGACGCGAATCGGCGGAATTATTGGGGTTTCCAAGGCCTACATCACACGCGTGGGTTCCGGGCCGTTCCCGACCGAAAGTAACGATGCCGCGGGAGATTTGCTCCGCCGCGAAGGCAATGAGTTCGGCGCTGTTACCGGTCGTCCACGCCGCTGTGGCTGGTTCGATGCGCCGCTGCTGCGTTATACGGCGATCGTCAACGGCTTCGACACGTTGGTGATTACCAAGCTCGACGTGCTCGACCATCTGGATGAGATTCCGGTATGCGTGGGCTACCGGCTGTGTGGGAAGCCGATCGAAGAGATGCCCGCGACGTTTCGAGGTCTGGAAGCAATTGAGCCAGTATATGAAAAACTGCCCGGCTGGCGAACCCAAACACGCGGCATCACCCGTTACGACGATCTGCCGGAACTCGCGCGCGCTTATCTAAAGTTTCTCGAAGACAAGAGTGGAGTAGAGGTAGGCGGGATATCCACCGGCCCGGAGAGGAATGAAACCATCATCCGAGCCGGATCGAAACTGGAACGCTTGATCTAACTAGCGGTTGCCGTTAGCGACGCCCGCCGCCATGGCCGCCGCCACCACGGTATCCGCCGGCGCCGCCACGATACGCACCGCCAACATTGCCACGGTATCCACCACCGTAGCCGCCGCGGAATCCGCCGCCGTAATAGCCGCGTCCGCCATAGTAGCCTCGTCCGTAATAGCCATAGCCGAACCCACCGCCGTACACGTAGGGATAGCCGTAGCCATAATACGGATAAGCATATGGGTACGGATAAGGATTCGCGTAGGCATAAGGATACGGATATGCATACGGATAGGCCGGATACGGCGCCACACCAACGCCGACCATAACCCCGGCTTTCGCAGGCGCCGGAGCCAAAATCACCAGCAGAGCGATCAACATCAAGGCCGGAATGCCAATTCTTTTCAGCATGAACTTAACTCCTCTCCGATTCGAAACGTTTCGGATGCCTTCCTTCGGCACCCTCCAATCTATTCGACGCGAACGCCGTGGTATAGGATTCGTCCGGGTGGCCCTACGTTCCATTAAACACCCTTCAGATTAATAACTTTAACGGAGATCTCCGCGGCGGCATCACTCCATTGGTGCCCGCGGGAACTCCCCCTCTCTCCACAGCGTCCAAAAGACATAAACAAGTATTGCTAAAGTGTTAGGAAGCCCTGTAGTCGGAGATCTCCCGTTTCCGGGGTCCAGCGGACCCGTGTCCGTGAAATATATAGAAGCAGAGGTTGTACAGCTTCATGAACAAGCGGTTGGTGGTCGGAGCC
This sequence comes from Bryobacteraceae bacterium, assembly GCA_035308605.1. Taxonomy (GTDB): domain Bacteria; phylum Acidobacteriota; class Terriglobia; order Bryobacterales; family Bryobacteraceae; genus Palsa-187. Next base: position 5,613 of record DATGGL010000361.1, read on the forward strand.
ATCGCATTCCTTTCCTGCGGCGCCATCGCGCCGGCTGCTGAGGTCCAGCGGCCCACCGCCGGTAAAGTCGAAATCTTTCATCTCAAAGACATCAAGCCGGGTATGCAGGGCACGGCGTGGACAGTCTTCTCCGGCACCGAGGCTGAGCCCGTGCCCGTGGAAGTGATCGGCGTCTGGAGAGGTCAGATGGGGCCGCGCAGCGCCGTGATCCTCGGCAAGATGGGCGGAAAAGCCAAGGTGACCAACGTCGCGGCGGGGATGAGTGGAAGTCCGGTGTATATCGACGGGAAGCTGGTGGGCGCGGTGGCGCTGCGCTTCAGCGTGTTCTCGCCGGATGCCATCTGCGGGATCACTCCGATTGAGCAGATGCTCGAGATCGAAGATTTTGACAAGTCGCGTCCCGCCGATGCGCGGACGCCGGACAAGATTCCCGCGCAGCGCGTTGGCGACGTCGAAGTGCCTGGAGAATTGCTGGGACGCTACGTTTCCGCGGGCGCGCAGGGGTCGTTTCCGGCTCGCGTGCCCACCATGACGCCGATCGAAACGCCGCTGGTGCTTTCCGGATTTTCCGAAGCCACCATCAATGCGTTCGATCCGATGTTCCGCCAGATGGGAATCGTCGCGGTGCAGGGTGGGGCGAGCGCCAGCCAGCTTACGGCGAAACCGGCCACGGGATGGGAACACTCGCTCAATCCGGGAGAAGCGGTATCGGGTGTTTTGGTATCCGGCGACATGTCGGCCACCGGGATGGGGACCGTCACTTATAACGACGGTAAACGCGTGTTGGCGTTCGGGCACCCTTTCTTCAATCTCGGACCGCTCGACATGCCGATGGCGAAGAGCGAGATCCTGATGGTGCTCAGCTCGGCGTTTCAGCCAACGAAGTTCGGGAACGCGACCGAAGTCGTCGGCGCGCTGCGGCAGGACCGTTACAGCGGCATCATGGGCGAACTCGGCGCGGAAGCCCCGTCGATTCCCGTGCACTTGAAACTACGGTCCATAGGCTTGAACAACAGCGTCGTTAAAGAGAAGGATTTCACTTTCCACGTCTTCGTTCACCAGAAGTGGACGCCCTTCCTGATGATGCTGACATTGTTCAATTCATTGCAGCAGATCAATGAGTATGCTGACGAGATGACGTATCGCATGAGCGGCAACGTCACGCTCGATGGGACCCAGAATATACACGTCGCCACCATGCTCGCGCCCAGCGAAATGCCCGTGCCCGCGCCGATGGCGCTCGCGGGATGGTGGGGCGACAAGTTCAACCGCCTGTTCCTGAATCCGGTGACGACGCCGAAGTTGAAAAGCGTCGATGTTTCAGTCGACCTGCTGCCGGAGCGGCGAGTCGTCAGTGTCGAGAACGCCTGGACGCCATCGACGGAAGTGGAAGCCGGCTCTGAAATCCCGGTGAAAGTGTTTCTCCGGCCTTACCGAGGGGAGAGAATCGAGAAATCGGTTTCCGTGAAGATTCCGGCCGGCATGCCCAAGGGCGAACATCGCATCCTGTTTTCGGACGCCGACACGATGAACCGGATGCAGCATGTGGCGGCGCTGGGGAATCGCTACATCGATATCCCCGAGACGGTCTCCCTCCTAAATCAGGAGCGCGACAACAATCAGCTTTACGTCTCCCTGGTCGACGGCCGGCCGACGTATTACTCGGATGACAAAACTCTTCCAGCGCTGCCTGCATCGGTGCTCAATGTTTTGCAAACCGAGCGGACCGCGAGCCGCGCCCTGGTCGGATCGGCGGAGAGCGTCGAGCAGCAGCTCGCGATTCCGTTCGATCAGGTGGTCAGCGGCAGCTATTCCCTGCGAATTACCGTAAAGTAACAAGCCTACTCATGAAAATTTTCTGTATCTCTGCCGCCCTTCTGTGCGCGGCCGCGGCCAGCTACGCCGTTGAGACGAAAACGTGGCAGCAGACGGACATGGCCGATTTCGAAAAAGGCAGCCTCACGAGGCTCTCGCTTTCGAGCGAAGGCCACCTCACTCTCGCGCCCGTGCTCAAGCAGATCTTTGACCCTTCGGTGACATTTCTGTGGGCCATTGCGCGGGATTCGAAGGGCAATCTATATGCCGGCGGCGGGACTCTGGGAGGTACGAAAGCGAAATTGTTCCAAGTGGATTCCGCCGGCAAAACCAAGGCTCTGGCCGAGCTTGACGGCATGCAGATTCAGGCGATCGCCATCGACCGGCAGGATCGCATCTACGCGGCAACGGCTCCCGACGGGAAGGTGTATCGAGTGGACGCGGCAGGGAAGGCCGACGTCTTCTACGATCCGCATGCGAAGTATATCTGGGCGCTGGCATTTTCGAAATCTGGAGACCTGTTCGTCGCCACCGGCGATCAAGGCGAGATTCATCGGGTAACGGCGTCGGGATCGGGATCCGTGTTCTTCAAAACGGAAGAGACGCATGCGCGATCGCTGGCGCTCGACGCGAACGACAATCTCATCGTGGGCACGGATCCGAGCGGTCTGATCCTGCGCGTGACGCCGGCCGGCGAGGGATTCGTCTTGTATCAGGCGCCGAAGCGCGAGATTACGGCGGTCGCAGTCGGCTCCGACGGAAGTATTTACGCGGCCGGTGTTGGGAATAAGCAGGGCGCCGCTGCTCCGGCCCAGCCGGCAGCGCCCGCGCCGGCGCCTGCACCCGCGCCAGCGCCCGGCGGGCTCACGCTGACGATCGGCGCGCGAGCTCCGCAGGCGCCTCCGCCGTCGTTAGGCTCGACCGCAGCGGCGATCACGGGCGGTTCTGAAATTTATCGTATTCAAAGCGACGGATATCCCCGGAAGGTCTGGAGCCATGCGCAGGATCTGGTGTACGCGCTCGCCTTCGACGCACAGGGGCATCCGGTTGCCGGAACCGGGAATCATGGCACGATCTTCCGGTTGGACTCCGATCACTCGTACACGCGCCTGCTCAACGTCGATCCGACGCAGGTGACGGCGTTCTGCTCCTCGCCCGATGGCCGCATTTACGCGGTTACCGGAAACATCGGTTCGATTGTTTCAATCGGTCCGGGACGCGAGGCGTCGGGAACCTATGAGAGCGACGTATTCGACGCGGGAGCGTTCACCTATTGGGGACGGCTGAGTGAAGAAGGCACCGGCACGATTGCGTTTGAAACGCGCAGCGGGAATCTGAACCGGCCGCAACAGAACTGGAGTCCGTGGGCCAAATTGAATGCGGGCCGCACAGCCTCGCCCGCCGCGCGATTCCTTCAATACCGGGCGACATTATCGGGAACGGCGGAGCTAACTGAAATCGATCTCGCGTATCAGATGAAGAATGTCGCGCCGGTGGTAGAAGCAGTCGAAATTACTCCTGAGAATTACAAATTCCCGGCTCCCGCGGGCGCCTCCTCTCCGTCGAACCCGACGCTCACATTGCCGGCGATGAGGACCCGGCCGCCGTCCGCATCCACCGTTTCCATCGATTCCGGATCCTCGCCGGCGTTGAACTGGTCGAAGGGGCAGATCGGCTCGCGATGGCTCGCCAATGACGATAACGGCGACACCATGACATTCAAGATCGAGATTCGCGGCGTCAACGAAACCGGGTGGAAGCTTTTGCACGACAAGCTGCGCGAGCACTATTACAGTTGGGATTCGACCATGTTTCCCGACGGAAAATACGTCGTGCGCGTGACGGGGTCGGACGCGCCGTCAAATCCGCCGGATCAGGCACTGAGCGCGTCCCTGGATAGCGATCCTTTTCTGATCGACAACACCGCGCCCGAAATCACCGATCTTAGAGGAACTCCGGCGGGGAACAGAATCGAAGTTCGATTCCACGCGAAAGACGTTCTCAGCGACATCGGCAAGGCGGAATATTCGATCAACGGCGGCGATTGGATCGTGGTGGAGCCGGTCACACGCCTGACGGATTCCAAGGAAGAGGAATACCGCGTCCTGGTGGATCGTGGCCAGGGCGAAGCGACGATAGCGGTGCGGGTCTCGGACGAATACGAGAACCAGGCGGTGTCCAAGATCGTCGTGAAATAATTTGGACTTGACAACAACTGCGAGATGTGACGTGATGGTGTTGTTCCCGTGAAGCGCATTCTCGCATCGCTGTTGCTGCCCGTTCTGAGCCTCCCGCTCCTTCTGCCAGCATTTTTCGACGCGGGAATCTCGAACCTTCCGGCGTGTTGCCGTCGCGGTGGGAAACATCACTGCGCGACGCCGGGCGATGCCGCGCAGGACGGTTCCGCAGGTGTGCGGGGAATCGCACCCCGATGCCCGTTGTACGCGAAAGCGGGCGTTTTGCCTTCGGGCGCGGCGCCGATGCCGCTCAGCCGGTCTTACTCAACGCATCCGCCGGTTTTTGCGTCGGCCTCTGGTGCGTCGCTTACGCGAAGCCTTCGCGTTGACGCTCACGATCGTTCCTCGCAAAAGCGCGGACCTCCTAGCTTTTCTCTCTAACCGAGTTACCTGTGTGGGGCAGGCTGGTAGCCTGCGCGCCGATTTTGCGACCGGCGCACGGAACAAGACGGGCGGAGTACGACTCCGCCGCGGGCTGCAGGCCCGCCCCACAACGAAAAGAGAGAAAGGAAAAGATTATGTGGTTGTGGAAGCGTGCCATTGTCCCGATTGTTATGGCGACGGCCGCGTTGTCTCAAGAAACGATCAATTACGCCAGCGTGAGCGGACGCGTCACCGATCCCAGCGGCGCTGTCGTCGAAGGCGCCAAGGTGACCGCGCGTCAGACGGAAACCAACGTCGTGGGCACCGCCACAACCGATCACGAAGGCCGCTTTCGATTTCCGTATCTCAAGATCGGACCTTACGAGATCAAAATCGGCAAAGATGGATTCGCGGAAACTGTCCGTTCCGTGACGCTGACCATCGGCGCGGCGTTTGAGATTCCGATCACGCTGAAAATTGGTTCCGCGGCCACGAACATCGTCGTTTCCACTGACGCGCCCGTACTTGAAGCCGCCAGGACGGAGATTGCCGGAACGGTGTCACAGACCGAAGTGAGAAGCCTGCCCCTGAACGGGCGTAATTTTCTGGATCTTGCCCTGCTCATTCCCGGCGTCTCGCCGACCAATACGGCCGCCAATCAGCTCTTCGCGGAAACGTCCGCCGTTCCGGGCCAGGGATTGTCCGTGTCCAGCCAACGCAATTTTTCAAACAGCTTCATCGTCGACGGCCTCTCTGCGAACGACGACGCCGCCGGACTGAGCGGCGTGTTTTACGGCCTCGATGTGGTCCAGGAATTTCAGGTGGTTACTTCCGGCGGCCAGGCGGAATTCGGCCGCGCACTGGGCGGCTACATGAACGTCGTCACCAAAAGTGGCACCAATACGCTTCACGGCGATCTGTACGGCTATTTCCGCAATTCACGCTTCAATGCCGCGAACGCTCTCTCGAGCACTGTGCTTCCGATGACACAGGCGCAGTATGGCGCGAGCCTGGGTGGGCCCATCCGGCGTGACCGCACCTTTTACTTTGCGAATTTCGAGCAGCGGGAACTGAATCAGTCAGGCCTGATTACGATCGTTCCGGCGTCCATTAGCGCCATCAATGCGCGGCTGACTGCCGTCGGCTACCCAGGATCGCTAATCTATACAGGCCTCTATCGCAATCCAGTCCACAATAGCAATTTTCTCGCGAAAGTGGACCACCAATTTAGCGAGAAAGATCAGTTCAGCGTTCGTTATAGCCTTTACCACGTCGAGAGCGTCAATTCGCGAGGCGCGGGTGGAACCAGCGCCGCGACCGCCTCCGCGAATCTCGACAACACAGATCAGACGGTCGCCGTTAGCAACATCGCGACACTCTCCCCGCGCATGGTCAACGAAACCCGTGGGCAGTTTACCTACAGCAATCTAAGCGCTCCGCCGTCGGATCCCATCGGACCGGCCGTCAGCATCGCGGGCGTCGCATCTTTCGGAACACTTTCCGGGTCGCCCACGGGGCGCGTCAATAAGCTTTATGAAGCGATCGACAATTTCTCCTATCAAGCAAGCGGGCACGCCATCCGCGCGGGGTTCGACTTTCTGTACAACGACGATACGATTACGTTCCCGCGTTCCTTTCGCGGAAGCTATTCCTTTTCGTCTCTGGCGAGTTTCTTGAGCGGCACGTACAACAATTCGGGATTCACGCAGACCTTCGCCAATTCGATGGTGGCGCAGACCAATCCGAATATCGGATTCTACGCGCAGGACGAGTGGAAACCCTTGCCGTCTCTCACGGTGAACGTGGGTCTGCGGTACGACCTGGAGTTTTTGAAATCGATTGCCACGGATACCAATAACGTGTCGCCGCGCGCCGGGTTTGCGTGGTCTCCGTTCGCTTCGCGCAGCACCGTGATCCGAGGCAGCTTCGGGCTTTTCTACGATCGCGTGCCCCTGCGCGCGCTTGCGAATGCGCTGCTGTCCGCTGGCAACACAACCAACGTAAGCGATCTGAGCCAGATCAGCATCAGCCTGTCGCCGACTCAGGCGGGCGCGCCCGTGTTTCCGAATATCCTCAGCAGCCTGACTCTGCCGCCCGGCGTGCTGTTCAACTTCAGCACCATGGATCCGCACATGCAGAATGCGTACTCGGAGCAGGGCAGCTTCGAAATCGAGCGGCAACTTCCGGGCAAGAGCACGTTGACCGTCGGGTATCAACATGTCCGCGGAGTTCATCTGATCGTTTCCGAGAATCAGAACGTACCCGCCTGCGTCGCCGCGGGAACCAATAACGGATGCCGGCCCAATCCCAATTACGGCAACAACAGTCAGTATTCCTCGGAAGCGGATTCGCATTACGATGGCTTGCACGTTTCGTTCGTCCAGAGGCCGGTCCGGTGGGGGAATTACCGGGTTTCGTACACCTACTCTAAGGCGCTCGACAACGTGGGCGAATTTTTCTTCAGCGCGCCGATCAACAATTTCAACATCTGGCAGGATTACGGACGCTCCGATGACGATCAGCGTAACCGGCTGGTTTTCGACGGCGCGATTCATACCCCTGAGGGCCGCGGCGCGACCGCGTGGCAGAAATTTCATCACGGTTTCCAGTTGAGCGCGATGCTGCAATATTATTCGCCGTTGCCGTTTAACATCACAACGGGAAGCACCACGATTCAGGGAACTACCGCCCGCCCGACTATCAATGGCGTGTTTATCAATCGAAACGCCGGTAGTGGATTCGACTTCCTCAACATGGGCGCCCGCCTGAGCCGAAAGTTCTCCCTGGGCGAACGCCTGCGCCTGGAGGCACTGGCGGAAGCCTTTAACCTGCTGAATCACGTAAACGGCGTCACGCTCAACGGAACGTTCGGGACGGGAGCATATCCCACAAATCCGCTGCCGACGTTCCGGCAAGTTACCGCGGTTGGCGATCCGCGAACCTTCCAGTTCGCGCTGCGGTTCACGTTTTGATGAAATAGGAGTGATTTTATGACATGGATTTTCGCGTCAATGCTGCTGGTGAACGTCGGGCCGGTCTCGAACGGCGTCCCCAATCGCCAGCCGCAGCTTGCTTCCGGATACGGAATGGTCGGCCTGACGTTTGCCGCGGGCCAGTCGATTTATTTTGCCGGGTCGAACGATGAAGGCTGGACTTTTTCGCCGGCGGTGAAAGTCACGGAAGCCAAACTGCTGGCTGCGGGCCGGCATCGCGGTCCACGAGTGGTGATTCTGAAGGACGCAATCGTAATCTCTGCAGTTGTTGGACAGGAGACCGGCGACGCCCATTCGCACGGTCTACCAGCCGATGGCGACCTCATCTCGTGGCGGTCCGTGGATCGCGGGAAAACCTGGTCGCGCGCCGGGACCGTCAACGATGAACCGCGTGCCGCCCGCGAAGGTCTCCATGCGATGACGGCGGATTCGCGAGGGAACCTGTTCGCCGTGTGGCTGGATCTGCGCTCGAAGGGGACCAAGCTCTACGGGTCGCGTTCCACCGATGGCGGAATGACGTGGGCGAAGAATGTTCTGGTGTATGCTTCGCCGGATGGAACCATCTGCGAGTGCTGCGATCCTTCCATCGCGATCGATGAAGCCGGGCGCATCTCGGTGCTGTGGCGCAATGCCGTGGGCGGGTCGCGCGACATGTACGTGAGTTCCTCGCGGGACGGCGTTCAGTTCGGGGCGCCGCAGAAGGCGGGAAACGGGACCTGGAAATTGAATGCGTGTCCGATGGACGGCGGCGGGATCGCGGTGGACCACGGCCAGGTCGTGTCCGCATGGCGGCGCGAGGGCGAGGTCTTTCTCGCGCCGGCCGGAAAACCGGAAACGAAAATTGGCGCTGGCAAAGATGTCGCGATCGCGGCGGGACGTAAGGGAGCATACGTCGCCTGGTCGAACGGGCCGGCGATCGAGATTCAGGTTCCCGGCACGAGCGCGCCGGCTCCACTTGCGTCGAATGGTTCTTATGTGAACCTCGCGGCGCTTCCGGACGGCTCCGTCCTCGCGGCGTGGGAGGCGAACGGAGTGATCGAAACGCGGAAGGTCGAGTAGCTAGCCGCGTGGACCCGCTCACTGGCATGCGCGGTTCGGTGCCCGTCCTCTGTTATCGGTTTCGCTGCACCGAGCCGCGCGCGACAGCGAGCGAGTCCCGCAATCGGTACAGTATTTCAAGGCGAGACTAATGTCTGATTCCGCCGCCGACCTGGACATCATCCGGGCTCGCGGAATTCGGAACTTCAGAGGGCGTGCCGGGGGTCATCTCGGTGCTGCTGGTGTTGGCGACCGGGGCAGGTTTCGGCGCCGCGCTGTCGCGAACCTCGTCTGTCTTGGAACACGCCGCTAGCGCGACCAGGAACGCAACCGCTGCGAGCCCCTTCATGCTCGCAGTATGTCACACCTAATCCTCGCGCAACGCCGTCATGGGCTCCAGGCGCGACGCACGCAGCGCTGGAAGCAAACTGGCGAGCAGTGCGACTCCTGCCAATAACATGCCGGAGAGCCCGAGGACGAACGGATCCCCCGGTTTCAACCCGTAGAGCAGCGATGTCGCCGCGCGCGCTCCCGCGATTGCCAGCGCGGTACCGGTGACCAATCCCGCCAGCACCAGGATCAAGGCTTCACGTAGGATCAGCCGCATTACGTTGCCGCGATTGGCACCGAGCGCGATGCGGATGCCGATCTCGTTCCGCCGCCGCGCGACCATGTACGAAATCACACCGTACAGACCGACAGTCGCGAGAATCGCGGCCAGGATGCCGAAGAATCCCGACAGCGTCGCCATCAGACGCTCCCGCAGCAGGGACTCCTGGATCAGCGTGTTGAAAACATGAAATCGAATGGAAGCCTGCGAGTTCTGGCGGCCGATGGTGTCTTTGAGCGCGTTGAATAACGTCCCCGGCGGCAGCCCGGATCGAACGACAAGATTGACGTCCAGGCTGGGTTTCTTTTCCTGGCCCTCGCCGACGTAAACTGTCGGTTTGAAATCCTCGCGCATGCTCGCGTATTTGGAATTCTTCACCAGGCCGATAATCTGGTACAGGTGTTCGGGCTCGCCCGGGCCACTCAGAATGCGAAAGGTCCGGCCGATCGGGTCGGCGCCGCCGAGAAATTTGCGCGAAAACTCCTGGTTCACCACGGCGACTTCCGGCGACGACGGTGTGTCGCGGTCGTCGAAATCGCGGCCGGCCAGCATCGGTGTTCCCATGGCCTGAAAATATCCCTGGCCGACCTGATTGAACCAGGGGACCAGTCGATCGTTATTCCCATGCGCCGCGCTTTGGCCGAGGAGCTCGATCGCATTATTCCAATAGCCATCATTCATCAACACGATTCTCGATGTGGCGACCTGTTCGACGCCCGGCGTAGTACGAACCGCGGTGAGCAAATCTCGAAAGAAGACGGTGCGGCGTTCAGGCGGGTATTGCAGACGCGTTATATCGATCTGCGCGATTAATAACCCCTCCGGGCGAAACCCTGGGTCGAGCGTCATCAAATTTCGAAGGCTCCCCGCGAATAGAAGCGCGCCCACCAGCAGCACGAGCGAAAGCGCCACCTGACTGACGACCAACGCGCGCCGCAGGCCGAAACGCTCACGATCCATGGTCACGCCGCGGCCCGAGCCCTTCATCGCCGCATTGGGCGCGGTTCGCGTCGCGCGAATCGCCGGGGTCAACCCGAACAGGATGCAAGTCAGCACCGCGACGGCAGCGGTGAACCCAAGCACGCGCCAGTCCGGTTCGAGCTGCAGGAATAGCGGGTTGTTTCCGGTAGCCAGGAACGAGACGAGATTCTCGCTCAGCAAACGCGCCAGCGCGGCTCCGGTCGCCGTTCCGATCATCGTCAACAGGAAGCTTTCCGCCAGCAGTTGACGGATCAGGCGTCCACGATCCGCGCCAATGGCCAGGCGGACCGCCATTTCCCGTTCCCGCGCGCTGGCCCGCGCCAGCGTCAGATTCGCAAGGTTCGCGCACGCGATCAGCAACACCAGCCCCGCGATTCCCAGAAGAAGCAGCAAGGGCTGCTCGTATTGTTTCCGCAGCGAGGAGACGCCGGTTCCGGCCGGGTTCGCGGTCAGCTTGTACTGCGCATAGTATTTTGCTGCGTCGGGACGGTAGTTCGGCGGAACCGTGGATTCGAAAACCGCCGGGGACATGGCTTCGGCCTGTGCCGTGGCGCGCGCAACGGTCCAGCCCGGTTTCAGCCGCCCGATGATCGCCAGCCACCAATGATGGCGTTTTGCCAGATGGCTGTCCTCTCCGTCGATCCCCCCTCTGATCCAAGGCTCGGCGCAGGTGGGAGCCGCGACGTCGAAATTGTGACCGACCTCCACCCCGAAAAACTCCGTCGGCGTGACGCCCATAACCGTAACTGGATGCCCGTCGAGCGACAGCTTCTTTCCCAGCACCTGCGCATCGCCGCCAAACTCGCGCTGCCAGAATCCGTAGCTGATTACGACCATCGGCGACCCGCAGCCCCGCCGATCATCCTCCTCGCCGATCAGCCGGCCCATCACTGGATGCACGCCCAAGGTCGAGAAAAACTGGCCGCTGACCCACAATCCCTCGGCATAGCGAGCTTCACCGCCATCGGCCAGGTTGAAACGAGTGTCGCCCCACGCAAAGATGTCCGAAAAGGCCCGCTGATGATCGCGGATCTGCTCCCATTGTGGATAAGTGAAATTCGACCGGCGGCTCGTGAAATTTCCGCTGCAGCAGTGCTCGTTATCGGCGATTTTCAGCTCCGCGAGCTGTTCCGGATGCGAAATTGGCAGCATGCGCAGCCGCACGGCGTTCAGAATCTCGAAGATCGCGGTATTCGCGCCGATCCCCAGCGCCAACGAAATCGTGGCGACGGCAAAAAACCCGGGATTCATCTGCAGCAGCCGGCCGCCGTAGCGAAAATCCTGCCATAAGTTTTCGACCATCCCGAGTATGCGCACGAGTGCCTCCTTCCGGCCGCAGCCTCTCGTTACGAGACGCCGGCTCGTCGAAAAAGTTAGCTGACGTCATGAACGAACTAAGTTGCGAATTTCATAGCCTTGCACCGCGGTCTGAGTGGATGCTAACAAAGAGATTATGCCAGCCATCCCTGTGCGGGTTTTTATCACGCCCTTCGCCATCAAGGGGGAGAGCGAACCTGCGGGATGGACTTGCGATACCGCCTCCGACGCCCTCAACGTGGTTAATTCCATCTGGAGCAAGGCCAAAATACAATTCGTGATTCAGGAGTGCACGCTCGACAAGCCTCTGGAGATGGCCAAGGACGCGCGGAACCATGACCAGCGTTTATTGGATGTGCTGTCCCTCCGGCGTCCCGCGCACAAGAATGTTCATATCTTTCTCCTTAACGCAATTCCCAATCTCACGGCGGGAGGAACCTCCTATCTCAACAGCGATCCCGAGGCGGCGAGCTTTGTACAGTCATACGGGACGGCCGCCGCGAGCGGCCGCGCCTGGGCTCACGAACTTGGGCACCTGCTCAGCCTCGATCACATCGAGATCGACTATTCCGACCAGAAGCAACTCAAAGATCGGTCCAATCTCATGGTGAAAGGACTCAGCGTCGGGACCGATCTGAACTCCACGCAGATCGGCAATGCAAGTAAATCGAAACTTGCGCAGCAATTCAGCGCAAGCTGAGCTTTTTGGCTCCGCGCCAGGATTCGGGCAGCGACGGCTTGGTGTCCCGGAGGATCTCTAAAATCGCCTGCCGGTCCGATTCCGGCTTCCGGCCCAGCGCCTCGAGCAGACGGCGATAGATCTTATCACGCAAGTTATCCGGCAGGGCGTCAAACTGGGCGCTGTAAATCATGTAGCTGAGTGGATAGCGGAATAGGCGCTTCTGAAGATCGAAATCGCGCAGGGAACGGCCTTTGGTATCGAGGGGACCGCGCTGCGGAAAAGTTTTCGTGAACGTCGAGACACCCTCAATCGGTTCCTTGAGCGTGGCTTCATCGGCGAAAGTCATGTAAGCGACCATCGCCTCAATGTCCGTGTCGAGCCGCGGATCCAAGATGCGCACCTCCCAACCCAAGCGGGTCATGTAGTTGATCATCTGCGTCTGATGTTCGAACGTCATCAGCGCCACGATGTCGCTGACACCGCTCAGATAACCTGCCGGGCTGAATCGTCCGATCAGGTTTGTCAGGTTCTGCGCCCGATCCGCGTCCAGGACATCCGGATCGGACGGGTTGGACGCGATCGCATTCGCCCGGTCGCGCTGCTCTCCGCGCTTCGCGTTCACGTACCAGCCGCCCCAGCGATCCTCAAACGCAGTCCGGTGATCGGTGATGATCGCGCCTTCTTTCGCCGGCGATCCCGTAGGACCGGGAAAAACCGATCCGACGAATACGCCGGGAACACCAAAGGTTGCCGGTCCCTGATGGCATTTGAGACACACGTCGCGGCGCGTAAACTTGCCGTTGAAGCTGTACAGGATGGTCCCGAGCTTCGCGTCCGTCGCGGCGACTTCCAGTCCGTCGCCGCCGCGAACGTAGGCGACCGCCACATCGTCGGTGAAGTAGATCGCCCTTGGATTTGCCGGCGAAATCTTGGTGGACTGAAAACTGGTCTTTGAAAAGACCAGAGCTTGGGAATCGACAGGAATCCCGAGATGTTCCAGCAGGCTGGGCAGATACCCCAAAGGGTCAGGGCGGGAATCGAGCTTCACCTCGCCGGATTCGATTCGTTTCGAAAGACGCGCGACGCGATCGTCGGGCGCGTTTTGAAAATATTGAATCGCCGGATGATCCACCGGGATCGGCGGCAGGTACTCTTGCCCAAATAAAGTCGCCGCGCAACTGACGGTCAGAATCCAGCGCGGCGGCATACTCTCAACCTATCATCCCGCTACTTTCGCGTGCATGCGACACTAGCTGTAGGGCCTTATGAAACCTGTCTTTGCGCTCTTATTTTGTACGTTTCTGGCTCATGGGCAGCAGCAGTCCGGCGTTCAGGCTGAGTGGGATGTCACTCAGACGCTGGACGCGCTTTCCGCCCAGGCCAAGCGGCTGAAACCGATCCTCGATCAGTTGACGCCGCAGCAATGGATCGCGAAAGGTGCTCCTGACACGTATGTCAAGCAGTGGAAAAACTCGCAGGACGAGCTTGGCTACCTGGTCGATACCGCCAAGAATCTTGAAAAACAACCCGAACGGCTGACGGTCGCGCTCGAAACATATTTCCGGATGCAATCGCTCGAGATGCAGCTCCGTTCCCTGGCGGACGGCGTCCGGAACTATCAGAACCCGGCGGTCGGCGATCTACTTATCGGAGTTCTGTCGGAGAATTCGTCGAATCGGGACAAGCTGCGGCAGTACATCACAGATCTGGCCGTCACCAAGGAGCAGGAGTTTAAAGTGGTCGACCAGGAAGCCCAGAGATGCCGCGGTGTACTTAGCCGCCAGCCCGCCAGACCGGCGACGAAAAAGCAATGACTGACACGCTTACCTACACCTGCAACATCTGTGGCGAACCGTCCACGGAAATTTGCCTTTACTGCACCAAGGACGTTTGTCCAAATCATCGCTGCGAGAAGTGCCAGCGATGCAGCGACTGCTGCCAATGCGAATTGCGCCGTAATATGGATTAATGCGCACTGGCCTTGTCGTCCTCGCGTTTGCGGCTATGCTACCCGCTGCTCCTAAGATTTTGGTTCACGGCCACCGCGGCGCGCGCGCCCTGCGGCCCGAGAACACGCTTCCCGCGTTCGAATACGCGATTGCGGCGGGCGTTGACGTTCTCGAACTGGACATGGCGGTTACGAAGGACAACATCCTGGTCGTATCGCACGATCCGTATCTCGAACCGCCGGTTTGCAGCGGCCCTCATCCCGAAACCCAATCCAAAGCAATGATCCACGAGCTAACGCTCGCCCAGATCCGCGAATGGGATTGCGGAAAGGTCCAGAATCCGCTGTTCGCAAAGCAGACTCCGATTCCCGGCACGCGCATGCCGACTCTGGATCAGGTTTTCGATCTTGCTCCCCGCGGCACTTTTCAATTCAACATTGAAACCAAGATCTTCGCGGATCATCCCGAACTCTCGGTTACACCGGACAGATTCGTCGAGCTGGTGCTCGCTACCGTGCGGAAACACAAGCTTGAAAAGCGTGTGATGCTCCAGTCATTCGATTTCCGGACGCTGCACGCGATGAAAAAGATCGCGCCCGAGATCAAGCTGGTGGCCTTATGGGAACGGGGCGATCGCGATTTCGTCTCGATTGCAAAGGAGGCCGGCGCTCCGGTAATCTCCCCGCACTATTCCGTGGTGACTCCCGAAAAGGTTCAGGCGGCGCACGACGCCGGGCTCGAAGTCGTCCCATGGACAGCCAATACGCCGGCCGATTGGGATAAGCTGGTCGCCGCGAAGGTCGACGCCATCATCAGTGACGATCCAGCCGCCCTGATCGCGTATCTAAAAGCCAAGGGCCTGCGGTAGGGCAGGTCCCCGACCTGCCAAGTCCTCGTCGAGCAGATCAACGCCCCAGCACTCCCTCCACGGCAGCGACAATCGTGCACACCGCGATATGTGTCAAGAATCCGTAATGAATCCAATGGCGCGTGAAGCGGATGACCAGGTAAACGTCCTGCACGGCTCCGAGTGTGACCCGCGAACCATACTTAGTACCAATAGGCTAGGAACGTGGTTTGGCCTAATTGGGTTGTAGTACCGGCAGGAGTTCTAAGGTAATGGTGTGGGCAGTACTCGGCTGAATTGCTCTAGGCAACTCTACACAAACAAGTTATGCTATTGAGGTACGAAAAAACCGCATCGGAATTGGGGCTGCGAGGTTACGGTTGCTTCCAATTCCGATGCGGTCCGCCCAAGACGGGCTTGGATCCCGGCTTCCACCCGAACCGAACCTCATTTGAGGCCCGCGTCCTAATTAGTTCCTCAAGCAAAGCCAACCCGGGCCGAGACCGGCGATCCAGGAAGGTCGATATCATTTCAAATCGCTCTATAAAAAACCCCTCTGTTGCAACTTGCCCCAACGAAGGAAGGAGCGGTTGGATGTCCAACACCGGCTCCCGCAAGCACGCTAGTAAGTAGCCACCCGCTTCATTCGTTCGCGCCCGTTGCAAACAGAGGGCAGGTTTTCAAAGGTACTTCATCAATTCGGGATTCACTATAGCACGCCCGGCACCACGGGGTCACGCCTGCGTTTTCATGGATTTAGTCCTTGCGCGCAACCCGCCCCGGGGCCGCCATTCCCCTTGGGTGTGTCGCTGTGACACAATGTGCTGAAGTGCTGTTCCGGCTTCTCCTGCTCCCCGTCGCGCTCGCAGCGCTTGATCCGACCCCCCAAACGCTGGCGGACGAGGATTATCACATCTATACGGACGCGCCGCGGCTTCTGCTTAACAAGCAGCGCCTCCGGCTCCTGAAACGGGAGCGTGAGCGTCAATCCATGCGCTGGCAGCAGTTTGACGCTCTTATTTCCGGCGGCGCCGCGCTGCCCGAGCCTGGGTTCGCCTCGGCCCTGCATTACCAGGTCGCCGGCGACGCCGCCTCCGGGCGGAAGGCCGTCGATTGGGCTCTATCCGACGCCGCCGATCCGCAGCGCGATCTCCGGCAATTGGCTCTGGTCTTCGATTGGTGCGCTCCGGTGACGAATAAAGCGCAGGCGGATCGACTGTTCGCCAAAATCGAACGCGTGTTATCCGCCGCCGAACCAGCCGTAAATGAAGTGGCGCGCCATAGTGCGCGCGCCCTGGCCGCGATCGCCGTCGCCGACCGCTTGCCCGATCATGCCGAGCACATTTTGCGCGCCGAGATCGTCGGTTGGTGGGACGGCGGCGTGGTGAAGCGAATCGCCAACGGCGAACCGGCGATTCCCCGTGAGCAGCTTTATTCTCTTTACGAAATGTTTCACGCCGTTCGTGACAATCTGAAAATCGATCTGCGAGAACCCGACGGCGCATACTTCAAATCGCTGCCGGTGGATCACATCGCCAGCCACTATCCGAGCCCGCTCGAAGCTCCTGAAAACGAATATCGCGTGCCCATTTATTTCCGCGACGGCGAACCGGATTTGACCGAAGCCGCCATGTCGCGCGCCGCCGAGATGGCCATGGTCGCCTTCGACGACAACGCGCTCGAGAGCCAGTTTCTGCAAGGCTGGCTGATGCAGGACCGTTTTCTGATGAAGGGCGGCCTGGGCGCGGTCTACGAATTCTTCTGGGCCAATCCCTATCAGCCCGGTCTCAGCTATTTTCATATTCCGCTGGTGTTTCACGAAGCATCGACTGGCCACGTGTTCGCCCGCACC
>DATGGL010000362.1:0-21905 GCA_035308605.1 Bryobacteraceae bacterium
ACATCACGACATCAAAGTCGCCGCCGGCTAAACCGCGGGCGGCTTCTCGCAACGGACCTGTGTCTGCCGGGAGGTCCCACTGATACACCGGCACAGGCGTTACCTCGGCTCCGCGCGCGCGCAATCCGTCAAGCAGCTCAACGCTCGAACGCCCGTACTCCTGTACTGCGATCCGGCGCTCCGCCCGTCCGTCGATCGCAGCAAGAATTTCCTTCCAGGTATTAGGCTCGGGAACTGCGATCGCGACCGGTACGCTCCATTCCCGCAATACCGCCATGGGCTTCGACCCGCGCGCAACCACAATCAACTTGCGCAGGGCATCCGCGAACGTTCCAACCGGATGTCGCGTCTCGATTGCCTGGCCTAGCAGTCGCGTCCCGACTCCCGTCAGCAAAATCATCATCTCGAACTCGCCGCGCAGCAGCCGTTCGGCAAAAGCGAGCGCTTCGTACTTATTGGCAAGCGGAACTTCGCGCATCGAAGGCGCGACGAAGGGGCGTCCGCCCTGCCCGCGAATCAACCGCTCTATCTCTGGCGCGCGCCGGCTCTCGAGTGACAGGACGCGGAGTCCATCGAAGGGCATCCGGTCCCAGCTTACCAGTTGAAAGCTATTGCGCCGGTTTGGGCGCGGGCGCAGTCGCCGGTGCCTCTTCGCCGCGATGGCAGGTATAGCAGGTCACGTGCATCTTCCCATCGGGAAAGTGCGAGTTGATCTGCTGCGACATCTCGATCATATGCCGCGCGGTCTCCTTCTTGGGATTTTCATCGCTCGCAAAGTTGCCTTGCACGTGACAATAGAGGCACCGCACGCCGAGTCCAGCGGTAAAAGCCAACATGATCTGCCGCACTTCCGCGCCTGACGTCGTCTTCAAGACTTTTAGGTTGGTCGGCGCCGGAGGCGGCGCCTTGGCTTTATCTTTGTCCTGAGCACACAGAGGCAGCAAGATGAATAGAGTGGTGGCGAGTAGACGCATCGCAACATTATACACGCGTCCCGATTTGCCCCCGCTAGGGCTTCTTGGGCGCCGCCTGAATTTCCAGCTTGGGATAGTACGGCTGATCCAGCCCGTTAAACTTCTCCAGCCATTTCTTCCCCGCTTCCTGGGGTGTAAAACTCCACTCCTGGCGATGATAATTCCAATCGTCCGGATTGAGCTTCTGCGCATTCTCGAAATACTTCGAGGCAAGCTGTGGATTGCCTTTCTGATGAAAATACACCGCCAGCTTGAAACTCGCGTCCGCTGCCATCTCGGCCGCCGACCTCGGCTTCACTCTCCGCGCGAATTCCTCGTCGGAAAGCACGTACGAGCTTCGTTCCCCGTTCACGACCCAGTCGCGCAGCGCCGCGAGATACGTTTGTCCTTCGGTCACAATGCTCTTTGCGCCGATCTTCATCGTCTGGTCGGAAGTCCAAGCCGGTTCAGCTGGCCGGACCACTCGTCCGCGTTCGTCGATCCAGATTCCCATCGGGACATTGATGAACTGATACGCCGTGCTGATCGAGTGCTGCACGTCCACCAGCGATGTGAACGTGGCCTTAGCCTTGTCGTACCACTGGCCTGCCGCAGCTTCCCCGCCGGTATCCTGCGCGGCGGCGATAATCTCAAAATTCCGGTCTTTCAATTCTTCGTACAGTTTCTGCCAGCCCGGCAGATCAAGACGGCACCCTCACCAGGAAGCCCAGGTGACTACGAGAACCTTCTTGCCGCGGAAATCCGACAGGTGCACGATGCGCCCCGCGCGATCCGGAACCGCGAAGTCTGGCGCCACCCGCGAATTCAGGAATCCACCGCGCATTACCGGAATCTCACCGAAGCTCCACACGCGAGCTTCCGCGTCACTCACCACTGCCTCGCCTGTTTTGCGCGCGAACCCGCTCAGATTGAACCATTCGCCGCGCCTCAGATCCTTCGAGATAGGAATGCACAGATCGTTGCGGCACGCCCCCTGCGGTTTCACCTCAAAATCGTTGATCCTGGGCAGATCCGTCTTGCGCACCCACAGATCTTTCGCGTCCGACTGAACCTTGTCGACGGACACCACTCGATCGCCATACAGTACTGTGACGCTCGACGCAGGCGCGCCGCGGACGATCGTCGCCGCAGCCGCCCCCAGCAGAAATGTTCGCCGGTCCATAGTTGTCGCTCCCATTTTCTGCGCTTTGCCCCCGATTCTGCTTCACTCTATCACGCCATGAAAGAGGCGAACTGTAGCGCGGTTTCGCTACAATCGCCTCATGACGCGCGGCCAGTTTCTCGCTTCACTCGCCCTCGCTCCCTTCGCCCGCGCGACCGTGCCCGCCATTAATGCGGAACGCTTGCGCCAGCGCCTTGAGGAGCTGAGCGTTCACGGACGCCCGCCAGGCGGCGCCTTCGCCGATGGAGTCAGCCGCGTCGCGTTCTCCGATGCCGACGTCGCCGGCCGAGCCCTGGTCATGCGCTGGATGCGCGAAGCGCATCTCGATCCCGCGATCGACGCTGCCGGCAACATCTTCGGACGCCGTGCAGGAAGCGAGCGCAATCTCGAACCCGTGCTCTTTGGTTCCCACATCGATTCCGTTCCGAACGGCGGAAATTTCGACGGCGATCTTGGAGTCCTTGCCGCCATCGAAGCCGTCGAAACGCTTAACGCGCTGCGGATCGCCACCAAACGGCCGCTTGACGTGGTGGTCTGGACCAATGAAGAAGGCGTCGCCTTCAACAACGGAATCTATGGCAGCCGCGCCGTGGCGGGCCTTCTGGACCCGGGTGAGCTCGATCACGTCTGGAACGGCGTCGTAAAGCGCGACGCGATCCGCAAGATCGGCGGTAATCCCGACCGCATCGAAACCGCCCGCCGCGCGCCCGGCTCTTTCCACGCTTATCTTGAACTCCACATCGAACAGGGCGGCACACTCGAGCGCGACGGCATTCCCATCGGCGTGGTCGAAGGAATCGTCGCCATCGACCGTTACGACGTCGAAATCCGCGGCTTCGCGAATCACGCCGGCACCACGCCGATGCCGGAACGCAAGGACGCATTCCTGGCCGCCGCCGAGCTCACCGTCGCCGTGAACGAAATCGTCCGCGCCGAGCCCGGCCGTCAGGTCGGAACCGTGGGGCACATCGAGATCAGCCCCAATGCCCCCAACGTAGTCCCCGGCAATGCAAAGTTGACCATCGAGCTGCGCGATCTCTCCGCCGAAAAAATCGCGAGACTGGCGGCCGCGATCGAACACCGCGCCCGCAAAATCGCCGGCGACACGCAAACGTCCATCGAAATGCATCGCGCATCGCATCATGACAGCGCCCTCGCCGATTCCGGTCTCCAGAAAACCATCGAAGACGTCTCCGCGCGTCTCAATCTGAAAACGCGCCGTCTTCCGAGCGGCGCAGGCCACGACGCGCAGAGCATGGCGCACCTTGGCCGCATGGCGATGATCTTCGTTCCCAGCGTCGCCGGCATCAGCCACTCTCCGAAGGAATTGACGCGTTGGGAGGATTGCGCCAACGGCGCGGCCGTGCTCCTTGAAACCGTGCGCACGCTCGCACAAGCCACATGAAGGACTTGCTGGCGCGCGGCCAGGAGTTCTTTAGCGTCCTCGATCAGGCCAAGGCCACGGCGCAGGCGGACTTCGAGTGGTATCGCTATCACTCCCTGTCAAACCTCACGCACATACACGGTCTTCTCGCCGGCCGCCACGATTACCTTCTCGACGCGGCACGTCAGAAAGGCCTGCTCGACGTCGGTTGCGCCGACGGCGACCTGTCATTCTTTTTCGAGTCCCTCGGTATTGGGGTAACTGCGATCGACCATCCCACTCCGAATCACAACGGTATGCGCGGCGTCCGTAAGCTCAAGGAACTGCTGCATTCCAATGTCGAAATTCGCGAAGTCGATCTCGATTCGCAATTCGCGGTTCCCGAGCGCCGCTTCGGTTTGACTCTGTTTCTCGGCGCCCTCTATCATCTGAAAAATCCCTTCTACATACTTGAAACGCTCGCCAAGTGCTCCGAATACTGCATCGTGAGCACGCGCATCGCCCGGCGTTTCCCCCACATGGGCCGCATCCCCGATGCCGCGACCGTCGCCTACCTGCTCGACGCCGAAGAGCTAAACGCCGACGACAGCAATTTTTGGATTTTTTCGCACGCCGGCGTCAAGCTGCTGTTCAAACGAACCCGCTGGACTATTTGCGAATACCAAGCCCTCGGGGATACGGTCGACTCCGATACCACCAGCCTCGACCACGACGAACGGGCCTTTTGCCTGCTCCGCAGCCGCTACGGATTATCGAACGTAGAGCTCGTCTCCGGCTTCCATGAAATCGAGCGCGGCGGATGGCGCTGGACCCGCCGCGAATTTTCGATCCGCGTCACTCCGGCTCCGCGCCGCATGACCATGCGCGTCTTCCTTCCCCCCGAATTGCTCGCGCAACTGGGTCCCCTCCAGATGGAAATTCGCGCCGGCAATTCCGTGCTTCCGCCCGCTGTTTTCGACCAATCCGGTAATCAATCCCTGGCGCGCTCCCTTCCTGATTGCGGGAACCCGGAAACCATCGCCTTCCAGCTCGACCGCGCTCTGGCTCCCGATGCCCAGGATCCGCGAGAGCGCGGCATCATCGTCGCCGATTTCGCTCTTGAATAAATAAATCCTTTCAGATCAGGCAGTCAGAGGATCGGTCTATTGACGTAAATCGCAGATTGCGATATCGTAATTGCGAATTGCAATATGCGGCTCGGTGAAAAAATTCGCTATCTCCGCCTGGCCGAAGGTACCCTCCGCGGGCTGGGCCGCGAAATGACCCAGCAGGAGACTGTCCGCGCGATCGCGCGCGAGATGAAGAAACCTTTGAGCCAGTCGTATCTCTCGCAGATCGAGAACGGCGCCCGCCCGCACCTGACGAATTTCACGCGCATGCTCCTGGCCAAGTTTTTCGGCGTGCATCCCGGCTACCTGGTTGACGATCCCGAAGGCTTTCACACCGAACTGATCTCGGACGCCCGCGTTAAGGAAGATCAACTCGATTTGTGGCTGATCAGCGGAGCCGAGCGCTTCGCCCGCGATCCCAAGATCAGTCACGCCCTGGTGCGCCTGGCCGAGCACGAAGACTCGCGGAAATGTTTGATGCTGCTGAAAGCGATTCTCGACACGCCGCAGCTCGTTGACCGGTTATTTGCCGTGCTGGCGGCTCCAGTCAAGACTGATACCCGAAAACGGGAGGCCGTATGAACTGGGAAACGTTCTATCTTGTTGCGTTTCTGATCGGTTTTCTGCTGAGCGCCATCTCGTTCTTCTCCGGCGTTCTCCATGTCCCGCACGTTCACCTGCATGGCCATGTTCATGTTCATGGTGCCCGCGGCGGACTTTCGCCGTTCAATTTCGGAACCATCGCCGCTTTCCTCGCCTGGTTCGGCGGCACCGGCTATCTACTCGAACGCTACTCCAGCGTCTGGATTTATCTGGGCCTTTTCCTTGCTTCGATCAGTGGCATCGCCGGCGCGTCGGTGGTGTTTTGGTTTCTTCTGAAACTCGCCGCGCAGGATTGGCCGCTCGACCCAGCGGATTACGAAATGACCGGCGTTCTGGGGAGAGTCTCCAGTCCCATCCGTTCCGGAGGGACCGGAGAATTGATCTATTCGCGTGATGGTTCGCGCTGCGCCGCGCCGGCCCGTAGTGAAGACGGAGCCGCGATTCCCCGCGACTCCGAAGTGATCGTGACGCGTTTTGAAAAAGGCATCGCCTACGTCCGCCGCTGGGACGAAATGGCCAACCCAATGCTTAAGGAGGAGTTGTGAACTTAGGAGGCCCTGTGCACGTCTCACCCGAAATTCTCGTGATCGCCGGCCTGATGGTGCTGGTGCTGTTCTTTCTGCTGTCCATGTTCGCGAGCCTGTACCGCAAAGCCGGTCCCCATCAGGCGCTGGTGGTCTATGGGTACGGCGGCACCAGGATCGTTAAAGGCCGCGGCACGGTCATCCTTCCGATGATCCAGACTTATCGCGAACTGTCGTTGCAGTTGATGTCCTTCGACGTCGCGCCTCAACAGGACCTGTACACTGTGCAGGGCGTCGCCGTAACGGTGGAAGCAGTCGCGCAGATCAAAGTAAAGTCCGATCCGGAATCGATCATCACCGCATCGGAGCAGTTTCTCACCAAGAGCGACGCGGAGCGCGACGGCCTCATCCGTCTGGTGATGGAGGGCCATCTCCGCGGCATCATCGGCCAGCTCTCAGTCGAACAGATTGTCAAGGAACCTGAGATGGTCGGCGACCGTGTGCGCGCCACCTGCGCCGATGACATGAGCAAGATGGGCCTTGAAGTTATTTCCTTCACCATCAAGGAAATCCGCGACAAGAACGACTACATCACCAACATGGGCCGTCCCGACATCGCGCGCATCAAACGCGACGCCGATATCGCCGCCGCCGAAGCCGAGCGCGACACCATCATCAAACGCGCGGAAGCCACCCGCGCCGCCGCCGTCGCCACAGCCCAGGCCGATCAGGAGCGAGTGCTCGCCCAAACGCTCTCCGCCGCCAAGCAGGCCGAGGCCACGCGCGATCTTGAAATCAAGAAAGCGCAATACCTGGAAACCACCAAGAAACAGCAGGCCCAGGCCGACAAAGCCTACGACATTCAGACCAACATCATGCAGCAGCAGGTGGTGGCCGAGGCAGTGAAAGTTCGACAGGTCGAAAAAGAGCACGAAGTCAAAGTTCAAGAAGCCGAAATTCTCCGCCGTGAACGGGAACTGATCGCGACCGTCCTGAAGCAGGCGGAAATCGATCGCCAGCGCATCGAGACCCTCGCCGCCGCCGAACGTCAGCGCCGCATCGCCGAAGCCGAAGGCGCCGCCGCCGCTATCCGCGCGCAGGGCGAATCCGAAGCCGAAATTATATTGAAGAAAGGCGAAGCCGAGGCCAAAGCGATGAACGTCAAAGCCGAGGCTTATCAGGAATACAACCAGGCCGCCGTCGTCGACAAGCTCATCACCAACATGCCCGAAGTCGTGAGAGCCCTGGCGGCGCCGCTCGCGAATATCGATAAGATCACCATCGTCTCCACCGGCAACGGCCATTCCGCCGGCATGAACAAGATCACCGGCGATCTAACCGAAATGGCCGCACAAATCCCGGCGCTCTTTGAAACTTTGAGCGGCATGAAGATGTCTGACCTGTTGGGCAAGGTTCGCGGCATCGGAGACAAACCCGCCCTTCCGGAATCCAGCAAGGAGTAAAGTCATGGCACTTTTAGAACGCGTCACCACTCTCATCCGGGCCAACCTGAACGACCTGATCGATCAGGCCGAAGAGCCCGAAAAAATGATCAAGCAGGTGATTCTGGACATGCAGAATCAGCTTTTGCAGGTGAAAACGCAGGTGGCCATCGCCATCGCCGACCAGCACCTGCTGATGAAAAAACAAAAAGAAAATGAAGACGCGGCCGCGGATTGGGTGCGCAAGGCCGAAATGGCGGTCGAAAAAAGCCATGACGACCTTGCCCGCGCCGCGCTCGAACGGTCCATGACTGCAAGAAACGTGGCCGGCAGCTTCGCGGAACAGGTCGCGGACCAGACGACACAGGTTGAGAATCTGAAAACCGCGCTGCGCAAGCTCGATTTGAAACTGCAGGAAGCTCAGAATAAGAGCGACGTGTTGATTGCCCAGCACCGCCGCTCCCGAGCTCTAAGCAAGGCCAACGAAGCGCAAATGAAAATCGGGGACGGATCGAAAGCCGCGGCTTTCGATCGTCTGAAGAACAAAGTGCGCCACACCGAAGCGGTCGGCCTGGCCAGTGCCGAACTCGCCTCAGGCTCATTCGCGAATTCCATCGAAGACCGCTTTGCGGCGCTGGAAAAGGACGATCAGGTGGAGAAACTCCTCGCCGAGATCAAATCCCGAAAAAAGGCGTGACGCAGATCACGACTTTAAGTGCGCAGTGATGATGCTTCTCGCGATCTGATTAGGCGAGACCTGATACGTTCCCGTCATGTGAGCCGCCTGCAACTGGGCGAGTCTGGTCTGCCCATTCGCGAGTAGGCGCCTGGCAGCATCTGAAATCTGCGCTACGTCGCCGGCGGCGCGGCGCTGGCCGCCGTGCGCTTTACTCGATGGCGCGGTCGCTTGGGACGCCGCCAGCGCGTTCATCAAACTATCGTTGATTCGCATTCTGCTCTCCCCGCTTCAACCCCTCAGTGATCATGTGCGCCAGTCCCATTCCGCCGTTATTCGCGAGCAGTTGCGAAAAATGCTGGTCCGCCAGGTCGATCATCGGTTCCCCGGTCGCATCCGCGCCGTCATCCTCCGCCGACTCGCGAGCGGACCGCAGCATCTGCCCGATCAACATCGCTTCAAACTCCTTCGCGGCCCCCGCTGCGTCCTTTGGCTTACCGGCCGGAGCGGCATCGATCAGCGGAGTTGCCGCCGCAATCGGACTCGTCATATCACCTGAATCTCCGCGTCTAGCGCGCCCGCCGAACGCAAATTCTCCAAGATGGCGATCACATCCCGCGGCGTCGAGCCGATGACTTGCAACGCCCGCACCAATTCTTCGACGGTCGCGCCCTTCTGCAGCACGATATTCTTCGCCGCTTCCTCCTTCGCCGTCACGTTGGTTTGCGGCGTCACCGTGGTCGTCCCCGTCGATACGGGCGGCGGCTGTGACACTTCGAGCTTGGTCCGGACCTCCACGCTCAACGCGCCATGGAGGATCGCCACTGGCGCGATTCTCACGTCCTTTCCGATCACGATAGTTCCCGTCCGTTCGTTGATCACCACTTTAGCCCGCGCATCCGACTCGATCGATAAATTCTCCATCTCCGCCACAAATTCCACCGGCCGCGCCAGGTAAGACGGCGGCACTTCCACCACAACCGCGCCGGGGCTGGTCGCGCGCGCTACCGGCGGCCCTCCGGACACCGCATAACGCCGGTTCACGACATCCACCACGCGGGCCGCCGTCGTGAAGTCGCCGTGATGCAGTTGCAGCTTTACATGCGACGATGGCGCGATCGAAGGCGGCGCGCGTTCCACGATCGCGCCATCGGGCGTGCGCCCAACTGTCGGATGATTCAACGTCGCGGTATTTCCACCGCGCCCCGCGACAAAAGCCCCGGTGATCACCGGACCTTGCGCGACCGCGTATACCTGGCCGTCGGCGCCTTTCAGCGGCGTCATCAACAAGATGCCGCCCTGCAGAGTTCTGGCATCGCCGATTGCCGCCGCCGTAACGTCGATGCGCGTGCCGGGCTCGGCGAACGGCGGCAGATCGGCTGTCACCATCACCGACGCCATGTTATGTACCTGCATCTGCGTCGGGTCGACGGTCACGCCCATCCGCTTCAACATGTTGGTGAGCGACTGCGTCGAAAACAGCGTGAGCTGCTTGTCGCCCGTCCCATTCAGCCCGACTACCAGGCCGTATCCCATCAACTGGTTGTCCCGCACGCCCTCCAGCGACACCAGGTCCTTCAGCCGCGCCATTTCGCCCCACGCCGCCGAGCCGATAAAAAGAAATGAAATAAATTTGCGCATGATCTTTCAAAAAGGCAGCAACCCGAGCAACAGCCGGTACAGGAAGTGCGGCCGGCGGATCGCGTCCCCGACGATCCCTTTTCCGGTCACGTGAATCTGCAGGTTCGCGATTTGCGTGGAAAGCACACTGTTCGCGGTGGACAAATCCGCCGGCCGCACCAGCCCGCGCACCGTGATGGTTTGCTTTTCCGAGTTCACACCGATGTCGCGAGTGCCTTCGATCAGCAGCGTCCCGTTCGGCGTCACCTCCACCACGCGCGCCGACAGTGTTGTCGTCAGCGTCATGTTCCGCGAAGTCTGTCCCTGCGCGGCCAGTTCCTGATCCCCGGTAACGTTTAAGGGATTCGCCAGCCGCTTGGTCGCGGCGACCGCGCCGGCGAGCGCCGCAATGTTGCTGACCGCCGACGTCTTGCGCGACGTATTCGAAACCCCCGACGCCACTGCGGCCAGGCTTTCAGAGACCACAATCGTAACGACATCGTTCACGTTCGCGGCGCGCAGATCTCGCGCCGCATCCGCCAGCCGTCCCAGCGGCGTGAATAAGGACCCCGGCGACGCTCCCATCTGCCCCCACGCCAGCGGAATCAGCAGAAAGAAAATGTATTTCATTTCTTGATCAGAACCTCGTCTTTCCCTTCCACTTTCGCGAGAAAGTGATGCCCGCTATCCGGATTCAGAACCATCACCGATTCGCCCACGCGCCCGGACGTCTCCGCCGTCGCATCGAACTGCAATCGCGCCTCGCCGCTCATCACCATTACCTTCACCCGGTCCCCTCGCGTCACTTCCCGCGGATGCACCAGCATCGACGCGGAAATTGGTTCGCCCGCCTTGATGGCGCGCGCCGCCTGCTGCCCTTCCACCTGATGGATCGAATCAACCATGACCGGCCCAAACGGAAACCGCGGCCCTCTGCGCTCGACCAGTTGTCCTTTCGCAATGACCGTTCCCGCGGGAAGTGTCTCCACGGCTTCTACCCAGTTCCGGTCCACGATTATTTTGACCCTTGCCCACACCGGCACGCTCCGCGCCTCGGCGTACACTACTTGCCCTCTCCAAACTCCGGCGTCCGTCAGTCCGCTCCGCTTGAACTCGAGCGTTCCTCGCGGAACACCTGCCCGGCTGAAGTCCTGAATCTCGATCCGCGCGTCATCAATTCCCAAGGCTTGCCGCAAGACGGGATACAGTCTTTCCGCCGTCAGCGGCTCGGTAGCGCGCTCAAAGCAGATTTCCGGGACCGGTTCCGACAGATCGATCGCATACCGGCGCGCGAGCCTCGTTAATTCGGCCGCGTGGAGCAACCGGGGGACGCCGGGCAAAGGCGTCGGTGCGATATCCAGTTCCGGATCGAGCTTGGCGAAAGCAACGCTCGCCGCCGCCAGATCCTTTCCTTTAATGGAATCGCCGTCGACCGTATGACACGCAAACGCGCGAACGG
This sequence comes from Bryobacteraceae bacterium, assembly GCA_035308605.1. Lineage (GTDB taxonomy): Bacteria > Acidobacteriota > Terriglobia > Bryobacterales > Bryobacteraceae > Palsa-187. Next base: position 10,954 of record DATGGL010000362.1, read on the forward strand.
CCAGCAGCAGAATCAGCGCCTGTTTCATTGCGTGACGTTGTTCACCTGCTGATACATCTCGTCGGCCGCCTTGACGACTTTGGTATTGGCTTCGTAAGCGCGCTGGCTGCTGATCATATTGATGAATTCCTCAACCACGCTCACGTTCGACGCTTCCTGGTATCCCTGGAGCAGCGTTCCAAGCCCTTCCTGCCCCCCTGGAGTGCCGACAATCGGGTCTCCGCTCGCATCCGTGGGCATGAACAGTCCGCTGCCGATGCTGTTCAAGCCCCCCGGATTGGTGAAATTGGCAAGCTGGATCTGGCCCGCCGTTTGCGAAGCGTTCTGTCCCGGCTGCGTATAACTCACGGTCCCGTCCGGCGCAATCGTGATCGATTGGGCCTGCGCCGGAATCGTGATCTGCGGCTGTACCGGATCGCCGTTCGCATTCACGATATTGCCGTTCTTATCGAGCTGAAAATTCCCGCCGCGTGTGTAAGCCGTCTGGCCGTTCGGCAATTGAATCTGAAAAAATCCTTTTCCTTGAATCACCAGGTCGAGCGGATTGTCCGTCTCGGTGAAGCTCCCCTGCGTGAAGATGATCGAATTCGCGGAGGGTCGGGTCCCCAGACCGAGCTGCAGCCCGTTCGGCACGATGGTCTGCGAACCCGCTGCCGCTCCCGGTTGCAAGAAGCTTTGATATAGCAGGTCCTGGAACTGGGTCCGCCGCGCCTTGAAACCCGTAGTATTCGAGTTCGCGAGGTTGTTGGCGATCGTATCGATGCTCATCTGTTGCGCCGTCATCCCGCTGGCGGCGCTATACAAGGCTCGAATCATCTTGTTAGCTCCTTAAGTAACCTCGATCAGGTAACCTTGGCGACTTCATCAATCGCCTTCTTGCCCATCTCGGAATCGAGCGTGATCGCCCGCTGCAGCATCTCAAACTGGCGCATCACACTCACCAGCTTCACTGCGGATTCCGCCACCGGAACGTTCGATTGTTCCACCTGTCCCTGTAAAACCTCGGTGGCCTGCGGCGCGACCGGAAGCCCGGCGTTCTTGTCCGCCATAATGAAGTAACTCGTCCCGAGCTTACTCAGCGAAAGTGGATTCGAGTCCGGCGCATCGATCTCTATTTTTCCCAGGTCCTGCCCGCTCTGCCGCACCACGCCGTCCTTGCCGACGTCAATGGGAACCTGCGGATCGACCGTGATCGGGTTGCCTTTATCGAGAACATTTCGCACGGTGTAACCTTCGCTCGACTCCAACTGATTTTTCTTGGAAACCCGGAAGTCGCCGTTTCGCGTGAATACGGTTCCCGATGGGGAATTGAGTGCGAACAATCCTTTGCCCGACAGGGCCAAGCTCAACGGATTACCGGTCGGGAGCAGCATGCCCTGCGAAAAATCGGTATATGGCCGTTCCACCACCGGCAGTTCCTCTTCATACAGATTGTTGAACTCCCGGTCCGCCTTGAACCCCGCCGTTCCGCTGTTCGCGATATTATTCGCGAGCATATCCAGCGAATCCAGTCGGGACTTCATTCCGCCGGCCGCCGAGATGAGAAGGGAGTCCATGGTGAATTCGCGGATTCGAAGAGTGCAATCGCAGAACCGTTTTGTAAAGGGCCACAAAACCAATCCGATATGTTGAGAGACGGCGATTCCCAGGCGACATAAACGTGCCGTTTCCATCGGAGCGACATTCTCTTGCCGCGTCGCCAGACGCTAACCGATTGCTTTCCTGTGTTACTCGCTTTGGAAAGTAACCTGCAATTCGTTCCCGCGTGAACACGATCGCGGCAACCTCTGATCCCTTGGGCGCGCTGTCTGTCTTCCTCACTCCGCCCGCGACGCCGCGCACATCTGCTCCGCCCCCGGTCTTTCTCAACCTCATTAGCGTCTTATTCGGGTCGCAGGCCCCGAACCCCCAGTTCACGGTGGAGGACTCAGCCCAGCGGCTAAACGGCAGCGAGCCGCTGGCAAATCGAAATACGGCGGCGCCCCAAACCGTCGCCGATGCTCTGATCCGTTCCATGCTCGGCAACGTGACCTCCCGGGCTTTTCCGGCTCTGGCTTTTCCAGATCGGGCTTTTCCGGCGGGGCAAGAGACCATTGTGACGACTCCCGAAGCGCCCGAGCACGTGCTCGCGAATCAGATTGCGCCCCGGCTGGCCGCGCCTCAGGACCTGACGGCCCCCACGTCGAATCCGCCCCCCCAAGCTTTGTCTGAGCCAGTTTCCGTACCCACTCCCCCGGCGCCTCTCGCAGCTCCTGCTGGATCCGTCGAGCCAGCGGATTCCATGCCCGCCAGCCAGGCCGTCCCCGTTGTCGTGCCTGACGTTCCGCTGCCTCCGGCCCGTGTGCCGCAGGCTCCCGTGCAGACGTCGACGCCTCCAACTCCGTTTCCCGCGGCTCAGCTCCCGGCGCGCCCCGCGACCACCCCGGCAAAAAACGCTCCGCCCTCGCCACTGCGGGCTTCCGCACCGCCTCAAAAAGGACTTAAGAGCACCTCATCGGGCCCAGGAACGCGGGTCATTGAACAGGCAATTGAACCGGCAATTGAATCGGCAATGAACCCCGCATTGGCGATCTCCGCCTCTCCGATGCCTGTCCCCGCGACGCCGGCTCCGCTCCCGACACCGCAGGGAAACACACAGCCCCCGGCCTCGCCGGCGTCGACGCCCGTACAACCGTTGGCCCCGCGCGGCAAGCCAATTGATCCGCAGACAGAGCCATTGCCGCAGGACAAGCTGGCATTCAGCGCGCGCCTAATTCCGCTCGCATCCCGTGATCTTCCGGCGGCCCCTTTCGAAAACATCCCCGCGCTCCATGTGACCAACAGCCCGTCCACGCAACCCGAATCTCAAGTTTCAATTTCTACTCCTCAGATGGAGGCTGCCTCGAATCGCGATCCGGCACCCGAACTCACCCGGCCGGCAACGTCTCCCTCCGCCTCGCCGCTAACGCCTTCACCGGCGCAGCCGGCCTCCGCAACTATTTCCTTTCGGCCATCCGCACCCGGAACGCAGATCGCGCCGCCGCCTTCGAAGCCCGCGCGAACACCGGCCCCAGAGCCCGAGGACTCACCATCGCAGGCGCCTTCCGGCCCCGCACAGCCCTCCCGCATCGCCCCCGCATCGCCAACGTCCTCCGCCGGCGATCCTGGCCATGCCTTCGAAATTCCCCTGCAGCTACCGGCGAGTTCGGATCCTCCGAGCGTGACCACGCCCGCGGCGCTCTTCACTGCGGGCGCACCGACACAGCATCTTTCCGAGCCCCAGGGGATCGCTCCACCGCAGACACACGTGCCCGCTGTCCAGGAAATCACCGTGCGCATCGCCCAGCCCGAAGCGCCCTCCGTCGATCTGCACGTAACCCAGCGCGCCGGGGAAATTCAAGTCGCGGTTCGAACCCCCGACGCGGCCCTCCAGACGTCTCTGCGCCAGAATTTGAACGTCCTGACAACCTCGCTCGAGCGCGCGGGGTACCGGGCCGACGCCATCGCTCCCAGCAGCGCCGCTTCCTCGCAGACAAACAGCCGCGAGTTGGATTCAGAACCTTCCCATGACGCCTCGGCCGATTCTCGCGATCGCCGCCAACAGCCGCCGCAGCAGCAGCACCAACAGCAACAAAATCCGCGGGACCAGCGCGCCGCGCGCTGGCTCGATGAATTGGAGCTAACACAATGACCAGCGTGACCAATCCGCTCTCCGTCCCGACCGCAAACTCCACCACAACTCAGAGTTCGCCGACATCCGGCTCGCTCGACGACCAGAATGTGTTCCTGCAACTATTGGTGGCTCAATTGGAAAACCAGGATCCCGAAAATCCGACCGACGGAACCACCTTCGTTACCCAACTCGCCCAATTCAGCGAGCTGTCGAATTCCACGCAGATGCTCAGCGACCTGAATGCCATTCAGCAATCGGCCGCCACGCTCGCCGCGGCAGTCCCCGCAGCCTCGACAACTTCCAGCCCCAACCCGGGAACCGCGCCCACGACTTCTTAACCTCATCCACTCGGAGACAAACTCATGGCCTCATTTTCTACAGCTCTTTCAGGTCTCAAGGCGGATACTACCGCGATTGATGTAGTGGGCAACAACCTTGCGAATCTGAACACGACCGGATTCAAAGCCAGCGCCGTCAGCTTCCAGGATCTGGTCACGCAATCGATCGGCGCGGGCCTCGGCGCCACCCAGGTCGGATTCGGCGTTGGCATCCCCATCACACTACGCCAGTTCACGCAAGGCGCCATTCAATCCACCGGCGGTCCTCTCGACGCCGCCATTCAGGGGGACGGATTCTTCGTCGTGAAATCCGCTAACGCCACCGAATACACGCGCGGCGGCAGTTTTGAAGTGGATACCAACGGCGACCTGACCACCGCGTCGGGTCAATTCGTACAGGGATGGACCGCGGTTAACGGCGTTCTCGATACCAATGGACCGGTTGGCAACATCACGGTGCCGACCGGAACTCTCGCCGCGCCAGTTGCGACCACGACGCTCTCTGCAGGCCTGAACCTGGACGCCTCGGCGGCTGCGGGGACGACGTTCTCCACCTCTCTACAGGTCTATGATTCCCTGGGGGTGGCGCACATCGCGACTCTGTCGTTCACCAAAACCGGCACAGCCAATCAGTGGACCTATTCGGGAAGCATTCCCGCCACCGATACCACCAGCCCCTCCACACCCGTGACCGGCACGCTGACTTTCGACGCCAACGGCAATCTTGTGACCCCCGCCGCTACTGATCCGCAGCCGGTCATCAGCGCCCCGGGTTTGGCCGATGGCGCAAACGATCTCAACATTACCTGGAACCTCTGGAGCGCGAACGGGGCGACTCCGGACATCACGCAATACGCCCAGACCTCGGCCAGTTCGGCCCAGGCACAAAATGGGTCGGCGGCGGCCAACCTGGTCAGCGTGGGCCTGGCCAACGGCGGTATCGTGCTTGCGCAGTATTCCGACGGCACGCAGGTCGCGGTCGGCCAGATGGCGCTCGCTGTGATCCGCAACCCCGCGTCGCTCATTGCGGCGGGCGAAAGTAACTATCTTCCCAGCGCGCTCACCGCGCTGCCCGCGATCGGCGTCCCCGGTTCCGGCGGACGCGGTACGGTCCTCGGCGGATCGGTCGAAGGCTCTACGGTGGATATTGCCACTCAATTCACGAACCTGATCGTCTATCAGCGCGCCTACGAGGCCAACGCCCACGTCGTCACCACCGTCGATCAGTTGAGCCAGGACACGATCGCCCTCAAACAGCAATAATTCATGACCGCCCTTGAAGAGATCGCCCATCTCGCCGATATTCGCATGGATGTCGACGTTGAGCTGGACCGCACCAGCATGACCGTGCGGTCCATCCTCGCGCTCGAAGCCGGCAGCGTCATCGCCATGCAGCGTTCGGCCGGCGAAAATATCGACATCCTGATCGGCGGAGCGCTCATCGGAAGCGGTGAAATCGTGATTATCGAAGACACCGTCGGGGTGCGGATCACCGATTTCAGAGAGGATGTCTAGCCGTGAACGGCGTACGTGAAGGCTTCTCCGTGCTCGCCGTCTTCAGCTTGTTAGGCGCAGTTCTATGGACGTTGCGGCGCGGAGCCGGCTGGCGCGCGGCATTCACCCGGCGTCTTAGCGGGAACAAATCCATCCAGACAATCGAGCGCATGACGCTCACCCCGCAGCACTCCCTGCATCTGGTCCGGTTCAACGGCCGGGAACTTCTCGTCGCGACGCACCCACATGGGTGCGCTCTACTGCTTGACACCACGGAAAGCCAAACCTCATGAGAACCGCCGCTCTTTTCCTGATGCTCGCCGGTTCCGTATTCTCGGCCCCCAGCGATTCCCTGCTCGGCATCACGCTGGTCCAGAACAAGACCGGCGCCGCCCTCAGCGTCCCCATGCAGATTCTTCTGCTGATGTCGGTTCTTACATTGCTGCCCGCGATCCTGATGGCCCTGACGCCTTTTCTGCGAGTCGTAGTCGTGCTTCACTTCCTGCGCCAGGCGCTGGGAACGCAGACCGCTCCATCCAATCAGGTATTGGTCGCCCTTGCCCTTTTTCTGGCGCTGGCCGTCGTGCAGCCGGTGGCCGAGGACGTCTACCACCAAGGCTGGGAACCTCTCGAACGCGGTCAGATCAGCGCCTCCGCCGCCTGGGATCAGGCGGCCGTTCCCATCAAGGCGTTCCTGTTGAAGTTCGCCCGTGAAAAAGACATCCAACTGTTCGTCGAGCTTTCCCATTCCGCGCTCCCCGCCCGGCCCGCGGATGTCCCCCTGAGCGCTCTCGCCCCCGCCTATGTCCTCAGCGAACTGAAAACCGCTTTCCAGATTGGCGCGGTTCTCTTCCTTCCATTCCTGATCATCGATCTGGTCGTAGCCTCCATCACCGTTTCCGTCGGCATGGTTCAGTTGCCGCCCGTGATGGTCTCCGCGCCCTTCAAGATTCTCCTGTTCGTCCTGGTCGACGGCTGGAACCTGGTGGTCGGCTCGCTCGTGCGGACCTTCACCGCATGACCATCGCCACGGTCGTCGATCTCATGCGCAACGTCTTCCTCACGACGTTCTGGCTGGCCTTGCCCATTCTGGCGGTCGGATTCGTCGTCGGCATCGTCATGAGCCTCACGCAAATCCTCACCTCTATTCAGGATTCCAGCTTCAGCACGGTCCCGCGCCTTACCGCCTTCATGGCCGCGCTGGTCCTGGCCATGCCCTGGATGCTGGCCAAACTGATCGCCTACACCGTGACCCTGTTCGGCGATCTTGCCCGCTTTTCACGCTGATGACGCTGGGCCTGCCGCTGAGCACCATGCTCGCGTTTCTCCTGGTGCTGGCCCGGGTCGCCGGATTGATCCTGTTCCTGCCCCTCCCCGCCATCCGGGGAGCTCCCGATCCGATCCGTGTCGTATTCGCCCTGGCCCTGACCTTCGCCCTATTCCCCGCATGGCCAAACCTCGCGAACGAGCTACCCTCCTTCGGCTGGCTCGCGGCTTCGGCCATCGCCGAAGCCGGATTCGGCCTGGCCATTGGTCTTGCCGTCGGATTCCTGAACGAAGCCTTTCAACTCGCCGCTCAGATCCTCGGCGTTCAGGCGGGATACGGATTCGCCTCCACCATCGATCCGGCCAGCCAGGCCGATTCCGGTGTGTTGCAGGTCCTGATGTCGCTGATCACAGGACTGCTCTTTTTTACTGTCGGCATCGATCGCCAACTCGTCCGCATCCTCGCTGTCAGCTTCGAAAAGTTCCCAGCCGGCGCCTGGGCTCCCGCGGCCGCCAGCCTGGATGGCGTCCTCCGGCTCGGTTCCGGCATTTTCGCGATCGGTCTGCGCCTGGCGATGCCCGTTATCGCGCTGCTTCTGCTCCTCGACCTCGCCCTCGCTTTACTCGGCCGCATGCAACAGCAACTCCAGCTTCTCTCGCTCGCCTTCCCGATCAAGATGCTGGCCGCGCTCGCGATTCTTGTCGCGCTCGCCCCCGTCGTCGCGCGAATCTTTTCCGCCTCCGCCGAACGAACCATCCACGCCGTCACCCGCCTGGCCGCTCCCTAACCGCTAACGAATCCCGATGGCCGACGAGCAACGCAGTGAGCAACCGACGCAGCGCCGTCTTGACCGCGCCCGAAAGGAAGGCAATTTTCCGGCGAGCCGCGAATTCTTGTCCTCGGTTCACTTTCTAGGCTTCGTCGTCATCGCCGCAACCTTTAGTGGAAGCTTCCTGGTCCGTTGCGCCCGCATGATGCGCGATCTGCTCCCACGCGCTTTCACCATGGACCTGACGCCCACTCAGGCCGTCTCCCTGATGCGCGACGCCGTCCTGCCCGCGCTCGAACCCGTAATGCTGGCCGGAATTTCCCTGATGTTCCTGGTGGTGTTCATCCAGCTCGCCAGCACCCGCATGGGAATCTCGCTCTCCAAGCTGATTCCCGATTTCGCCCGTCTCAATGTCCTGCGCCGCTTCTCCTCCGTGCCCGCGCAGAACCTGCCGATGTTTCTCCAGGCGCTGCTGCTGCTGCCCGTCATCGCCCTGGTGGTGTGTTACGAACTGACCGAGAACCTGGCTTCGTTTCTCGACCTCCCGTGGATGGGCGCGCAGGTCGCGATGGCGCGCGTCGGCGGAACCATTGAAACCCTGCTGTGGCGCGCCGCCGGACTGTTTCTGGTCATTGGCGTTCTCGATCTTCTCTGGCAGCGCCGCCGGTACACCAGCCAGCTCCGGATGAGCAAGCAGGAAATCCGCGAAGAAACCAAGGAACACGACGGCAATCCTCAAATTAAAATGCGCATCCGCCGTTTGCAGCGGGACCTGTTGCGGCGCCGGATGATGCAGGACGTTCCCAAAGCCACCGCCGTTATCGTGAACCCCACGCACTACGCCGTCGCCATCCGCTACACGGCGGATTCGCCCGGCGCTCCCAAGGTTGTGGCGAAGGGCAGGAACTACGTCGCCGCGCGCATACGCAAGATCGCCCTGGACCACCAGGTCCCCATCGTCGAGAACCCGCCGCTCGCCCAGGCTCTCTACAAGTCCGCAGAAGTCGGACAGGAGATCCCTGCGCATTTATATCGCGCCGTGGCCGAAATCCTGGCCTACATCTATCGCATCTTGGGTGGATATCTACCGGGCTCCCGTGCGTGAAAATCGCGCGTACGTAAGAAAGCGCTGATTCGTTCCAAGTCTATTTACACCAGCAACTGCAACCGTTACCCGCATGCCGGCGTCGAATCGGGTAGGAGGACTGGACAACCAATGAAAACCCTAAAAAATAAAATGACCGCATTAGCGGCGCTCGCAGTTCTGCTCGCCGCTCCGACTTTTGTGATGGCATCGAACAACCCGGCCACGCCGCTCCCCGAAAGAGTTCGCCACGAGCTGGCCATGCTGCCGTATCTGAACGTGTTCGACGATCTTTCGTTTCGCGTCGAGAACGGAACCGTCACCTTGTTCGGCGAAGTCACTCGGCCGGTTCTGAAAAGCGATGCCGCCAACGTCGTGAAACGTCTGGAAGGCGTCACTCGCGTCGACAACCAGATCGAAGTGCTGCCGCTCTCGCCCATGGACAACCAGATCCGGATGCGTGAGTACCGGGCCATCTTCGGCTACTCGCCGCTTCAGCGTTACGGCATGGGCGTAATTCCGTCGATCCACATCCTGGTGAAAAACGGAAACGTGACACTCAAAGGATTCGTCTCTTCAGAAGGGGACAAGCAGCTCGCGTATGTCCGAGCCAACGGAGTCCCTGGAGTCTTCGCGGTAGATAACCAGATTCAGATCGCCCGGTAAGGTTTCGGGTCGCCTGGACGCAGTCACACCCTTCTAGCGGGAACCAGGCATGATCCGCGGCGGCCCGTTCACCTCCTGAACGGGCCGCCGATTTCTATTGAACCCCTAGGCCGCCGGTGGTTCAGCCGCCGCACTCGCGTGGCCCCGCAGGGGAATTTCCCTCAGCGCAAAATTCAGCAGGATCGCCAGCGTCATAATCACCGCACCCGTCAGAAAGATCACCTGAATCCCGTGCACCAGCGACACCCGCACGTTGTCCAGTAGTCGATGGAGCAAATCCAGCCCTCCCGGATACCGCCCAAATCCAGCGTCGAGCTGCGGCCGTATCAGCGGCAGCAGCAGCGGATTCGAAAACGGCTTGAGAGCAATCTCCGGTGTCCCTGGTGGAATCGCCTTCGCGAAATCGTGATGATAGCTGGTCAGCAGCACGCTGCCGAACGCCGCCACTCCCACCGTGCTCCCGATCGACCGGAAGAATTGCGCCGATGCCGTCGCCGTCCCCATATGCTGGCGCGGAGCCGCGTTCTGCACCGCCACCGTATACACCGGCTGCACGAATCCCATCCCGATTCCCGAAAGCACCATCCCCAGCACCACCCAGGCATGCGTAGTCGAGGCATCCATCCGCGCGAACACAATCATCCCCGCGGCAATAAATGTCGATCCCGCGATCGCCAGCACCTTGTACTTGCCGGTCCGCGATGTCATCTGGCCGCCGAAGATATTTCCGGCCACCGCTGCCAGCATCAGAGGTGTCAGCAGCGATCCCGACCGCGTCGCCGAAACTCCCAGCACCCCCTGCATGAACAGCGGCAGGTACATGATCACGCCGAACATCCCCATCCCCAGCACGAACTGCGCGATCCCGCAAATCGAAATAATCGGATCTCGAAATAGGGACAGCGGTATCAGCGGCTCCGGCGCGCGTGTCTCGTTATACAAAAAGGCCCCCAGCATCGCCACCGACACGGCCAGCAGGCCCTCAACGCGCGTCGATCCCCAGCCATAATCCGTAACCCACGTCAACGCGAGCAAAAGCGGCACCAGGCACCCGATCAAACTGAACACGCCCATCCAATCGATAATCCGCCGGACACCTTGGGGATGAAACGCCGGAAATTCCAGATAGATCATCACGATCGCAATGATCCCCACCGGCAGGTTCACATAAAAACACCACCGCCAGGTGAAGTTGTCCGTCAGCCAGCCACCCAGCGTCGGCCCGAAAATCGAAGCCGCTCCAAACACCGATGCGAACAGCCCCTGATACTTCCCGCGTTCGGCCGGAGAAAAAATGTCTCCGACGATGGTAAACACCAGTCCGAACATCATCCCGGCGCCAAGCCCCTGCAACCCCCGGAACACGATCAACTGATTCATCCCGTCGATCGGCAGCCACGTCAGCTTCCCCGCTGCTCCGCACAGCGCCGAAGCCCCGACAAAACTCGCCGCCCCCGCCAGAAAGAATGATTTCCGCCCGTAAATATCCGATAATTTCGCGAAAATCGGAACGCAAATCGTGGAGGTGAGCAGGTAGGCCGTGGCCACCCAGGGATACCGGTCGAATCCGGCAAGCGACGCTATAATCCGCGGCTCCGCAGTCCCGACAATCGTCTGATCCAGCGCGGCCAGAAGCAGGCACAGCATCAACCCCGTGATGGTGCCGATAAACTGCGGACGCG
>DATGGL010000363.1:0-3071 GCA_035308605.1 Bryobacteraceae bacterium
GACGCTGCCGCCCAATGTCCAGCCGCAGATGGGCACGGACTGGAGCCCCGTGGGCCAGATCTACCTTTTCACGCTGCATTCAAGCAATCCGTTCTACGACGTGATGGACTTGAAATCGCTGGAAGATTGGGTGATCGAAAAGCAGTTCAAATCAGTCCCGAACGTAGTGGATGTCGCCAGCTTCGGGGGGCCGACACGAGAGTATCAAGTGCGCGTTGACCCGAACAAATTGATCGCGTACGGCCTGAGCATCGGGCAACTGGAACAGCAGCTCGTCGTGAACAATTCGAATGGCGGAGGCAGTTTCATAGAGGCAGGCCTGCAGCAGATCAACGTGCGGAGCCTGGGGCTGGTCAAGCGTGTCCCCGATATCGCCGAGACAGTCATCTCCACCAAGGGCGGAACTCCCGTGCGGATCGGTAATGTTGCAGCCGTGCAGCAGGGGCCGAAGATCCGTCTCGGCCAGTTTGCAAAAGCGATTCACCGCTCCGACGGATCCATTCTCGATAACGAGGATGTTGTCGCCGGCATTGTGCTCTTGCGCAAGGGCGCGGACTCGGATTCGACTCTTCGATCGATTCACGCCAAGGTCAAGGATCTCAATGACCGGATTCTGCCGCCGGGGGTCAAGGTTGTGCCCTTTCTGGACCGTAGCGATCTGGTGCGGTTCACCACCGCGACAGTGGAGCACAATCTGGCCGAGGGCATGCTCCTGGTGGCCGTGATCCTGTTCCTGCTGCTCGGTAATGCGCGCGGAGCGCTGATTGTTTCGCTAACCATTCCGTTCTCTTTATTGTTCGCATCCATCTGCCTGGACCTTCGAAAGATTCCGGCGAATCTCCTTTCCCTGGGCGCCCTGGATTTCGGGATGGTGGTGGACGGCGCGGTCGTGATGATCGAAAACATCGTGCGGCACATGGGGAACGCCGGCGATCCCGCCCGAAGCGCCAACGCCCGGAGTGTCAAAGCCAGAGTCTTCGAAGGCGCGCACGAGGTCCAACGGCCCGTGTTCTACGCGATCGCCATCATCATCACCGCTTATCTTCCGATCTTCACGCTGCAGCGCGTGGAAGGCCGCCTGTTTAAGCCGATGGCCTGGACGGTCGCATTCGCCCTATTAGGCGCGCTGCTGTTTTCGATCATCCTGGCCCCGGTACTGGCCAGCTTCCTGTTCCGGAGCGGCGCGAAAGAATGGCATAACCCCGTGATGACCTGGTTGACGCGCTTCTATCGAACCACCCTCGAATGGGCGATCCAGTGGCGTTGGATCACGGTTGGCGCGGCGCTTCTCAGCTTGGCCGGAGCGATTGGCCTAACCCGGCTAATCGGATCGGAGTTCCTTCCGCATCTGGATGAAGGCGCCATCTGGGTCCGGGGCACGCTGGCGCCAAGCACCGGACCCAGCGAGGGAATCCGTTTGGCGAATGAGGCGCGAGTCGTCCTCGCCGCATTTCCTGAGGTCACCGTTGCGACCAGCCAGGTGGGTCGTCCGGATGACGGTACCGATACCACGGGATTCTTCAACACCGAGTATTTTGTCGACCTGAAGCCGAAGGCGCAGTGGCGGCCCAGCTTTCACCAGGACAAGGAAGCGTTGATTGCCGCCATGAACCGCGAACTGATGAAAATTCCCGGCGTCCTGTGGAATTTCTCGCAACCGATCTCGGACAACATGGAGGAAGCGGTCAGCGGCGTCAAGGGAGAACTGGCAATTAAGGTTTACGGCGACGATCTTCGTACCCTCGAAGACAAGGGCGATCAGATCGTGGACGCGATGCGATCGGTTCCAGGCATTCAGGACCTCGGCCTGTTTCGTGTGCTGGGCCAGCCGAATCTGGATTTCAGCATCAATCGCGCCACGGCCGCCCGCTACCAGATCAACGTGGCGGATGTGCAGGACGCCATTCAAACCGCCGTGGGCGGCAATGCGCTCACGCAGGTGCTGCAAGGAGAACAGCGCTATGACCTGGTGATGCGCTACCTGCCCAATTTTCGCGACACGAAGGAGGCCATTGAAGGGATCCGGCTACTGGCGCCTTCCGGCGAACGCGTCTCGCTCGCCCAGCTTTGCAGCGTGGGAATTTCGGACGGCGCTTCTCAAATCTCTCGCGAAGGAAATCAACGATACATCGCCATCAAATACAGCGTCCGCGGCCGTGACCTCGGAAGCGCCGTACGGGAGGCGATCGCGCGAGTGGAACATGAGGTGACCCTGCCGCCGGGCTATCACATCGACTGGGCCGGAGAATATGAGAGCCAGCAGCGGGCGCAGCGCCGGCTCTCCATCATCGTGCCTCTCACGCTTCTGCTGATCTTCATCATCTTGTATTCCATGTTCGGGACCCTGAAGTGGGCCTTCTTGATCGCGGCAAACATGGCCGTCGCGCCTATTGGAGGAGTCCTCGCCCTCTACGTCACCAACACCAACTTCAGCGTTTCCTCCGGAGTTGGATTCCTGGCGCTGTTCGGAGTCTCGGTTCAGACCGGAGTCATTATGGTCGAGTACATCAATCAGATGCGCGCCCGCGGGCATAGCGTTGTCGACGCGGCCCGCGATGGCGCGGTGCTCCGGCTCCGCCCGATTATGATGACTATGCTGGTGGCCACGCTCGGCCTGCTGCCGGCCGCCACCTCGCACGGTATCGGGTCGGATTCGCAGCGTCCCTTCGCGATCGTAATCGTCGGAGGGCTGACGATGACGCTGTTGATCAGCATTTATCTGTTGCCGACTCTCTACGTGTGGTGCGCGAGAAGCACCGACAGGCTCGGGCCGCGTTTGCCTGGGTTCGTCGAACAAGAGTAGATGTTGAACTTCGGCATCGGTACGATTGCTCTGGCGATCGGAATCTTCCTGATGGCTTCACCGGCGCAGGCGGCCAGGATCTGGGGATGGCGAAATCTGGATCAGTTGAATCCCGGCGGGAGGACGTTTTATTTCCGCTGCTACAGAGTCCTCGGTATTCTGCTGGCTCTGGCGGGCGTACTCTTCGTAGGCGAGAATACGCCGATTCTTCGCTGACGGGGTTACTTCCAGCTATCGAGAATCACCCGTAAAGAGTATAAGTCGATGC
>DATGGL010000364.1:0-27974 GCA_035308605.1 Bryobacteraceae bacterium
CTCGGCTGGGGCAACTGGATGCGAACCATCAAGCGATGAAGCGCTTCCTGCTGCTGTCTTGGTTCGCCATCGCGGCTCAGGCCCACGTCGGCTCGCCCGACGTTTTCCTGGAAGGCTCCGCCGGCCCTTACCCGTTGTACGTCACCGTGCGCCCGCCGTCGGTGATTCCGGGAATCGCCGAAGTCGAAATCCGGTCCTCCTCTGCCGCCATTCGCGAACTTCGCGTCGCCCCGGTTCCCCTCACCGGCATCGCTTCTAAATTCGCGCCCACTCCCGACGTGATGCAGCGCTCCAAGCTCGATCCGCAGTTTTTCACGGGTTCGCTCTGGATCATGGCGCCCGGCTCCTGGCAGGTCCGCGTGCAAGCCAGTGGCGCCGACGGACCAGGTCAGCTCTCCGTGCCCGTGCCCGCCGTCGCCACCACGACGAAATCCATGCAATTCGCCCTGGGCGCGATCCTCTTTGTCATGACGCTGGTTCTCGCCTTCGGTCTAGTGAGCATTGTCGGCGCGGGCGCGCGTGAGGGCCGGCTGGATCCTGGCGACGAGCCCGATTCTCGATCGAAGAGCCACGCGCGCATTCTGATGGGAATCACCGCCGTTCTGGTGGTTCTGATCCTCTGGGGCGGGAATCACTGGTGGACCGCGGCAGCCAACGGATACGCCGGATACATTTACAAACCGCTCGAAATGTCCGCGGTGATCGAGTCAAACGACCATCTTCTCCTGACGCTCAAGAATCCCGAATGGTCCGTGCCGCGAAAGATCGACGATTTTCTGCCTGATCACGGCCATCTGATGCATCTCTACCTGCTGCGCGCGCCGGATGCGGACCGGGTCTTCCACTTGCATCCCGAGATGACATCGAGCGGCGTCTTTACTCACGATCTCCCGTCGATCCCCGCCGGCCGCTACCAGCTCTACGGCGACGTCGTGCATCGCAGTGGATTCCCGGAGACGATTGTTGCGACGCTCGCGGTCGATCACGACATCGCGGGCGCGCCTATCAGTGGCGACGACGCCGACGGATCGCGCGCGGCATCGGCGGATGGTGTTCATATCGTCTGGGATCACGATCCTGCGCCGATTAAGGCGCGGCAGCCGCAAATTTTCAAATTCCGCATGGTCGATAAGGACGGCGCTCCTGTTTCCGATGTGGAGCTGTACATGGGAATGCTCGGCCATGCTGCGTTCGTCAAGAACGACGGTTCCACCTTCGCCCACGTCCATCCGTCTGGAACCGTTCCGATGGCGGCGCTAGCCCTTGCCAATCCCGCGTCGGCGGAGGATCACAGTATGCACCACATGCAGGCTCTGCCTGCCGAGGCCGATTTCCCTTACGGATTTCCGAATCCGGGCAATTACCGCATCATCGTTCAGATGAAACATGCGGGCACCGTGGAAACGGGAATCTTTGATGCCGATGTAATCCCGTGACAGTGGTTGCTGGGCGACGTCTAATACGGAAATCATAATGTTTTCGCATCTTCGAACTGCGATCCGCGGACTTCTCCAGTCGCCGGCATTTTCCATCGTCTGCGTGCTCACGCTGGCGCTGGGGATCGGAGCCAACACGGCGATGTTCAGCGTAATCGACTCGCTGCTGCTGCGCCGGCTGCCGTTTCCTCATTCCGAGCAACTCGTAAGATTGATGCTCTCGGTCCCTAAACGCGGTATCCGCGGCAGCCCCGGAATGTCGCTGCGCGCTTACGAGTATTACCGCGATCGTAGTCATGCCTTCACCGATGTTGCCGCGTACGACGGTGAGAGCCTGAACATCACCGGTACCAAGGAGCCCGAGGAACTCCGCGCCGCCCGCGTCAGCTTCAATTATTTCCACGTCCTGGGAACCGAGCCACTGCTCGGCCGTAATTTCCTTCCCGAAGAGGACGGGCCCGGCGGCAAGCCCGTGGCGATTATCAGCCAGGGTCTGTGGCAGCGTCGCTTTGCCGGCGACATGAACGTGATTGGCAAAACTTTCCTGCTGAACGACACAGCTTACACCGTGATCGGGGTAATGCCCGCCGGATTCGAGATGCCAGCGCGGGAGTTCACTCTCTGGGTGACCAATCTCGCCGGATTTACCACGTTCACTCCCCAGCAAATCCGAGGCGGTGCGGGATATCTCCAGCTACTGGCTCGTCTGCGTCCCGACGCAACGATCGCCAGCGCAGCGTCCGAGCTCTCCGTACTTGTCGGTCAGTATGGACGTGACGATCCGGGCCGCACCGATGCCGATCCTGATGCGCGCATGAACGTCGTGCCTCTCGAGACCGCTCAAGTGGATGACTTCCGGACGGAGCTTCTCGTTTTATTTGGCGCTGTCGGCTTCGTCTTGATGATCGCTTGTGCCAACGTCGCTGCCCTGCTGCTCGCGCGCGCGGCGTCGCGCGGACGGGAAATCGCGATTCGCGCGGCCCTGGGAGCCAGCCGCCGCCAGCTCATCGGGCATCTCCTCTCTGAATCTTTGCTCTTGTCGATCGCGGGCGGAGCGGTTGGACTGCTGATCGCTCTTTGGGGGACAGCGCTGATGGAGCGGGCGGCGCAGGCTGGATTCCCGGAGATCCGCCAGGTGCATTGGGACATCCGCGTGCTCGCTTTCGCGATGGCGGTCTCGATCGTCACTGGAATTGTCTTCGGGCTGGCGCCGGCGCTTCAGATCTCGACGCCGGATTTGAACGCGACGCTCCGCGAAGGGGGACGTGCAGCGGCGGGCAGCGCCAGCCGTCACCGTCTTCGCGGCGTTCTTGTCGTCGGGCAGGTGGCGCTGTCGATCGTGCTGCTGATTGGCGCGGGTCTGCTGCTCCGCAGTTTTGTCGCACTGCATCAGATCGATCCCGGCTTCGATCCGCGCAACGTTTTGACCATGCACGTTCGGATGGGCCCCGCCC
Source organism: Bryobacteraceae bacterium (assembly GCA_035308605.1). Taxonomy (GTDB): domain Bacteria; phylum Acidobacteriota; class Terriglobia; order Bryobacterales; family Bryobacteraceae; genus Palsa-187. The sequence continues at coordinate 2,891 of DATGGL010000364.1, forward strand.
GATATGCGACCGACGAGCAGCGGTCGCAATTTCTGGAGCGTGCGAGGCAGGCCATCGGCAGCGTGCCGGGAGTGAATTCGTCGGCCGCCGCACTCAGCCGCCCCATGGGCGGCGCGGGCGTCATGGCCCCGGTGCTTCGCGCGACCGACCCGATCGTCCCTTACGCTCAGCGCACGATTGCCGCCTGGCAATCCGCGACGCCGGGATATTTCGAAACCATGCGCACTCGCCTGCTGCGCGGCCGGACCTTCACGGAGCGTGATCGAATGGGGGCGCAACCCGTTGTCATCATCAACGAGACCCTGGCCAAGCTTCTGTGGCCGACGCAGGACCCGATCGGACAGCGCTTGCTCGTCGCCCGGATCGAGGTGCCGTGGGAAGTGGTCGGCGTGATTCACGATCTGAAGGCGCCCGCTGCTGCGAACAACGGCGGTTCGGGCGGCGAAGTTTATACGCCTTATGATCAGCGAACTTGGCCGGGAGTGAACTTCATCGTGCGCGCCGACGTCGACCCCTCGCTGATCTCCAGCGCTGTGCGGGCCCGGCTTCTGGAACTCGACCCGGATCAGCCAGTGACGAATGTCGAGACCGTCGACCAAATCATCGCGAATTCGCTGGGACAACGCCGGTTGACTCTGTGGCTGATCGGCGGATTCGCCACGGTGGCTCTGATTCTGGCGTTGATCGGTCTATACGGAGTGATCGCGTATTCCGTGGCGCAGCGCACGCGGGAAATCGGCATTCGCCACGCCCTTGGCGCGAGCTTTTCGCAGATATGCCGGATGGTGCTGGGGCAGGGCCTGAGACTCGCCGCGGTCGGAGTGATCGCGGGGATCGCCGGCGCTTTCGGATTAACACGGCTGATCTCCGGATTGCTGTTTGGCGTACAACCGACTGATCCCGTGGTGTTCGTCGCCGCCGGTGTCCTGTTCGCTGCGGTCGCGGCTTTAGCCAGCTACGTTCCTGCGTACCGGGCCGCGAAAGTTGACCCGGTCATCGCGCTCCGCGACGAATAATTTAATACAGCAAAAACGCTTTCCGCCGGGCTAAGAAGCCATCGAGATCGTCTTGTAGATTCTGCTCAATCGTTCGGGCATCCTCGCCGGCCTTGAGCGCATCGATCACTTTTCGATTTCCGATCAGCAGCCGGCACGATTCGAAATCCAATTTGCCGGGATAGAGCTTTTGTACGGCGTATGCAATTTCAAGCCCGAGCCGGACGGAATTGAAGACTTCGCGATTGAGCACAACGAAGCGGACGCCTTCAATCGTCTTTCCCTTGAAATTGGACGCGGCCGGGGTGAATTGCGTCGCGTAGACACGAACACCGGGAATCGAGCGGCCATTCAAGAACGCCGCCAGTTCCGTGCCGCGAATCCAATCCGCGCCAATCTGCTCAAACGGTGCGTCGGTTCCGCGCCCGACCGAATAAGTTTTCGCGAATTCGAGCATCGCCACACCGTAATACAGGGTCTCGGCATTGAGACTGCGCATGTTGGGCGACGGATCCACCCATTCGAGGCCCGTCGAATCGAACCAATCGCCGCGGTCCCAATTCTTCATCTTGATGACGTGCAAATCCGCGTTCCACTTCTTTTCCGCATTCGCCATCGCCGCCAGTTCGCCCAGGGTCAGCCCGTGACGGACCGGCAATGCATAACATCCGACGAAGCTTTGCAAATTCGCGTCCAGCAGCGGGCCTTCGACGTGAACACCGGTCGTGGGATTTGGTCGGTCGAGCACATAGATCGGCAACTTCGACTTACCGGCCGCTTCGAGCGCGTAAAGCAGCGTGCAGGAGTACGTGTAGAACCGGGCGCCAGCGTCCTGAATGTCATAGACCAGCGCGTCGACGCCGCGTGTCATCTCCGGCGTCATTCGATAACGGCCGTTATAGTGCAGGCTCCAAATTGGGAGACCCGTGGTGGGGTCTTTCGAATCCGCCACGTCCTCCTTGTCTTCTTTTCCGGCGATTCCATGCTCCGGCGAAAACAGCGCGCCGATTTTCACGCCCGCTTCGAGCATCGCGTCGATGTTTCGTTTGCCGTGCCCGTCGATCCCGGTCTGGTTCGAGATCAGCCCTATGCGCTTGCCCCGGAGCGCCGCGAACTTGTCCTGCTCCAGCACGTCGAGCCCGGTCAGCACGTGATGATTCGGCGCGACCATCCTCCGCATGCCGCCGGTTTCGTTGTAACCCGTCAGGCTGACGCCAGGCGCATCGATACCCATGGCCGCGGCTGCGATGGTTGCGACGCGGCTGCGCAGCGGGGCGAGATTTTTTCCGCGCTTCGGATGGACCAGATTTGTCAGCAGAATCACGTACGATTTTGTCGAGGGGTCCATCCAGATCGAAGTGCCGGTGAAGCCGGTGTGCCCATACGAACCGATCGGGTACAGTTCGCCTCGATTCGCCGAATACGGTGAATCGATATCCCAGCCGAGGCCGCGCAGAATCGGCTGATCGGGCGGTGTAGCGGGCGAGGTAAACTTTCGCACGGTCAACGGAGAAAAAAGGCGGACGCCATCGCGCTCGCCCATGCCGAGCATCATTTCGGCGAACTTTGCCAGATCCGACGCCGTGGTGAACAGACCGGCGTGCCCCGCCACTCCGCCCATGTAACGAGCCGTCGGGTCGTGAACGACGCCGCGAAATGGGGCTCCCGTGGCCGGGTCGATCTCGGTCGGAGCGATCCGCGCGCGCGTCGACGCTGGAGGAAGAAACATGGTTTCGCGCATTCCCAGCGGCTCGAAAATGCTGTCGCGCGCGTATTCGTTGAGCATCTTGCCACTCAGGCGGTGAACAATCTCGCCCAGCAGTTCGAAATTTATGTCGCTATAGACGAATCGCGCTCCAGGCGGGGCCGTGGGCTTGTCGATCAACGCACGTCCAATGCCGACCTCGTAGCCGGTCCATGCGGGCTCCAGATCCAGATCCGGGCGCAAACCGGAGAAGTGCGTCATCAGGTCGCGAATCGTGATGTCGCTTTTCCCGCCTTGAAATTGCGGCAGATACCCGGTCACCGGTTCCGCGATCCGCAGCTTGCCCTGTTCGAACAATTTCATCAATGACGGTGTGGTCGCGATCACTTTGGTGAGCGATGCCGCATCGAAAATCGTGTCGATGGTCATGGGCTCGCGCGCGGGCACCAAAGAGCGCTGCCCATACGCCTTGCGGTGCAGAATTTTCCCGTTCTGCCCGACGATCAACACGGCGCCTGGAATCAACCCGTCTTGAATCGACTGTTCGACGGCTGCGTCCAGCGCCGCGGAGGAGGAGAATGTCTCCTGCGCAAATCCCAGCGCCGCGATCGAGCAGAAGACGGCCAAAGCCTTCATAAGAGCTTCTTGGCAACTCCCTCGAGCAACGCGGCCAATTCCAGATCTTTTTTCGTAATGCCGCCGGCGTCGTGCGTCATCAAGTCGACGGTCACGCGATTATAGACGTTCGCCCATTCCGGATGATGGTTCATTTTCTCGATCGCCGGGGCCGTGATCGCCATGAAGCCGATCGCGTGCGAAAAATCCGGAAACTTGTATTCGCGATGCAGTTTGCCGCTTACCAGGGCCCATGCGGGAAGCGCCGCAAGACCGTTTGTAATCTCGGCTTCGGTCAATTTAGCCATTTCGTCACGCCCTTCCGTAAATGGGAATCGCGGCGCCGCTGACGTTTGCCGCGGCGTCCGAGCAGAGCCACACGATCAACTGCGCGATCGATTCCGGCGCAATCCACGTCGAAAAATCGGCGCCGGCCATCGCTTTCCGGTTCGCCGGCGTATCGATGGTGCTCGGCAAGACGGCGTTGACCGTGATGCCCGAGTCTTTCACCTCGGCAGCGGCGTTCTTCACCAAAGCCACCAGGGCTGCTTTCGACACAGCGTACGCGGAGAATCCTGGCGACGCTTCCACGGCGGCCCTTGATCCAACCGCGACGATTCGTCCACGCTTCGCGGCGATCATTGAGGGTAGGGAAGCGCGCATGACGTTGAAGGCTGTCTTGGCGTTCACGCCCATCATCAGATCCCAAACCTGCTCGCTGGTGGCGGCTATCGTTCCCGGGCTGAAGCCGCCGACCAGATGAACGACCGCGTCGATGGGCCCATGCGCGAGCGCCTGCTTGACCATTGCCTCGCATCCAGCGGCGGTCATCACATCCGCGGCGATGGTGAGGTATGGCTTCGAGTCCTTCGCGGAGCGATCGACGCCGATTACCTTCGCTCCGCTCTGTACAAACCCGTCGCAAACCGCGCCGCCGAGGCCGCCGCTGGCTCCCGTAATCAAGACACTCATAGAAATTCCATCTTAGCTGCCCGTCCAAGCTATACGTCGAGCCCGACAGCCCGCATCAGCTCGAGCGCATTGCTGCGCGTCACCACGCCGGACCGTAATCGATAGTCGAACCGGATTTCGCCATTTTCCAGATGATCTTCGAAGTGGACGTTCAGGGCTCCGTCCATCGTGTCCGCGATGCGCGCCAGAGCCAGATCGTGGGTGGTCACCAGGCCGATCGCGCCGCGATCGACCAATCCCCGGACCAGCGATTCCGCGCCGATTTTCCGATCGTGCGAGTTTGTGCCGCTCAATAACTCATCCAGTAAGAAGAGCGTCGGCAATCCCGCGCGGGCCAGATTCACAATGTCCCGCAGGCGCTCGATCTCCGCGTAGAATCGCGATTTGTTATCGATCACGGAGTCGTTCGCCCGCATCGAGGCTCCGATATGGAGCCGCGAAATCCGCAACTGCGCGCACGCCGCCGGCGCTCCTGCCCAAGCGAGCACGGCATTCAGTCCGATGGCTCGCATCAAAGTGCTCTTGCCGCTCATGTTGGAACCGCTGACGATCCACAGGCGCGTGCCGCCGCCGATCGCGACGTCGTTCGGTACGGCCGACTCGCGCGCGATCAGCGGATGGACAACTCCGGTGGCCTCAAAGAGCGGGGGGGCTTCCACCAGCTCCGGAAACACCGCGTCCGGCCGTTCGAAAGCGAACGACGCCAGCGAACATAATGCTTCAAATTCGCCGATTGCCGCGGTCCATTTCCCGATGCGGACGCCGCAATGCCGCCGCCAACGCTCGATCGCCATCGCGAATTGCGGAATCCACAGGACGGGCGCGGCGACGGGACCGAAGAACTGATTTCGGGCTGAATCGAGCAGCTCGATCAACCTGCCCAATCGTCGAATCTGCTGCGAGGCTGTCTTGGCTTCGGTCTCGAGCGCCTGCTTCAATTCCTTCAAGCGCGTGGATTCGAAGGATTCCCGTTCCAGCCGCTCGAGCAATAGCATCAACAATTGCAATTCATGCGCCGGAGTGCCGACGCCAGCGACGATGTGACGGACGCCATCGCGTACGGCCATGTAATAACCGATTTCGGCCAGCACGACGAAGAGAAACGGAACCAGGCTGACGACGTGCGCCAGAAACAGTGCGAAGGCGGCGACGGCCGCGAACGCCAGCAGGAAGGCGGCGATGCTTGCCCCCTTGAAAAATTCGATCGGCCGCCCTTCGCCCCACTTCGCCAGGATCTTTGCGTCCACCGCGGCACGAATATCTTCGCCCATCAGCGCCAGCTCTTCGCGCAGATCGGTCCGCGACCGTAGCTCCCGTACTGCTTCCTGGCGGGCAATCACTTCCTGGCGCTCGCCCAATGCGAGCAGCCATCCGGCGAGAATGGTCTCTCCGGCGCCGGTTCTCGCGGTCGAGAGCAGCTCGAATAACGAACCGCGGCCGAACAAATCCAGATCGTCGGCGTAGACGTGTTTCGGGTCGCGAAAGCGCTCGCCCTGATTGCCGCGGCCGATCCACTGATGGGTCAGGCGGCCCAAGGCATGCTCATAATAGGAGACTCCGCGCGCGGCCCCGATGCGGCCGCGATCCACGCGATCGTGGACGATTGCCAGGCCGGAGAACACGACGACCGGCGCAAGCAGCCACCACGCCGAGATCCATCCTGGACCCAGCGACGCCGCGGCGATTGCGACGGCGGCGATTCCGGTCAACAGGCGCAGATTTCCCAAGGTCCGGAAACGCCGCTCCGCGCGCTCGCGTTCCTGTTGCCAGTGTTCCAGACGCAGGTTGTATTGTTCGGAAGGCCCCAGGGAGGACAAACTAAATTCTAACAACGCGGGGCGTGATGTTCTTAAATTTTGTACTCTGGATGGTTGCTTCCCCGCCTGCGCGCCAGCCTCGACTTCTTTCCCTCGCCCATGGAGGACCGGCCCGGTCTGGTGATCCGCGATCCGTTCCATTACTCAGACGCGACTCTGATTATTCCCCCCGCGCTGGTCGGATGCCTCGAATTCTTCGACGGAGAGCGGGGCGATCTGGATCTGCGGCAGTATCTGGTCCAGCTCACGGGTGACATTCAAGTCGGCGATCTGCAACAGCACCTGATCGAGTCGCTGAGCAGCGCCGGGTTTCTGGAGGACGACAATTTTGCCCGGCGCAAGGACGAAGCCGAGCGATCCTTCGCCGACGCTCCGGTTCGATTGCCCGTCCATGCGGGCAGCGGCTACCCGTCGGAAGCTCCCGAGCTAACCGAGACGATCCGTGACTATCTCGACGGCCCGGCTCCGCCGTCGAGCGAGCGTGTGATCGCTATTGCCGCACCGCATGTCAGCCCCTTTGGCGGCATCGAGTCTTATCGCGCGGCGTACACCGCGCTGTCTCCCGCTGACGCAGACCGCACTTTCGTGATTCTGGGCACGTCGCACTATGGCCAGCCCGACCGTCTCGGGCTTACGCGCAAGCCGTTCGTGACGCCGTTCGGTGAGACACGCACGGACCTCAAGATCGTGGACGAGATCGCGCAGGCTTCGGGCGACGCCGCGGCGATGGAGGACTATTGTCACGCAGTGGAGCATTCCATCGAATTCCAGGTCGTTTTTCTTCAATACCTTTTTGGCCCGAATATCCGCGTCGTGCCGATTCTGTGCGGCTCCTACGCTCGTAGCATCCACTTCGGAGGAATGCCGGAGGAGAACGAAAGCGTCCGCCGGATGCTGGGTTCGCTCGGTGAACTCGCGGCCCGCGAGGGCGACCGGCTGCTATGGGTGCTCGGCGTCGATATGGCGCATATGGGACGCCGCTACGGTGACGATCTGACGGCGCGAGCGGGGGCGGGAGAAATGGAAATCGTCGCCCGGCGGGATCGCTCGCGGATCGAGTGCATGCAAGCCGGCGACGCGCAGGGATTCTGGGAACGGGTGCAGGAAAATCGCGACGATCTGAAGTGGTGCGGCTCGGCGCCGATTTACACTTTCTTGAGAGCGGCGCCCTCGGCGCGAGGCAGTTTGCTGCATTACCAGCAGTGGAACATCGATGAACAGAGCGTCGTCAGTTTCGCGGGGTTGAGGTTCACGTAACAACCGCTCCCTGGCGGTCGCGGCTCGGTGGCGGCATTCTGCCAGATCGACGGCTTGGCGCGGATCTATTCCTAAAAGCTCAATCGCACACCGAACTGCATCTGGCGCGGAGTTACTGCCTGGCTTGTGATCTGACCGAACTGCTGTGAGTTGATCATCGTGTTGTTGCTGAATACGGCGAACGTAGCGTGATTGAACACGTTCAGAGCTTCCATGCGCAGTTCCACGCCGAAGCGCTCGTTGATCTTGGTCTGCTTGAAGAGCGCCGCGTCCATGTAAAAGACGCTTGGTCCGGTGAACTGGCGGCGCTGCAGTTCGCCCAGCGTGCCGGCGGTCGGATTCGTGACGATCTGTCCGGCAAATTGCGGCTGGCCGGTCTGCGCCACCGCCCGGCCGTCCGGTCCGATCACGGAAGCCGGCACGATGTAGGGACCGTTTCCCGTCATTTGAAACTGCAGGACGTTGTTCAGTTGCGACTTGTTCAACGTCGTGTTCGCCATGTTCTCGGTGGAGAAGTCCTCGCGCAGCAGTGTGCCAAAGCCGGAGACGAGTGAAAACGGATTTCCGGAGGACCATCCCAGATTCCCGCTTGTGCTCCATCCTTGGATCAGCCGGTCCCATCCGCGCCTCAGGTGCAATGCGTGCGGCCCTCCGATCGGCAGATCGTAGACGTAGTTCGCTTTGAACTGATGCGTCAGATCCGTCGGCGTACGCGCGCGCTCGAGCTTTGTGTTGTTGATGTCCTCGAAGGGCTCAAAGCGCAGTTGATCGAGGCCTCCCGCATCGCTCAGCCATTTTGAAAATACGTAGTTGACCTGAAATTCCAAACCTTGCTGAAACCGGCGCCGCGTTTCGAGCTGCAAGGAGTTGTATTCGGAGTTGCTGAAATTGTCCAGATAGACGGCGCTCAACGCATTCGAGTTGGGAAAGAAGTTCAGACTCCCGTTGTTCCCCTGCAGCGTGTATTGATACGCCAGTTCTCCCGCCTCGCCGTCCTGGATCAGCGCGACGTTGGCGGGATCAGAAAGATTCCCGCCGCGGAAGAGCTGGCCGAATACCGGAAGCCGCTGGCTGCCGGGAATACTCAGATTGAACGCGGGATTGAATATGCCGTTCTTGGCTAACGACAGTTGCCCGTTCTGTTGCGCCTTCAGAAAATCTGCCAGGAATCCGTTCGACACGATGTTTTCCTGGTTCACGTCGAACCCGCGCAGCAGCTTGGTCGCGTGATTGCCTACGTACCGGGCTTCGATGATCGTGCCCTTGAGCTCTTGTTGAATGGAAAACGCGAACTGCTGGTCGTAGGGTTGCTGAAGCTTCGGATTGATCAGGGTGTAGTAAACCGTCGGATTCAAATTGTATTGATCCGAAAATGGCGTCGGAACCTGGAACGGCGGCGTTGGAATCGACGGGAGACGGCTCACGGTCCCGCTCAAATCGTAATTCGCCGGGTAGGCCTGCAATCCAGGGTTGGTGTTGGTGAACCCGTCGGTTACTTCCACCATCTGATCGTCGACGTAATGCAGGGAATATCCGGCGCGAATCGATGTCTTTCCATTGCCGAAGACATCCCATGCGATGCCGGCGTTGGGCGCGAAGTTTTTGAGGTTTTTCTGGTAGTAGGGCCGGCCCACCGAGTTCCCGGCAAATTGCAAAGTATTGTTCGGATCGAGCAGCGACGTGAGGGCGTTGGACCCTTCGATAGTGGGCTGCAGTTCGAGCGAGTTCGCTTCGTTCACCGGCGAATAATAGTCCCAGCGGAGTCCCGCGGTGAGTGTCAGATTCTTCAGAATCCGCCACTTGTCTTCGGCGTACAGCGCATGATTGTTGTAGCTGAAATTGCGAACCCAGGGCGCGCCAGGGACAAATCCGGAGGTGCGGCTGGTGATGTTGTAGACCACGTTATCGTCATCCAGCAGTCCGGCAAGCGAAGCCAGCAGGACGTTGGCGTTTTGCAGGTCGGTGGCGCCGATCCCGGGAAGGTCCGCGTTTCCCAATAGATTGTGCTGCTGCGCGGACGAATCGACGCACCCGCATCCCGGATCGGAAACGTCGTAGGTAGGAATCGTGCCGTAGTAATCGTAGCTTCGGATCCGCACGCCCTGATATTGGTAGCCGAACTGAAGAATATGCTTGCCGATGGACCACGACGCGTTGTCTTGCAAACTGCGTGTTCGCGTATCGCGACCCTGAGGCTGGAACCCCAAGGCGGCCACGGGCGAGGTGAAATATAGTCCGCCAATTAACGAAGAGGGCAGTCCGCCGGTAAAGTTGAACGCGGTTGGAGCGTAATTCAGCCCGCCGCGAACTTCGTTGGTCAGCGTCGCGTTCGGACTCCATCGCCACGACATGGCACCGAACTTGATGTGGTCGTCGTTATACGCTGGCGAGACCGATGCATAGCTTACCGCGACGTCCGGGCGATCTACGTTGTTGCGGTTGTACGCGTAAGTGCCGGCGATCGAATTCTTGGTCGAGATCACATAATCGATCTTGCCCGTCAGGTTGTCGCGATCCTGATTCGACCGGACAAGGTAGGAATAGCCCGCCGTATTCAGCAATTGCCCCGGATGGCTGTCGCCGACACGATAATTGTTGATCTTGGTCGGATCCGGGATTTGATTGATCAGCGCCTGGATGGTCGGGTTCATCGCCAGCCCGGTGATCTGCAGAATATTTTTCTGGATCACGTGTCCGGAGTTATCGACGTAGGAGAAAATGCCGTTGCGCGCCGACTGGGTCAGGATCGTGGCATCTTCGGACGTCTGGCTCCGCAGCCGCACGGCCTCGTAATTCGTATAGAAAAACAGTTTGTCGCGCTTGATCGGCCCGCCGATCGCGCCGCCCACCTGATTCTGATTCAGCCGGGGAAGCCCCAAGCCTTCTTTGTTATCGAAGAAATCGTTGGCTGCGAAATCGTTGTTCCGGTTCTGCCAGTAGGCCGCTCCGTGAAATTGATTGGTCCCGGAGGGCGTCACGAAATTCACCTGCGACCCGCCGCTGGCGGCGGATCCGGCGAGCGAGGTCGTGATGGTGAACTCTTTCACCTGGTCGAGCAGCAGGAGGTTCGGCGTGAACTCTGTCGCGGTGTCGCGAATGTAATTGTCCTGGATATTCATCCCGTCGAGGGTGACCGTGCTGAAAGATTCCCGCTGCCCGTTGATATTCACAGCGAACTGATTCGAGCTCACGCCCGCCTGCGTCGCGATAAAGGCCAGCGGATTCCGGTCTCCCACGGGCAGTCTACGAATCTGCTCCGCAGTGACAGTCGTCGAAATGTCCGTGGTGGAGGTTTGTACTGTCTCCGCGCCGGCTCTTACTTCCACCGAGGTCGACGTGCTCGCCAGCGTCAGCTTGATCGCGACCAGGTCGGTGGAACGGGCCGGATCGATCTTCACGTTTTCCAGGCGGAACGGTTGAAATCCGTCTGCCTCAACGATCAAGTCATATAATTCCGGGCGGATCGCTTCGATGGAGAAAGCGCCGTTATTGCCGGTCTTCGTCGACACCAATGCACGCTTGCCGCCGTGGAGGACCAGGTTCACGGCCGCCTTCGGAACCGCGGCGCCGGACGGATCGGTAACCGAGCCCGTCAGGCGCCCGTTTGTTTGCGCTGAGGCAATACAAGATAAGGCCAATAAAAATCCGAAGACCCGGCTCATTGCGACGCTCCCTGAAAAGCTCATCTCAAGTAAACCCGAATAGAGTGTGTAAGTTTCATGACGCTGGTAAAACTATCGGCAGCCTGTAAAAGTAAGAATATGATGCTCGATTGGAATGAATACCTGAAAGAGTTGAAGACCACGATCGGCGAAATCGGCCACATCAGCCCGGACGTGACCCGGGGCTATGCGACCCTCGCGAACGCCGGCGCCAAGACCGGGAAACTGGACGCCAAAACCCGGGAACTGATCGCGCTGGCCGTCGGCGTCTCGCTCCGCTGCGACGGCTGTATTACGGTCCACACGACGGAGGCGATCAAGAATGGGGCCACCAAGGAAGAAATCATCGAGGCGCTGGGGGTCGCGATCTCGGTAAATGCGGGAGCTGCGCTAGTTTACTCTGCGCGGGTTCTGGACGCTTACGCCGCGAAGACGGCTCCGCAGGATGCGGCGCCTCTCCTTAAATAGCGTCTCCTTAAATTGCGTCTCCTTAAATTGCTTCTAGCTCTTCTTCCAATAGCTGCTTCTGGTAGAGGTCGGCGTAGTATCCGCCGCCTTGGAGCAGCTCGGCGTGCGAGCCTTCGGCGACGACTTCGCCGTGCTCCAGGACGAAGATCCGGTCCGCATGCCGAACGGTCGACACACGATGTGAAATCAGGATTGTTGTCCGGCCGCGCATCACGCTGGATAGTTCGGTCAGGATGCGTTCTTCCGTTGCGGTATCGACGCTCGCCAGCGCGTCGTCCAGAATCAGGATCCGGGGATCGCGCAGGATTGCTCGCGCGATCGCGGTCCTTTGCTTCTGGCCGCCGGAGAGCGTGATGCCGCGCTCGCCGACGATGGTCGCATAGCCGTTCGGAAATCCGTCCACATCGGGTCCCAGCCCGGCGATCTCGGCGGCGCGCCGGATCTGGCCCTCGGTCGCGTCGCTGACGCCGAACGCGATGTTTTCGGCGAGCGTCGCGCTGAACAGGAACGTCTCCTGGGGAACGTAGCCGATCACACGGCGCAAGTCCTGAGGGTCCAGTTCCCGCAAGTCCACCTGATCCAAGGTCACCGCGCCGGAACTGGGATCGAGCAGCCGCGGGATCAGGTGCGCCAGTGTGCTCTTGCCGCTTCCGGTATGCCCGACGATGGCCACCGTGGCGCCCGCGGGCACCCACAGGTCCACGCCTTCCAGAGCCGCGCGATCGCCGTAGCGCACGCCGACGCCGTGAAATACGATCTCGCCGCGTACAGGCGATGTCAGCGGCCTGGGGTTCGCGGGCACGGCAATCCGCGGCCGCTGGTCAAGAAGTTCGCGAACGCGTTCGAGCGAAGCGCGCCCGCGCTCCATCAGGTTCGCGACCCAGCCCATCGCGATCATGGGCCATACCAGCATTCCCAGGTAGGTGTAAAACATCACGAAACTGCCGACGGTGATGCGGTGCCGCGAGAGTTGGACGCCGCCCATCCACAGGACCAGAAGGAAGGAAATTCCCACCAGCGCCTGCAACAGCGCGTTGAACAATCCTGAAATCTTTGCCAGGCGCAGATTCTCGCCGATGTACTCGCGGTTCACCTGCTCGAAGTGCCGGAGCTCTGCCTGCTCCTGGACGTAGGCGCGCACGACGCGGACGCCCATCAGATTTTCCTGTACGCGGCTGCTGATGGTCGAAAACATCTCCTGGATAGCGTTAAACCGCGCGTGGATCCGGCGGCCGAATCCGAGTACGGCGATGGTGACCAGTGGGGCCGGAATCAGCGCCACCAGGGCCAACCTCCAGTCGACCATCGACATCACAGTGACGGAGAGAACCAGGGTCAACGATGTCTCGAACCAATACATGACACCAGGCCCGAGCATCATCCGCACGGCGTTCATGTCGTTGGTGGCGCGCGCCAGAATATCGCCGGTGCGCATGCGCCCGTAGAACTCGGCGTCGAGGGTGACCAGCTTCGAAAACAGGTCGTTCCGCAGATCGTACTCGATATCGCGCGAAATGCCGATCAGGATGACGCGCATCCAGTATTGAAAGAGGCCCTTGCAAATCGATACGAGGATGAGCAAGGCGCAAAAGCCTGCCACCGTTTTCAGCCCGCGTCCGCCAGTCAGCGCGTCGATTCCCCCGCGGATCGCCAGCGGCAACGCCGCGCCCAGAATCGCCTTGGCGGCCAGGGCGCCGAAGCCGAGAGTGAATCCCCGGCGATACCGGTGCAAATAAGGCAATAGGAACTGGAAGCTTCGTTTCACAGGTGGCCCCACTCGGCGACCGTTTTCATCCATTCGATTACGAATGTTTTTCGCCCTTCGCGATTTTTCCACCAGCGGGCCGGCGTGAAATCGGGATCGTCGGCGGCTACGACGAAAAACGTCAGATCGGGCGCGACGGTGCGGAAGATCCGTCCGGATCGGCGCGTGTGATAGTTGCTGGTCACCAGCAGAACTCTCTTCACTCCCATTCTCCGCAACTCCGGCGCGATCAAGCCCGCCTCTTCCATCGTGGAACGGGCGTGATGTTTGAAGTTCACGAAATACGCCTCTGGGTAGCCAGCCCGGATTGCAAACGGAATCGCCAGATCGCTTTCGTAGACTCCATACGCGGGCGGGCCGCTTACGAGCACTTTAGGCGCATAGCCCTGGCGGACCAGGGAGGCGCCTTTCAGTATCCGGGTCCCGCCGAAGTCTCCGGCCAGGACCACCGCGATATCGGCTTTCTGGGGATCTTCGGCCCGCACCAGGTATCCTCCCAGCGCTGCCAGGATTGCTCCGTGCAGCAGAAGGACCAGAATCGCCACTCCGGCCGCCGCCACCCACACGTTTCGCGACGTATGCTTCACTGAGTTGGAATCTATTGATCGTCTGAGTGCCGCTGATCGATGCGGCCTACCGACTTCAGGCGCTGGAACATGCGCTCGACTTCATCTTCGTCTTCCGGACGCAGCAACGGGTATCGGTGCGGGACCGGGGCATGCTTCGGTTCCGCCGCCGGGGTCTCGCCCCAGAACTGAGCATACGGGACACCGTCGAGCAGGGCCGCGCGGGCGTAGCGCCGCAGATGGCGCAGCAGGCTGGTGGAGGAATCCAGATCTCCAGGATGAACCAGCAGCACGCGCTGCTCATCGGCGAGAGTCAAATATACCGCCAGAGGCGCGTTCCAGCCGGTCTGATCCAGCCGCCGGATATCGGACCAGGCGATGGTCTTGCGTCCGATCATGAGGTGCGCATCGTGAATCTCGATGGTCGGCCGCATCGCCAGCAGGAGCACGCATACTGCCGACACCGTCAGCGCTCCGGCGGCGATCCAGATGGGAGGCCACCGCAGCGCGAACCATCCGCACATCAATGCCGCGCCGAATGCCACCAGGGCGAGTGAATAGCAACGCCGTGAAGAAGTGTAGCGCGCGACCGGTCGACTCACAGTTACAGCCTACCATCCGCGCGACCGACGTGGGGCATGCCCCCGGCCTGCCGCTGCGCACGAAAAACGGCTGCTATCCGATTGTCGGAAAGGTCTTAGAAATATGATCGTGCCAGGTCAGGTTTTCTTCGTCGACCAGTGCCCACACCAGGCCGAGTCCGGCCGAGACGACGCTCAGGAAACTCGCCACCTGGCGCATTCCCCGCTGCTCACGATCCGGCACGCGGCCGTCGAAATCCACCAGTTTCAGGCCGGCGAAGCGCATGCCGGGCGTGTCGCCGTTGGCGACGCACCACAGGAACCGGTAAAACAACGCCAGCACGGCGATCACGCCCAGGAAGAACGGCATGTTCTGCTTGGTCAGCGCGATATCGCCGCCTGAGAAGGAAAACACCACCAGAAAGACGCCCACGGCGATCAGCACCATGCTGGTATCGAAGGCCGCGGCGATCAGCCGGTGCGCGGGCATGGCGACGGGGGCATCGCAGTAAATCACGGCGTCCATCTCGGGCAATTTCGACCGGCCGTAGAAATCCAGCGCCTGTTGCCCGTTGGAACCCGCGCGCGATTCCGCGCTTCGCCGGTGTGTTCCTTGCGGCCGCGAGGCCCGTGCTGCCTTCGCACTCTGTGCAGATTCTTCACGCTCCCGCGGATGCATCGGGGTCAGCGTCGGAATTGGGATTACCTTCGGCGCCCCGGCCGCGTCTCGGAATAGCGATGGCTGATAGTTCGGTTGCGCGTTCGGAGAAGAGTTTGGCGGAGAGATCGATGGATAGGTCAGATTCGCGGGCGACTCGACGGCCGTGCGCTTGCCTGGAAGAATCTCCAATGCCGGCGCCGTCGCTGCCCCACTGGCCATCACATAAGACTCAGGCGCGGCTTGCGGGGCTGCAAGATGCAGCCGCCGTCCACAGCGGACACACCGCCGCTCGTCCGCTTCGTTCCATTCTCGACAATATCTGCACTGCATCCGATGCGTCTCGCTTGACTCTTTCAATCCGGCTCTGTTACGGTGCTCGGTTGGAGTCTAGTTTTGGTCTCTTGACTAAGCTTGAGCGAAGTCCTAGTACTTTCGCCTCATTCTTACGTACCACATTCTCGCGGGTTTGTCACGCAATTTCTTCGACCCCAGCCGTTCTCTTAGTCCTTTGGGTGTCGAGTTTAAGCGGCCAAATCTTCATTCCGGCTTTACCTTCTGCCCCGCCGGATCCTCAACCTAGTACCAACCCCAACCAGCGAGTCAGAGTACCCCGTCCGAATGTTCCTGACAAGTCGACCATCTATGTCGAGGGCGTGCACAAGGACCTGGACGGCCCGATTAAGCGCTTCAGCATCGCTGCGCGCGTCGAAACGATCGACATGCTGATCCGAGCCGACGAAATCACTTACGACGAGGACACCGGCGACGTCGAAGCCGTCGGCCACGTCCATTTCGAGCACTTCCTGCGGGGCGAAAAAATCGACTGCGACCGGGCCGAGTACAACATGAACGACGAGACCGGCAATTTCTATGTTGTCAGCGGTTCCGCTCAATCGCAGATCACGGCGCGGCCCGGCTTGCTGACCACGCAGACTCCATTTTTCTTTCAAGCGAAATGGGCCGAGCGCTTGAAGGATCACTACATCCTTCACGACGGCTTCCTGACCGATTGCCTGATCCCGAACCCGTGGTGGCGGCTGAAAGGCCCAGTCTTCGACATCCTGCCCGGCGATCACGCGATTGCCCGTAATTCCTGGTTTTACATCCGCAAGATGCCGCTGTTCTATGCCCCGTGGTTCTATAAGTCGCTTAAGAAAGAGCCACGGAAGAGCGGATTCCTGATCCCCAACTTCGGCAACAGCTCGGCGCATGGAAAAATGTTCGGCAGCGGCTATTATTGGGCCATCAATCGCAGTTTCGACCTGACGTATCGCGGCCTGTACTACTCACAGGCGGGACTTGCGAATTATCTTGATTTCCGCGGGAAGATCAATCAAAAAACGGATTTTGACGTCAATGTTTTTGGCGTTCTAGCCACGCAGGAAAACCCCAGCAGCGAAAGCGGCTACCGGATCCTGATGCACGCGAAATCCGACCTCGGCAATGGATGGGAAGCCCGGGGCGTGCTCGACTATCTCTCTTCTCTGGCCTTCTTGCAGGACTTCACCCAGTCGTTTACGGAAGCGGTTACGTCCGAAACACATTCGGTCGCTTATGTGACGAAGCACTGGTCCGATTACGGGGTGGATTTCGTCGCGCAGCGGGACGTCAGCTTTCAATCCACCGCGCCGGGCCAGACCATCGAAACGCGCAAGCTGCCGTCGGCGGAATTCACCGGCCGGGAGCATGAAGTCGATTTCAACGGCTGGCCTTTCTGGGTTTCGTTCACGGCCAGCGCCGGTTTTCTTGACCGCAGCCAGCCGGATTATCAAACCCGCCAGTTCGTCGACCGGATCGACTTCGCGCCGCACGTCACCACGGCGTTCCGCTGGCACGATATTCAGCTCATCCCGACGTTTGGAATTCGCGAGACGCAGTATAGCGAGAGTTTCAACAACGTCGGCCAGGTGACCGGCGCGAACCTCTTACGCAGTTCGCGCGATGTCACGCTGGATTTGATCCTGCCCAGTTTCGAACGGATCTTCGACGCTCCGGATTGGATCGGGAAAAAAGTGAAGCACGTGATCGAGCCGCGAATCACGTACAAGTACGTGAACGGCATCAATAATTTCGACCAGGTGCTGCGTTTCGATGAAAACGATCTGATCAGCAATACGAATCAAGTCGAGTTTTCGCTTACCAACCGCCTGCTGGCGAAGGATAAGAACGGCATCGTCACCGATTTCCTCACCTGGCAGCTTCGCTACGACCGTTATTTCGACCCGACGTTCGGCGGCGCGGTCCAACCCTGCCAGACCACCACTTCGATCACCGCCGCGTTCGTCCCCTCATGCCGCAATATCGTCGCCAGCGAACTCGACCTGGGCGGATTCGCTTTCCTCGATACGCCGCGCAGCTATTCGCCGATTGTGAGTGTGTTCCGCGTCCAGTCGCGTGTCGGATTCGAATGGCGCACGGACTACGATCCCGCGCACGGCGGCATCGTGAACAGTACGGTGAACGTCGATGGTCGCATTCGAAAATATTTCTGGGTTCTTGGCCACACGGAGGCGCATACCGATCCGGTGCTGCTTCCGCCGGCGAACCAGCTTCATGTGATGGTCGGCTATGGAAATCCCAGGTCGAAGGGTTGGAACTACGGGTTCCAGATGTTTTACGACTATCGGCAGAGCAAAGTGTTGTTTTGGGACGCGCAAGGCACATACAACACGGATTGCTGCGGGTTCAGCGTCCAATATCGCCGGTTTTCCATCGGGACGCGTGATGATAGCCAGATTCAGGTGTCGTTCGCGGTGTCGAATATCGGAACGTTCGGCACGCTGAAGCGGCAGGATAGTATTTTCTAGCTTGGTTTGCACGGGCGATCCGCTTCCTGCCGGTCGCGGTTCGGTGGCGGCGCAGTACGATGATTGTGGTTTTATGCCGACTCCGCGAAAACATTCGTTTCTTCCTGTCGATTCTTACGTGTGATGATCGAATATCGGAACGCTTGGCACGCTGAAGCGGCCGAGTCGGCATCCTTGCCGTGAAAAAATCCGCTTTCGTCCTGTCGATTCCTCAGGCGGCCATTCGTCCCACAAGCAGAGGAGATCACACAATGTCCAATGCTTTCGTACACGTCGAGCTCAACAGTACCGACGTCGACAAATCCAAATCGTTTTACGGGAAGCTGTTCGATTGGAACCTGGAAGATGTCCCCATGGGAGACATGACTTACACGATGATCAAGCCCGGCTCCGGAACCGGCGGCGGGATGATGAAACATCCCATCCCCGGTGCACCTTCCGCGTGGCTGGCTTACGTTCAGGTGGACGATATCCAGGCCGCGACGAAGAAAGCCAAGTCTCTGGGCGCGACGATCATGAAGGACGTCACCGAAGTCATGGGAGCCGGATCGTTCAGCATTCTGCTCGATCCCACCGGCGCCGCGCTCGGACTCTGGAAACCGAAAGCCTGAGAGCGGGCTATTTGGGCTTCGGAGGATACTTTTCGATGGCTTTCCGGACCATGTCGTCCAGTTTGCCTTCGATCTTGTACGGGTCGTGATTTTCCTCGCGGGAGATTCCTCGCCAAACCAAGGAGCGGGTGGTCGGATCGCGCAGGTCGATCACCAAGGTGCCTTCCGTGTAAGGAACGCGCACCACTCTTGTGCCCCAGCCGCGCCATCCGGCGGGGTACGTCTCGAGTTCCGCCTTGCGCGCCGAGCCGAAGTGATACCGGACGTTCAGGTCCGAGCGTCCGGATTCGATCTTGACCAGCCCGCGCGCGATGAGGCCGCGCTCGATATCGGCACTGATTCGCTTCCTGACCAGCTCGCTATTGAGCGATGGATTTTTACTATTGAGTTGTCCGTCGCGGATGGCGAAGGTTTTGAATTTCGTGAAATCAACCGCGGCGTCGAACTCGATGTTGATTTTCTGCGCCCACGCGGCCGAGGCGGCGAGCAGACATCCCAACAGAATTCTCATTCTCTGCGACTTTATCACAGCCGGCTTTGGTGCATGATCGTAATATGAGCACGCTGGCCCAAACTGAAGTTGTAGCGCAGTGCTGCGAGCGCCTCGAACGTCTGGACCCGAACGCGCAGGGCCGCTGGGGACGGATGAACGTCCATCAGATGATCTGCCATCTGAACGATTCCTTCAAAGTCGCCGCCGGCGGACGCACTGTCAGCCGTGCGCCCGTGCCGATCCCGAGAAGCTGGATCAAATGGATGG
Source organism: Bryobacteraceae bacterium (assembly GCA_035308605.1). Lineage (GTDB taxonomy): Bacteria > Acidobacteriota > Terriglobia > Bryobacterales > Bryobacteraceae > Palsa-187. The sequence continues at coordinate 22,133 of DATGGL010000364.1, forward strand.
CTCTGCGATCGCCTCTTCCGTGGGCCCACAATCTTCCGACGCGTCCCGAAATCGCGCAGGGACGCGGTGGCACGCCGCCTCTGGATTGGGCTCGCGATCGAGAGGAACTTCACGGCCTGATTATTTCGTTCCCCAAGCGCAAGGACTTCGGGGTGCACCCGGTGTTTGGCCCCATGGGCTACGGCGACTGGCAGATCTGGGGGTACCGTCACGTCGATCATCACTTCCGCCAGTTCGGCGTGTAGGTCAGCGCCGGTCGAACTTGAGCGCCGCAATTCCCACGAGACTGATCACGATTCCGGCGACCGCGTCGGCCGCATAGTGATACCGGCCATAGACTGTAGCGATAGCGACCGAAACGGCATAAAACGCCATCAGCCGCGCGATCCACGGCCGGTCCGGGATCGCGGCCGCCAACCCCCATGCGGCGGAAAGCGCCGAGGAAACATGCGCGCTGGGAAATACGCTCGAATGTATGCCGTATCCGCCGACAATCCACAAGTTCAATTGCCGGAGATCGGTGACGACATTCGGAAAATCAGCGGATGGGAACACGGTCCGCGGCGGTTCCGACGGGAAAAAAGGAAACAGCGCATACGCGCCCAGCGTGCCGGTGAGATATGCGACCCAGAATGTGTTCATGCGGTCGCGCCGGTGATTTATGAACAGAAACGCAATACTGGCGGGCGCGACGGCGTACACCAGCATGTAGCAAAGCTCGAAATACGAAGGAAATAACGCGCCCAGAGATTCGATGGCGGCGCGGAGATGATAATCGTTCAAGAGCCAGCGGTCCCAGGTTACCCAGACCCGTTCCAGGTGGTGATCGTGGGTGGCGGGAGTGAACCAGTTCATCTCGCGATAGGCGGCCAAGGTAAACGCCGCCGGCGCGAAATCCCGCACTACTGAGTTGTGCCGGCTGAGAAAATAAATGACCGCCGCAACGCCCGCCGCCAGCGCCCAGGGCTTCCAGATTTCCGTGATGGGCGAGAAAAACCACGCGGCGGTGACCGCCACGTAGGTGAAGTACAGGATCACGAACTGTTCCGAGGAGCGAAGTCCTCTATCGCCAACGCCGTGCACGTTTGATTGTGGCATTCTTCGGAAAGCGTCCACACCTGGTGGACTCGGCCTGGGTCCCTTATTTTGGGTTCGATGAAACGAGAGGCAGCCTGCGGAGCAAGGAACAGATCACGGCACTGGTAATCGCCGCGCAGAAAGGTGACGATCTGGCCTTCGCCGGTTTGGTGCACGCTTACCAGGATATTGCCGTCGCTTATGCGGCCGCGATTCTCGGCGACTATCATCTCGCCGAAGACGCCGCGCAGGAAGCCTTCGTCGAAGCTTACCGGAATCTGGCGGCATTGCGTGAAGCTGAAGCCTTCGCGGCCTGGTTCCGGACCATCCTGTTCAAGCAATGTGACCGCCAGACGCGACGCAAGCGGCTTCCGCTGAGCGCGTTGGACTCGGCAGATGATATAGCGTCGGCCTTGCCATCGCCGCACGACGTACTGGAATCGCGCGAAATCGGCACGGCAATCCGCAAGGCGATCGCCAGCTTGCCGGAAAGCGAGCGCGCGCCGGTCCTGCTCTACTACATGGGCGAGCATTCGCATGCGGCCATCGCCGAATTCCTGGGCGTTACCGCCAACGCAGTGAAAACCAGACTCTACTCCGCCCGGCGGCGATTGAGGAACTACATGGAAAACATAGAGCGGGACCTTATCGGCAACCGTCCCTCGAGTACTCCGCGTTTCGCCCGCCGGGTGATGAGCGCAGCCCTCCCGCTGCAACTGTTCTTCATCGACGAACACGGCGTTAAGAAGGCCGCCGGCAGCACGGTCGCTTCCCGGAAGGCGGCGATTCCCGATTCGGAAGCTTGGCTTATCGAACCTCGCCAAACCCTGACCGACGGGGATTGGGACACAGTGATCGCGCTGATGAAGGACCTGCGGATTCCTGGGATCGGCGCATGCGGCCAGATCACCGACGGCGTGCTCGCGCGCCTTTGCGGGCTCGATCATATTACTTATCTCGATTTATCCGAATCGCCTGTCTCGGACGCAGGCCTCCGCCATCTCGCGAAGCTCCCGGGCCTGCGTCACCTCAACCTGAGCTGCCCGCAAATCACGGACGCGGGTCTCGAAATTCTCGCCGAATTGCCGGATCTCAGAACTCTGGAGCTGTACCATCAGCGCCGAGTGTCGGACCACGGGCTAGCCTCGCTGAAGCAATGCAATCAGCTCGAACGGGTGAATCTGATGGGCACCCGCACCGGAGACGGCGTGTTGGAAACCCTTGCCGGAAAACCTCGCCTGCGGCAATTGTTCGCGGGCGACTGCATCAGCGACGGCGGTCTTTCCCTGCTGCATCAATTTCCAGTTTTCAAGAAATGGAACGGCGGTCAGCCGGCTATGTCGCTGATGTCGTTCACGGCCCACCCGAATTATCTCTGGCTGAATCTCAAGTCTCCGCTGACCGATCGCGGACTTGCGAATCTCGAAGGCCTTGACGGTCTCTTCGCCTTGAACCTGTTTGGCGGAGTAAGCCCGGGAGCCTTCGATGCGACAGCCTCGCCGGTGACCGCAGCCGGACTGGCCCATCTGGCAGGACTCCCGAATCTTGGCTGGCTCGGCTGCTGCGCGAGCCTGTGCACCGACGAATCCATGCACCAGATCGGTTTGATGCATCGCCTGCGGTTTCTGATGTGCCAGGATGCAGTCGCGGGCGACCAGGGTTTCTCGGATCTGGCGCGATCGGCTTCGATCGAATACATCTGGGGCCGGCGCTGTTACAACCTGACTGGACGCGGATTCGCGGCGCTGGCCGACATGCCTGGTCTGCGAGGCTTATCGGTGACTTGCAAGAACGTCGACGATGCAGGTTTGTCCGCCCTTCCTCGTTTCTCCTCGCTCCGCGAGTTCATGCCCATGGATGTGTCCGACGCCGGTTTCCGCTATGTCGGCGGATGCCGGGAACTCGACGCTCTCCATTGCATGTACTGCCCGGAGATGTCGGACGCCGGGACCGCGCATCTCGCGGGACTTTCGAAGCTACGAACATTTCAGGCGTGGAGTACGCAGATCGGGGATCGCAGCCTTGAAATCCTGGGAGGGATTCAATCGCTCGAACATTTGCGTTTTTACAAGTGCGCCGGTATCACGGACCGGGGCCTTGCGGCGATCGCGGATTTGCCCCGCTTGCGCGAGGTCGACCTGGAAAGCTTACAGAGCGTCACGCCTGATGGGATGCTGGCTTTCCCGGCGCGTGTGTGTGTTAATTATTCGATCTAGCGCGCGTCGGGACCCGCTTGCTGTCGCGCGCGGTCGGTGTGTCGGTGAATTTGCACGTTATCTCGCTCGGCGGCGGGAACTGATTACTGCCGTATTCATTCCGATGGTATTCAGCCCGCCAAAGAACCGGGCATGTTCGATCTTCATGCAGCGGTCCATCACTACTTCGAGGCCAGCCTTCTGCGCCTTTTCCGCGGATTCGTCGTGAATCACGCCGAGCTGCATCCAGATCACCTTGGCCTTCGCCGCGATGGCTTCGTCCACAATCGCGGGAACTGCCGCGGGCTCGCGGAAGATATCGACAACTTCAACGGGTCCCGGAATTTCGGCGATCGACCGATAACTTTTGCGGCCGAGTACCTCAGCCTCGCGTGGATTCACCGGAATCACGTCATACCCTTCGGAAAGCAAGTAGATCGCCGCGAAATGGCTGGGACGGAAGGGATTTGAAGACAAGCCGACCATCGCGATCCGGCGGTAGCTTTCGAGAATGCGAAGCCGGTCCGCGGCGGTGGTCGAAAAGCGTCCCGAATTTACCGGCGAGTTCCCGCCTACGCCATCGCCGATTGCGATGGAGCAGGCGATTGGACGCTGAGTCTCAATGCTTGATCCAGATCCCATAAGATGTCTTCGATTTCCTCGATTCCTACCGACAGCCGGATCAAGTCGTCCGTAATTCCGCCGGATAATTTCTCTTCCGTGGTCAGTTGCTGATGCGTGGTGGAGGCGGGATGAATCACCAGGCTTTTCGCGTCGCCGACGTTGGCCAGGTGCGAGACCAACTGGAGTTTCTCGATGAATCGAGCGCCGGCTTCGAGCCCGCCCTTGATTCCGAACGTTAGCATCCCGCCTGCGCCTTTCGGAAGGTACCGCGCAGCGAGCGCGGCGTATTTACTCGATTTCAGTCCCGGATAGTTCACCCAGGCTACCTGTTCGTGCGATTCCAGGAACCGGGCAACGCGGAGCGCGTTCGATGAGTGGCACTCCATTCGCAGTTTTAATGTTTCCAGGCCCTGCAAGAATAAAAACGAGTTGAACGGGCTCAGCGCGGGCCCGAAATCGCGCAGCCCCTCTACACGCGCTTTTACGATATACGCCATGTCCCCGAACGTTTCGTAGAAGCGGATGCCATGGTAGCCCTTGCTCGGCTCGAGTAACTGCGGAAAGCGGCCCTGGCTCCAGGGGAATCTTCCGCTGTCGATAATTACTCCTCCAATCGAGGTCCCGTGGCCGCCAATATACTTGGTCGCGGAGTGCACCACGATATCCGCGCCATGCTCGATCGGGCGGCACAAGTACGGCGAGGCGAAAGTATTGTCGACGACGAGTGGAAGATTGTTTTCATGCGCGATCTCCGCGACCGCGGCGATGTCCAGGACATTCATCCGAGGATTTCCGATCGTTTCGGCATAAAGCGCGCGCGTCCGGGGAGTAATGGCTTTCCGGAAATTTTCCGGGTTTTCCGGATCGACGAAGGTCGTCTGGATTCCAAGGCGCCGGAAGCTCACGTCAAACTGCGTGTACGTGCCGCCGTACAGAGTTTTCGAGGCGACGATTTCGTCGCCGGATTCCAGCAGGCTGACGAGCGCGACAAACTGCGCCGCTTGCCCGCTCCCAACCGCCAGGGCGCCGACTCCGCGTTCGAGAGCCGCCATGCGCTCCTCGAATACAGCCGTGGTCGGGTTCATGATCCGGGTATAAATGTTCCCGAATCGCTGTAAATTGAACAGCGCAGCCGCGTGCGCCGTATCTTCAAAGACGTAGGACGTGGTTTGGTAAATCGGAACCGCCCGGGCCCCGGTTTCGGCGTCGGGCCGCTGCCCGGCGTGAAGCGCGCGCGTGGCGAAGCCGAAAGAGCGGTCTGGCGTGGACATTTCTCCAACCTACCATCTGAGCCTAAAGAAACGCGAATGAAACCGAATCCATTTTCGGCCTCGCGGTATCCTATGGGTGGAGGCGGAAATCGCCACATGAACGAATATCGCCCAGCTTTAAATCCTATTGATAAGTTGACGGGCACGATCAACTTGACCGGCGAACGCGCCGCAGTTATCAAGCAGACTTACGTGCTCTTCGGCCTGAGCGTCGCTGCCGCCCTTGCCGGCGGCTACATCGGGGCGACCTCGGAAACCATGGTCCGCCTGTTTTCGAACTGGATCGGGTGGATCGCGGCGATTCTGCTTCTGAACATCGTCCCACGCATCGCCATCGCGGTACGCCACAACCCGGTTCTGGGCGTGGGAGCGCTGGTCTTTGACGGCTTTTTCGCCGGACTCGCGATTTCGCCGCTTCTGTATGTCGCGACGATGGTGGCCCCTTCGCTGATTGTGGCTTCGCTGGCGATTACCGGTTTCGTGTTCCTCGGTGTTACCGGCTATGTGATGACCAGCGGGCGGACGTTTTCGGCTCCGCGCGGGCTGATGACCGGATTGTTCTTTTCGATTATCGGGGCCGTGATCCTCAACAGCTTTCTGAATATCGGGGTGCTGGGAATCCTGATCAGCTTCGCGGTGGGGGCGTTTGGCGTTTGCATCCTGGTTTATTCGACC
>DATGGL010000365.1:0-15182 GCA_035308605.1 Bryobacteraceae bacterium
GGACGCTGGAAAATCCATCTATGCGTCCCGTGTTTTCGACCAACTGAATGAGCTCAATCGCATCAGCGCGCGCCGCCAGGGCGAGTAGAAACTTTTCGAGATCATCGCGGCGGTTCTGATTATGCAGCAGCGCTACGCGCAGCGCGAAAGCGCCGGCCTGCGGATTGCGTCCCGAAACCAGATTGTCCGTGAGCTGTTCGATCTGGGCCTGCAACGCCGGCCGGCGCGCCAGAGCCAACAAACGCTGTTCGGCGCGCGACCCGGGCTGCGCAAGCGCGCCGCGAGCATATTCGCGGATCGCGGCCTCGTAGGAGCGCCGATTCTCATGAATCGCAGCCGCTTCGTAAGCGAACAACGCCGGATTTGCCAGCCGCGTCCGGCCCTCTTCGATCAACCTGAGCGCGTCGTCATAGCGATAATAATCCCAGAAGACCGTCGCGGCTTCGAGATACGAATCGGGCTTGGCGGGCTCGATCGCGGCGAGCTTATTCCAATCGGTGGCGGCAAGATCGAATCGATTCCGTTCCGCCTCCATTTCGCCGAGCCGGGTGAGCGAATCGTGATCGCGCGGGTTCGCGCGGTTGAGCCTCTCTTGAACCTCGATCCCCGTCGCGCTGCGTCTGGGATCGAGCGTCGCGAGTGACCGGTACACAGCCGCCGTGCGCCGTCCGATTACGGTGTCCGCCGGGAAGCTGGCTTCCAGCGCCTCGAACATCGGCGCCGAGGTTTCAAAGTGGCCGCGCCAGGCTTCTCCCTCCGCCAGCATCCGAACGGCGGCCGGGCTTTGATCCATGGCCTGGCTCCACTGTCCGGCCGCCGCTGAAGGATTCGACGTGCGCACAACCGACAACTCCGCCTCAAGGCGTCCGGTCCGGGACAGTCGCTCAAAGAATCGCGCCCGCAGGTCTTCGGCGTCATACCAATGGCGGCGCAGAAGCGCTTCGTAGGCGGAGTCGTCACGCGTCGGCGAAGACGAATAGGCAGTCAGGAGGTTGCGAACGAAACTCAAGTGATGCGGAAAGCGCTGATGGGCGAAAAGGTTCAACTGTAGATTGAGGGCGGGGCCGACGGGAGCGGCGGCACTCACAATCTCACGAAAGTAGACGTCCAGTTCGGTACCCGAGAATATTTTGACCACATCGCGAGTTACTCGTACGACGTCGGCCTGCCGGCGCTGCCGCAGATACCATCGCGCCAGCTTATGCTCCCACGTATGATCCGGGAACTGAGCGATGGCGCGCTGATACACCTGCTCAATCTCCGCACCGAGCTTGTTCTGCTCCAGGAACGCCGCCAGCATGTCGTACAAACCGGGGTCGGACGGACTGCGATCCATCTCCCGCCGGTACAGCGCCAGCGCATCGCGCACCCGCTGCATCGAGACCAGACGAGCCACGTAGCGATCAAGCACGCGGGCGTAATCGGGTGAACGCACTGTTTCATTCGCTTGCCCTGGGGCTGCCTGCACGGCAGCGGTCTGCGCTAACGCTCCCACGGGAACGCCGTCGGCTCGCTTCGCGAGTTCGGAAAGGAGCGAATCGTAGGTCGCGAATTCCTGCTGCGTCTGATTCGTCCTCGCATACGCGTCGGCGATCCGAAGGGCGACGGAAGTGCGATTCGGGGCATCCGGAAAATCCGTCAGGAAACGTGTACCGGCTCGGATTACGCCCTCGTTCGAGCCGTACACCGCGTAGGCTTCGATGACGCGCTCCCGCAAGTCCATGCGTTGAGCCGACACGGGAAATCGCGATTCAAATAACGTGACCAGGTCCGCTGCGCGCGCACGGTGAAAATACGGCGCGGCATTTTGCTCCTGCACCGCATGCCGATTTGGCGGATCGGTTTCGTTGAACAAAAGCGAAAGCGCTCCGTTGAGGAACCCGGGATGCGGATCCATCTCCGCCACGTCGCGATAGAGCGACAAATTGCCGGAGCCAAAACGAATCGCCTGCTCCGGCGCGGTCAACAACAGTCGGGCGAGCGATCCGAGCGCGGTTTCGGCCATAGCCGTATCGGCGCCGGCCGCGCTATACAGGGCGTAATAGTTGCGCGCCGCCTCGTCGTAGTTGTGCGAAATCTCGAACAGACGCGCGAGCGTCAGCAGTTCGTCTGGCGTCCACGGAGATTTACGGGCCTCTTTGCGCTGGCGGAATTCGGCCAGCGCGCGCTCGGCCTGGGCCAGGTTATTTTGCTGCTGCCAGTAATAGAACACGCGCGCGGCGCTACCCAAATCCGTGGGATTCGCGGTCACACCGGCTCGTGCTTTCTCCAGGTAGACTCTCAGCGAACCGGTCCCCTTCAATAGCTCAAAATATTGCGCGACCAGACTGAGAGGCCACAGCGGACGAAAGCTGGATTCGTAAACGGCGATCGCCTGCGTCGGCGGCCCGAGCCTGGCGGCCAGTTCCGCGCGCGCCACTACCGGAAATTCATCTTCCCGCGGAAACGCTTTCACATATGCCTGGATGATCTGGCTGGCGAAATCGTGGCGGCGATGATCCATCGCATACCGGAAGAAGCGTTTGTGCAACTCCGGATCCGCTGGATTGCTCAAGATCCACAGGGAAAATTGCGTGGCGCCCAACGCCGGATCCAGCCGCTGCTCATCTACCAGGCGGATCAGCCGCTCATACGTCCTCCACGGACGTTGCTTGGAACGCGGCAGAAGCTTTTCAGAACCGGGAGCCGGCTCCTGCGCGGCGAAGGTCAGCGCATCGAACTCCTCGCGCGATTGCAGACGGCGATGGTAATAGTCGGCTAGCGCCAGCCGCGCCATACCCTTGTCGGTAGCGACCTCGATGTACTTCTTCCAGTCGGCTTCGGCGGCCGTGAAATCGAGCTGCTGCTCGGCTTCGAGGGCGCGCAGCGAATAAAGTTCGCCGTCGTTAGGCGCACTCTCAATCAACTTCGAGAGATCACCCCGGGTTTCTTTCGGAGGCCTTCGCACGGGCACGGATCCGCTGGGCAACAGCACGGTGCGGAAAAAGACGTTTTCCAGGCGACTCGAAGCATCGACGTTTTCCGCCCAGCGAGTCAATTCCCCGCGAAGGGCGAACACACCGGCGCCGGTAACGAGCGCCATTATCGATAACCAACGCAATATCCGCTCCCTTTGGCCGCGGTTCTGTGAGCGGCGTATCAGGCACACCGCTCGCACCGAACCGCGACCAAAGGAAGCGGGTCTTCGGCGATTAGGGAAGAATTTCAACTTCCACCTCCCCGCTGCCGATGTTGTGCGCGAAATCCTCCGCGGTGACGTTCAGCTTGTAGCGTCCGGCCGGCAGCGCCGCGGGCACGATCATCTCGCCCGCGTTTGATCCCATCTCGGCGTTCCAGCGCAAGTACACTGGAGCCGCGCCGGACATCCGCGCGACGATGGTCCGAGTCGTGTCCGATGCGCTCACGCGCAGCTTCATCACCTCCCCGCGATGAAACTGCCGCCGGTCGAGCCGCACCTTCACCGTGGGCGGCTGGCTCGCGATGACGAACGTCTTCGATTCCCGGAACACGCGTCCCTGCCGGTCGCGCAAAAGCAAACGGACCGGATACGTTCCATCCGCGAGATCATCGGGAGCCAGAAAGCGCGTCTGCCACGTGTCTTCTTCGGTGAGATATCGAAGCTTCTTCACCAAGCCGAACGGGAACATCGCGACCACTGAGGTGATCGATTCGTCCGTCTTCAAGCGCAGGACCGGATCGCCGGGCCGTATCAAGCGAGGACGCAGCAGCGCCCGCGGAGCCGCCAGAAACGACGTATATGGCGTAACGAATTTGTACTGACGAGAAAGGCGAATGATCTCGTCAATGGTCGTCTGATCCTCGCCATCGCGCTCGATCTTTTCGAGCAGCGCATCCACGCGAGCCTTGGCCCACGCGCGCGGCAACTGCGGATGATCGGTGTTCTGCGCGGGGAGCGAAAGGGTCGTGCGGGCTTGTCTGACGGTGAGCGCGGCCTGCCCGCCGGGCGTCTTATACTGCCCAACCCAGGTCTGCATCGACCCCGGGAAGACGCTCGCCTCCAGCGGATAAATCAAATCAAAATTGGCGGCAGGCGTGATGCCAAGCTGCAAATGGTCCACCGGACGCCGGCCGATCTTGGACAAGAATGCGTTCAGCTTAAAGTCAATCGGTTCGGTGGAACGGACGTTTTCAAAAACGCCATTGTTGCGCGCCAACATCCGCCCCAGCGGCAGATTTGCGTCGTCGCCCATTGCGAACACATAAGTTCGCGGCCGCTTCGCTTCGGCGATCTGTTGCCATTTCGCCGAATACCATTCGGCGAGCTTTCCATTCTGCAAAATCCCGCGTGTCGCGCCGAGATCCCCAAGCACCACCAGATATGGGTCGTTCGCGAACGCCTGCCCGAGCCCCGCGTCCAGCGCCGCCTGCACGTTCGTTCCACCCCGCAACTGTGCGGCGCGCAAGAAATCCAGGGCTTTCGCGATGGCCTCCGGCGTCGCCTCCACCGGCGCTGGAGAAAACGGCACGACTTTCTCGTCGTACAGCAGCAGATTGAATCGATCCGCCGGTTTCATCGACCGCAGCAACGCTTCGAGCGCCCGGAAACCGCGCTCCAGCTTCTCCCATTGCATCGAAAGCGACGTATCGAAGAGCGCGACCACCGTGCGCGGCGCCGCTGAAGCACCCGCGGGCGGCAAGGCCATTAAAGCCGATACTTCGAAGAATCCAGGGCCAGAGCCATCGCGATAGGCCAGCGCTTCAAGCGAATCGCGACGCGCGTCCAGCGTGTACTTCAATGCAAAATCCTCCGAGAACGCGACATTGCGGCCTTCAAAACTCGCCCTTACGGCTTTCGGCGATTGCTGCTGGATCTGCATGGGGAAAGCTTTCGAGACGAACTGGAAGTCGCGCATTGCGTGCGCGCTTTTCAGATCCAGGTGAATCGAGAGCCGTCCGGCGGTCTGGGTTCGGTACACATCCGGACGCAAAGGGACTGCGAGAAAACATTCGGCCTGTTCCGCAGTCAGCCGTTCCTGATATTCAATCTCGATCCGCTTGGTGGCAAACGCCGGAATCGGAACCACACGGGCGCTGAAAATCGAACTGCGCCGCGCTTCATCTGCGTCACGCTCGCCCATCTGCAACAGCCCCGGATCCAGCGCCTGCATCCGGATATCGTTGTAGATCTCTTCAGCGCGCTTGCGTTCGAGGATGACGCCAGGAATCCTGGTGGCGTCGTCCCAAACGGCGAAATCGGAGATCAGCGCGCGGCCCGGCAGCGCGAAGACGTAATTTCCTTCAAGCACCCCGGCCGTGTGATTTGCGAAGATCTGGCGGACCTGGACCTTGGCGTGCCCGTTGTCCATAGTGATGTCGATCGACATCTCATCGAGTGACAACACGCGCGCATCGGGCTGCTTCGCCGTGGAGGGAATTAGCACGCCGGCGTCGCCCCATGCAAGCGCGCTCAACGCGAGAAAAAGCGCGAGCCTCATGGATTCACCAGCGTGGACTCGGGGAGCTTCACCAAGCCGTTATCCGTGCCGATATAAACGAATCCACCGCGCGCCTCGACAGCGGTTACATTGCGCGACGGCAATCCCGCGGTCCAGAAATTCCAGCGGCCCGAGGCGTTATTGTAGACGGCCAAACCACGATCGAGCGTGCCGGCGTAGACCGCTTTCGCCGTCACAGCCATCGAGTTCTGATTGATCTCGATCTGACCGCGAAGATCGTCGAACGATTGCATGCGCCCGGCCGCATCCATTTTGAGAACCCCTGCGCCGTACGTCCCGATGAACCATTGGTCGTTGACGCGCGCGATCGAGGTCACCCAATTGTGTTTAAGCGCCGAATTCACCGTCGTGAAGCTGGCGCGTACGACAGGCCCGTCCAGAATTGAAAGCCCGCCCAGCGTGCCCACCAGCGTGCGCGCTCCGTCGGAACCCAGCGCGTACGCATGATTGTTCACCAGGCCTTGAAACGCGTAAATGCTGCTGATACCCGCCGCGTCAATAAAACTCACACCGGCAGGAGTCGCCGCCACCGCCGTGCCGTCGGGGCGCAGGACCACATCGGTGACCTGGTTCGCGATCAGCCCGTCTTCGTGGGTGATCACACGCTGTCGAGCGGTCGAAGCGTCGAACATCACCAGCCCGTTTGCCGTTGCCACGGCGGAAATGCCGCGGACCGTATCGTGCGCGATGCGGTTCACGCAGAATAGATGATCGTCCTCGATGTGCTCGCCGCCCAGAATTTGGAGGCCGCGGTCGAAATAGCCGACCCACAGGCGCCCGGTTCCATCCATGGCCAGCGCCGCGATATTGCGATCGGCCAGCACGGCATCTTCGCGATGAATTACTTCCCGGGAGCCGCGCCATAGCGAATCGTCAGCCAGCGCGTACACATCGCCGTCGATGCGGACGATTTTGTGAATCGAACATTCCGGACAGACGTTGGCACGCCCCAGAGGCGACGCCCGACCCGGATGCGCGTCGAGCGGAACCTCGAACATGCCCTCATCGAGCGTGCCCATCCACAATTTGCCGTCCGCCGCGAACAGACTTTGCGCGAGATACCCGGTCGCAATGGCGCGGCTGAACTTCCCGCCACGAATCTCCGCGACGCCCATGCCCGTTCCCGCGTACAGCGCGTCGCCGTCGAGGGCCAGCGAAAGCACCTGCCGGTCCGGAAGCGCGTCGTCGATCGTGTCGAGCGATCCGGCGTTCCAGTGCATCAGGCCGCGATCGACCGTTCCGATCCACAAACTGGTATCGTCGCCGGCCAGGGCGGTCACCTGGAGTCCGGCAAGCGAGGTGTGAAACGGCCGAAGCTCGCGCCCGTCGTAAACCAGAACTCCGGATTTCTCGGTTCCTATTAAGATGCGACCGGTCGGCAGCGTCAGCAGGGCGGTGACCTTGCGAAAGCGGGCGTCCTCGGCGCGTATCTGGCGGAAGCCCCGCCCATTGAAGGCTAACAGACCTTCGCCGGCCGTCGCGATCCACAGCTCGTCGCCTCCGGAATCGCCGGCGGTTCCGATCGCGAGCCCGGTCAGAGGCGCCGGCGGCAGCTCCGCACCCACGCGATAGCGCGTCACGGGGGCGTAATCGTTGTCATATTCCGCCAGACCCGTTGGCCCGGCCAGGAACAGATGTCCGTGGAAGACCTGCGCGTCGCGGAACACCGCCGGTGCGCCGACCGATTCGAGCCCCACGGGCAAAGCTGGCGCGACGGGGCGAACCGCGAATCGAATGACGGATTCCGCCGTGACCCGTTCTCCGGTCTCGCGTAGCACGCCGCGTGCATGCCATAGCGCCTTCCCGCCAAATACCGTGGCAAAAACGGCAACCCCTCCGGCCACCACCCCCAGCGCCAACCACGCATGTCTGCGCGACATTACCCTCATCATAGAATGAAAGCGTGCCCCTCTCATAGAATGAAAGCGTGCCACTTTACGACGCGTTGCTGGTCGTGTCCTTCGGCGGTCCCGAAAAACATGAAGATGTCATTCCGTTTCTGGAGAATGTCTTGCGGGGACGCAATGTTCCCCGGGAACGCATGCTCGAAGTGGCGCAACATTATTACCATTTCGACGGACGCAGCCCGATCAACGATCAGAACCGGGAACTGGTCGCCGCCCTGCGCAACGCGGTCGGCATTCCCGTGTACTGGGGCAATCGCAACTGGCATCCATTGCTTATCGACACAATCCGCGAAATGCGTAAGGACGGCGTGAACCGGGCGATCGCGTACACAACGTCCGCGTTCGGCTCCTATTCAGGCTGCCGCCAGTATCTGGAAGACCTCCAGCGCGCCCGCGCCGCGGTCGGCGAAGGCGCGCCGTGGATCGAGAAAATTCTTCCGTTCCCCGACCATCCCCGATTTATCGAGGCCATGACCGATCGCGTCCGCACAGCTTTAACCGAACTGCCGCACGGGCGTCTGGTTTTCACGGCCCACAGCATCCCGGTCGCGATGGCGCAATCGAGTCCCTACGTCGAGCAATTGGAATCCGCCTGCGCGGCGGTGGCCCAGGCAGTCGGCCGCGACGAGTGGAAGCTGGTGTACCAGAGCCGCAGTGGTTCGCCCACGCAGCCGTGGCTCGAACCCGATATCTGCGCTTATCTGCGCGAGAACAGTTCGGACACGATCATCGTCCCCATCGGGTTCTTGTCCGACCACATGGAAGTCTTATACGATCTCGACACGGAAGCGCGAGCTATTTGTGACGAATTGGGCATCCGGATGGTGCGCGCCGGAACCGCAGGCACGCATCCCGCGATGATCCGGATGATTGCCGAACTGATCGAAAAGGAGCCCGGCGCCTGCCGCCCGGATTGCTGCGCGCCGCCGCGCCGGGCTTAAACTCAAACGCCTTAGACGATATTCAGCAACCGGTAGCACTCGCGCTTGGAGAGCCCGCGCGTCTTGGCCACCTGTTTGATCGCATCCATTCGAGCCACGCCCTGCTTTTCGAGTTCGCGGACGGCGTCTTCCAGCGGCACATCGCTGGCTTCGATCTCATCCGTCTTCCCGATAAGAATCGTGATCTCGCCGCGCACCACCGGACGGTCCGCCAGCCGCGCGCGGACTTCCGCGGCCGTGCCCCGGAGAAACTCCTCGTGGATCTTGGTCAGCTCTCGGGCGACGACGACGGGACGCCGCCCCATTAAGGCTGCGACGTCATCGAGCGCATCGAGAACACGATGCGGCGCCTCGTAGAAGATCAGGGTCGCGGTCTCCCCTTTCAAATCCTCAAGCAATCTCCGCCTCTGCGCGCTTTTGGGCGGGAGAAACCCGCAGAAGCGAAACGAATCGGTCGGAAGGCCGGAAGCCGCCAGCGCGGCCATCGTCGCCGAAGGTCCGGGAATCGGAACGACGGCGATTCCCGCGGCTGCCGCACTTGATACCAGCCGGTACCCCGGATCGGAGATCAGCGGTGTACCCGCGTCGGAAACTAGCGCGATGTTCGCGCCGGCTTCGAGCTTCCCGATCAGTTCCGACGCGCGCTCGATTTCATTGTGGTCGTGATAACTCACCGTGGGCTTCGAGATGCCGTAATGGTCCAGCAGCTTCCGGGTCTGGCGCGTATCCTCACAGGCGATCAGATCCGCTTCGCGCAGAATACGCACGGCGCGAAGCGTAATATCTTCCAGATTCCCGATCGGCGTCGAAACGATATAAAGAGTGCCGGCCATCGTAGTACGATTGAAACGTTAGCTGAAATGGCAGTAACTACACAAGACGCTGCCGGCTACTACGTGTGGGAAGTCGCGGGGAAGCCCGTCGTGGTTCACCTGCATCTTGACGTAGTGGATCACCTGCTTGCGGTGGTCCTGCGTGGCCTGGGAGCGTTGCCAAAGCGCGGCGCGGAAGTGGGCGGATTGCTCCTTGGGTCCATAGAGCGCGCCAGTGAACCCGGCGACATCTCCATCGTCCGTATCGAAGATTTCGAGCCGGTGGAGTGCGAATACATACGCGGCCCGTCGTATCTTTTCACCGACGCCGATCGTCCGGTGTTCGAGGCTGCGTGCGAGCGCTGGAAACGCAGCGACGGCCGTGCCGCCTGCGCCGTCGGCTTTTATCGCAGCCACACGCGCGACGGATTGACCCTGGCGCCCGAGGATCTGGAACTGCTCGATAAACATTTTCCTTCGCTGGAGAATATAGCCCTTCTGGTAAAGCCGTTCCGAACCAAATTGAGCACCGCCGGATTCTTCTTCCGCGAAGCTGGAGCGTTTCCACAGAAAACACCCCTCGAATTTCCGTTCCGGCGCAGCGATCTGGCGGGCGAGGAAACGGCGCAGGCTTCGGTCACGCAGGCTCACTCCAATGGCGCCGCGGGCCCGCCGATTCCCGCGCCGCGAACGTCCACCGCGCTCGCACCTGTCTGGACGTCCGCGCCCGCATTCGCGGAAAAGGCGCCGCCGGCCCCGAAAGCAAGACTGCGGAATGCGCTGTGGATTCCGCTGTCGTTCGTGTTTTTGCTGGTCGGCCTGGCTCTCGGCCTGATGCTGACCTCGGGGCGCGGTTTGGGAGTCGCGCGGGAGCGGCCTGCGGATCCCTCGCTCGGACTTTCGGTAACGGCGTCCGATCAAAACATAAGCGTAAAGTGGGACCGTCAGGCAGTCGCAATCCGCCGCGCACAGCGCGGGGTCATCGAAATCGTGGATGGCGGCGAGACGGTTTCCCGCGCGCTCGACGCAATCGAACTTCAGAACGGCAGCCTGATTTACCGGAACGCTTCGGACTCGGTCAAGTTCCGGCTGACCGTGTATCCGGGGCCGCGCGTCAGCGTCACCGAAACCGCCGAGTGGCATCGCTGACTGGTAACGAACCGCCATGGGCGGAGCGCGAGATCGCCACGTTGGGTCTTCGGGTTTGACAAAATAGAGAATGATGCAGTAATGTTGCACAAATGTCGGCTCGCTAAACCGAATTAAAGCGGACAGACATGGGAGGTGGTTATTCTTACCCAAGCGGAACGCTTCGAATTTTTTCTCCGGTTGCTGGCGCCGGAAGATTATGAATTCATCCGGAGCAATAATCCCGGGATAGAAAAGCAATTCCGGCGGGATCGTTTTCGGATTTGCCGCGCGGAATTACTCGCGATTTGCGCCGAAACGGGAGCCGCGTACCAGCGGCGTTTCAACCGCATCCACCAGGCGAGCTTGTATGGACAGATCGTCCCGCTGATGTGGGAAACGGCCATGGCATTTCTCGCGGCCGGAAAACTATCGCTGGTGACCGCACTGTTTTTCTCGCGGATTCCGTCGCCCCTCGGTCTCGAATCCAGCGCGGGCCGTTTGCTCAGATATCTGACGACCGAAGCGCCTTCTCCAGAATCTCTGAGCCTGCCTGCCTGAGCCGGCGATTCGCTTCGCGATCCGCGGCGTCGGCCGCTTCGAACTGATCCTTCGACATGGGACGCGGCGGTTGAAACGGGAGGGACTCTCCGTCCCGTGTCATGCTCCACGCCCACCACGAATAGGCAACGGTCGCGCCAACCGTAAGAATCAGGTTCCCTGCGAAGTTCCACTGAATTTGGCTTCGACCGACCTGCACGAGAAAATTCCCAAGGAAGGCCGTCGCGAACAAAGTTACCAGGACGCACGCGTGCCGGATCGCGTTTGCCCGGATCGGGAAGTCCAGGGCCTGCCGGAACCAAAGCAGCGTGAGCAACACAAGAATCAGGGATCCCAAAGCGATATGCTGCGCGGCCAGAACTAACGTGTTCAGCGGGCTTTGCCAATTCCCGCGCCACCGCGCGACCACCCAGGCCACCAAAACTGAAACGCCCACCATGAGACTTAGCAGCACCGTTCCGTAAACTTTGATCTTTCGGAAGTGCACCGCAACAATCCAAAACGCCTCGATCGCGGCGGCGGCTTCAAAAAATAACATGTACGGCTGAGTCGCGCTCCAGATTTCCAGATACGGGTGGAGCCGTCCGGTCCCACCGCCGAGCGCAATGACGAGGAAAGCACGGCCGCCGGCAAATGCGGTCAACGCGAGGAACGCCGGATAGCGAAGCAGAACCCGCGAATCCGTCGCCCTCCAAAGTGTGAGCGCTCTCACCACCACGCCCAGGTGGAAAAAGCCCAGGATGAGGACCGATGGCATATCTGCGATCCAGAATATCAGCAATCGGCCCCCATCACTACCGCAACAAGTCAGCTAACTCATTCAGACTGTTACGATCCTGGACACCAAGGCGGACAAACGGGAATGCGATGACCCATTTTCGGGACGAACGACGCGTCCGCGCTGGTGGCGATGGCTCCGCTTAAGACGACAGCCGCAGCGACCAGGATCATCACAATACGCTTTTTCATGGTGTTATCTCCTTTTATGCCGGGTTATTACCCGGGCTAATTGGTGGTAACACAATAAAGAAACCAGGATGTGCAAGAAAACTCTTAGGAAATAATGCTGTAACAGCGGCGGTAACAAACGCTACATACCCAGGAGATTCTGCTCAATCTTCGTATATCCACCTTCGTCTGCCCAAACATCTAGCACCACGGTTGCGATCTCGTCGACCTCAGGAACCGCAAATCCATCTTTCGTCAGATTTATGGATTTCAAGTATGTTCGGCAGGAATCGCAAGCCTCGACCCGCACGTGGCTAATCTGGTCGGTGGTGTAGACGGGGAGCTGATCTTTCTGGTCCTCGCCGCAGTTCGGGCAGAACACACGGCGAAAAGTCCATTCCGTGGCACAGAGCGAGCAAAGGAGACTGCGTTTGGCACCGTCACCTTCGCCGCGAAGGATCGCAAGCAATGGCTTGGCGTTACAAAAAGGACAAGCCGGGGTGGATGGGGCCGCGGTGAGATCGGCCCGCGTGGCGAGGCGCTCCGCGCACGGCTGCAGAAGCGTCCGGGCGTAGAAGCGGGGTTCGGGCAAATCCGGGAGATCGAACGGCCATGCCGCTCCCAGGAGTTCCTCCCGCTGGGCGGGCGTGCGCAGGTGCTCCCGGGCGTAGCTCTTGAGCGGATCGGGGCCGGACGATTCGATGAGCGCCAGCAGTTCGGGAAAGTATTTCGTAAGCGCGCCCGCATCACTGGCTGCGGCGAGCCAGATCTCCTTTTGAAACGCCGCTAGCTTGGCGTAGAAATCGAGGAGCGCAGCGCTGGACGGAAACTTCGTTGCAAGATGCCGGGCGCGGGCGATTCGCCCGTCGAAGTCACCCCTCATTTACTAGAGCCGGCGACTTCGTCGTACCACAGGCGGTGATGGGCTCTCGCCCACGCCGACGAGACTTTTCCGGAAATCATCGCATGCAGGCTTCCGGGAACCAGGAAAACGCTCATGTAGACATGAATGATGAAGGCGCCGATGGTTACCAGCGCGGCGCATTCGTGAAGCAGAATCACCGACGGCCGCAACCAGATGGGCATGTACTCCGGGATCCACATGGGCACTCCGGAGATCAGCAGAACAAGCGCGCCGTAGTACATCGCCCAGTAATAGAGTTTCTGCCCCGCGTTGAACCGGCCCTGCGGAGGAACGTTTTCATCGTGATGCGTCACGTAGTCTTCGGTGTGGTCCAGCCAGTTCCGATCCCCTGGAACCATGGCAGCATCACGCCGCCAGAAGCTGTGCATCCACAACGCCGCGCCCAGAAACGTGAGACCAACGATGGGATGCCAGAAACGGGAAGTTGGCGCACCGCCGAGCGCAATCGCGATCCAGAAGAGATACGGCGTATAGAACGCGAGACCTGTCGACAAGCAATACAGATACGCAAAGCCAGTCACCCAGTGGCACAGGCGCTCATGAAATGTGTATCGCTCAATCACCGTTTTTCTCCACTGTTTTGGGGCCGTAACGAAGGTAGTGCAGAGCGACGCCGAGAACTCCGCCCACCATCGCGAGATTTCCGAGCCATTTCAGCGGACCCTTCCAGATGCGGACAATCAAGGGAATCTGGGGATCTTTGGGAAGGCCGCCGTAGCGCTCGGGATGATCGATGTCATGCAGGATATACATGACATGCGTTCCCCCTACGCCCTGCGGATCGTAGAGTCCGGCGTTGGTGTGCGATGAATGCTGGTGAAGCTGCTGGACTCGCTGCGCCGCCAGTTCCTTCATATCTTCTTTAGTGCCGAAGTGAAGGCAACCCGTCGGACAGGCCTTGATGCAGGCCGGTTCGAGCCCCGCGCCGACACGATCCGAACACAGCGTGCACTTGTGGACTTTCTTCGTCTCTGGATTGAACTTGGGAATATTGAAGGGACAGCCGGAAACGCAGTATTGGCATCCGATGCAGTTATCCTGCTGGAAATCGACGATGCCGTTGGTGTACTGAACGATTGCTCCATCCGACGGGCACACGCGCAAACAGCCCGGATCAGCGCAATGCAGGCACCCATCCTTACGCATCAGCCACTGGAACGTGCCGTCCTCGTGGGTGTGTTCGTTAAAACGGATCAGATTGTAGTAATTCCATGCCAGATCCGGCATGGTCTGGTAGGTGTTATCGAACACGGTTTCGCGGAACGGATAGCCGTTCCATTCCAGGCACGCGACCTCGCAGGCCTTGCAGCCGATACACGTGGTGACGTCGATCAGCTTGGCGACGTCGTAATCGCGCGAGGTATTGCGGCCGGGAACGGTTCCGGCGTGGCCGGAGATGGCTTTGATCTCGAGCGGTCCGTTGGCCATCTTATGCTTTCTCCAGCTTGACCAGAAAACCCTTGAACTCGGGCGTATATGCGTTTGGATCGGTCACCGTCGGCGACAGCGAATTGGTCAGCATCCGCGAAGTTCTCCCCTCGTCCTCCTGAATGCCGCGGTAACCGAAGTGAATGGGAATGCCGATCTGATAGATTTTCTTGCCGTCGATGGTCATGGGCTTGATGCGATGCGTAACCATCGCTTTCGCCACATAACTCGATCGGGCGCTCGAAACCTTGACGCGCTCTCCGCCCTTGATACCCAGTTCCGCGGCAAGATCGATTGGAATCTCGACAAACGGCTCCGGGACGAGCTGCACGTTCATCGGATTGTTCTTGGTCCAGTAATGATAGTGCTCGGTCAGCCGGTACGTCGTGCAGACGATGTTGAATCCCTCTTGGGGTGTACCGTACTTGTCCATCGGCGTCGAGTATTTCTTGACCACCGGATTATTCGATCGCGCCGGATGCAGCGGATTCACGATGGGGCTTTCCATGGGCTCGTAAAACTCCGGGAAAGGCCCGTCGGCGAACGCCGCGAGCGGCGCGAATACGCGGCCCACGCCTTCCGGATTCATGATGAACGGCCCCATGTGGTCCTTCGGCGCGGAATCCACCTTAAAATCAGGCACGTCGTTTCCGACCCAGCGCTTGGCTGTTTCATTCCACCAGACTTGCCGCCGGGCTGCATCCCACGGCTTGCCGTTCACATCGCAGGATGCCCGGTTATACAGGACGCGCCGGTTCATCGGCCAGGACCACGCCCAGTTCGGATGAATACCCAGCCCCGAGGGATCGGCCGGATCGCGCCGTTGGATCAGTGCGCCGGCTTCGGTCCATGAGCCGCACCAGATCCAGTTGCCGCACGACGTCGAGCCGTCGTCACGCAGCCAGGAGAATCCGGCAAGCTGCTGGCCGGCTTTGATCACCTGCTGTGTCGCCGGATCAGTGACATCGGCCACCGCGCGCCCGTTCAGTTCTTTCGCCACTTCGGCGAGCGAGGGATTCTCGGGCTCCGTATAATTCCAGGTCAGTTTCAAAATC
>DATGGL010000366.1:0-3918 GCA_035308605.1 Bryobacteraceae bacterium
CCGTCAGCTTTATGGAGAGCGGCTGGGATGTGAAGGCGCTGCTGAAGACCATCGTGATGAGCTCGACGTACCGGCAATCCTCCAAGGTCACGCCTGCCCTGCTTGAGCGCGACCCCGAAAATCGCCTGCTCGCGCGGGGACCGCGATTCCGGTTGCCGGCCGAAATGATCCGCGACAACGCCCTCTACGTCAGCGGCTTGTTGCGGGAGCGCGTGGGCGGGCCGAGCGTGTATCCGAATCAGCCCCCGGGGTTATGGGAAGCGATCGCGTTTGGCGACGGATTTTCCTCGCAGAGCTACACGGCGAGCACGGGCGACGATTTGTATCGGCGCAGCATGTACAGCTTTTGGAAGCGCACCAGCCCGCCGCCCGCGCTGATTATTTTCGATGCCCCGGATCGGGAGAAGTGCACGGCCCGACGATTGCTGACGAACACTCCGCTCCAGGCTTTGGCGCTGATGAACGATCCGACTTATATCGAGGCGGCGCGGGCGCTGGCGGTGCGAATGACCGAAGCGGAAAAGACCGCCGACGGCCGCATCCGCTACGCTTTCCGCCTGGCGATGTCTCGGGAACCGAAGCCGGAAGAGATTCGCATTTTGCGAGAGCTCGAACAAAAAGAGGCGAAACACTACGCAGGCGATCCGGAAGCGGCGGCCAAACTCGCCAAGAGCGATCGGACCGAGTTGGCGGCATGGACTACCGTCGCAAGTTCGATTTTGAATCTGGATGAAATGATCACCAAGCAATGAAGAACAATCCCGACGAATCCGGACTCTCGCTCACGCGGCGGCACTTCTTCGGCCTGACCAGCACCGGCCTCGGCACTGCGGCGCTGGCGTCTCTGATGGCTCCGGAAGCATTCGCGGGGACGGGCGGACTCGAGGGGTTGCCGCATTTCGCGCCGAAAGCCAAGCGCGTCATTTTTCTGCACCAGTCCGGCGGCCCGGCGCAGATGGATCTGTTCGACTACAAGCCCCATCTCGAAAAGGTGCGTGGAACGGAACTGCCGGGTTCGGTCCGCATGGGCCAGCGAATCACCGGAATGACGTCGGATCAGGCGTCATTCCCCGTGACGATGTCGGCCTTCAAATTCGGCCAGTACGGCAAGTCCGGAGCATGGCTCAGTGAATTGTTGCCGCATCACGCGAAGATCGTCGACGATATCGCGATCGTCAGAACGATGAACACAGATGCAATCAATCACGATCCTGCGATCACCTTTATTCAAAGCGGAAGCCAGCAGCCGGGCCGGCCCAGTATGGGCGCATGGGTCAGCTACGGCCTTGGCAGTGAGAATCGAGATCTACCCGCGTTCGTCGTGCTGATTTCCCAATCGAGCGCGCTGAATACCGATCAGCCGTTGTTTTCGCGTCTGTGGGGGCCTGGATTCCTGCCGTCGAGTCATCAGGGCGTGCTCTTCCGCTCAGCCGGCGATCCGGTGCTGTATCTTTCGGACCCGGCGGGAATCGACAAAACGACGCGGCGAAATGTAATCGACGCTGTTGAAAAGCTGAACCAGATCGGCGCCAACAAGTTCGGCGATCCCGAAATCGAAACACGCATAGCGCAGTACGAGATGGCGTACAAGATGCAAACGTCGGTGCCGGAGCTGATGGATCTCTCGAAAGAGCCGGAGCATGTCTTCGAAATGTACGGTCCGGACTCGCGGAAGCCTGGTACGTACGCCGCGCAGTGTCTGTTAGCCCGTCGCCTGATCGAGCGCGACGTCCGCTTCGTCCAGCTCTATAAGCGCGGCTGGGATCAGCACAACGATCTGCCGCGCGACCTGGCGCTTCAGTGCCAGAGCGTGGATCAGCCGTCGGCGGCGCTGGTCCTGGATTTGAAGCAGCGCGGCTTGCTCGATGACACGCTGGTCATCTGGGGCGGGGAATTCGGGCGGACGGTCTATTGTCAGGGCAAGTTGACTCAGAATAATTATGGCCGCGATCACCATCCGCGATGTTTCACCATGTGGATGGCGGGCGGCGGGATGAAGCGCGGCGTTACACTCGGCGAGACGGACGATTATTGCTACAACGTCGTTTCCGACCCGGTGCACATCCACGATTTGCAGGCGACGATTCTGCACTGTCTGGGCGTGGATCATAAGAGGCTAACGTACAAGTTCCAGGGACGGCATTTCCGATTGACAGATGTAGCTGGGAATGTCGTCGACAAGCTGCTGGCGTAAAGGAAGGCTCAATCATGTACTCAAGACGTGAGTTCGGGAAGCTGGCGATTGCCAGCGTGCCGCTGTGTTCGGCGATTTCATCGGCGTATCCGAAGATCAACTCGAAGGTCCAGGGCGTCCAGCTCGGGACGCAAACGTACAGTTTCCGCGATCGTCCCTTGGATGCGGCGATCAAGGCGATGGTCGAAGTCGGACTCGGTGATTGCGAATTGTTTTCGCCGCATATCGAGCCAGGCGGCCCCGGCGGGGGCGGACGCGGGAATCCCGAGGCTCGGGCTGCGCTGCGGAAGTGGCGATTGAGCGTGTCGATGGATGAGTTCAAGGCGATTCGTAAGAAGTTCGACGACGCCGGCATCAATATTCACGCCTTCAACTTGAGCTTTCGCGACGATTTCACCGACGAAGAGATCGATCGCGGATTTGAAATGGCGAAAGCGCTGGGCGTGAAGGTGATCACGGCGTCCTCAACGGTTACCGCAGCCAAACGAGTGGCTCCGTTCGCCGATAAACACAAGATCATCGTCGCGATGCATGGGCATTCGGATTTGAAGGATCCGAACCAGTTTGCGAAACCGGAGAGTTTCGCGCAGGCGATGGCGATGTCGAAGTATTTCGCCGTGAATCTGGATATCGGGCATTTTACGGCCGCTGGATACGATCCCGTCGATTACATCAAAAATCATCACGAGCACATCATGGTGCTGCATTTGAAAGATCGCAAGAAGGACGAAGGCCCGAACACGCCGTGGGGACAGGGCGACACTCCGATCAAGGCCGTGCTGCAGCTTTTAAAAGAGAAAAAGTATCCTATTCCGGCGTTTATCGAGTACGAATACAAAGGCAACGACGACGCTGTGGTTGAGGTGAAACGATGCTTCCAATACTGCAAAGACGCGCTGGCGTAATTCTGGCGCGCCCGCGGGTCGCATTGACGTTGCCGCGCTAAAACAAATAAGTGTCCCGCGAGTCTCGATCGGTCGTTGTCATTGGAGCGGGAATTGTCGGCGCTTCCGTCGCCTATCATCTGGCGGCCCGCGGCTGCTCCGACATCGTCATTCTCGAAAAGGCGGATACGGAAGTCACCGGAAGCACGGCGCGATCCGCGGCGGGCGTGCGTCATCAGTTCGCGAATGAAGTGAATATCCGGCTCTCGATTTATAGTATCGAGAGGCTGAAGCGATTTACCGAGGAGATCGGCGGGTACGCGGGGCTGAAGCAGATCGGATATCTTCTGCTGGTTTCAGGCGAGGATCGCTGGCGCCGGTACCAGGCAAGCGTGGAGCTGCAGAATTCGCTGGGCGTTCGCAGCCGGACGGTTTCCCCGGAAGAAATTCCTTCGCTGGTTCTGCGAATCAAAACGGACGGACTTCTCGGCGCGACTTATTGCGCTGAAGACGGGCATTGCGACCCGCATGGTGTTGCGACCGGATATCTTGCAGCGGCAAAGGCGCGCGGCGTCGAACTGCGGCGTGCAACTCCAGCAATCGGAATAATCAGGGAAGCCTCGCGTGTGACGGCGGTTGAGACGCCCTCCGGCCGGATCGCGTGCCAGACGGTGGTGAATTGCGCCGGGTCATGGGCTGGAAAGGTCGGGGCGCTGGCTGGCCTGAAGGTTCCGGTGCTGCCATACCGGCGGTGCATTTATATGACCGAGCCACAGCCGGAAATGCACTCGTTTCCATTCACGATCGACGTCGAGAGCGGATTTTATATGCGTCCCGAAG
>DATGGL010000367.1:0-17085 GCA_035308605.1 Bryobacteraceae bacterium
AGTATTAATGAGGTTAGCTACGCGAATCGTAGTCGCCAGCGTTCTGTTATGCGAGTCCGGCGCAGTAATGGCACAAGCGCCACCTGCTCCGTGTGCGGTTTCGCAACCGACGGCCGTCTTTTCGGTGGCGCATCGTAAATCGGCCGGGGATCTCAATTCCGACCCGAACTCTCCTCTCTGGAAGAAAGCGCGTGCAGCCTCGATGTCGAAGGACTGCTCACGGACGATTGAGTACAGCGATTTGAAGACCGAAATACGAGCGTTCTGGACGGATCAGGATTTGTACATTCTGTTTATTTGCCCGTACCGCGTACTGAACTTGTTCCTGCCGGCGGATAACAGCAAGGCGCGGCGAGGGCTGTGGGATCGGGACGTGGTCGAGATGTTCTTCGGCGACGACTGGGAAAATATAAGGCATTATCGCGAGTTCGAAATCGCACCGACCGCCGACTGGATCGATCTGGCCATCGATCTCGACCATCGCGGCGCGAATCGCGGCTGGAGTTCGGGATGGAAGACCACCGCGCGAATCGACGAGAAAACCAAGACCTGGTACGCAGCCTGCAAAATTCCGTTGAAGTCCGTAAGCGAGAAGAAAATTAAGCCTGGAACGCGATGGCGCGCGAATCTTTACCGCATCGATGGCGAAGGACCGGATGTGGGGCGGCGGTTCATGTGCTGGCAGCCGACCTGCGTCACCAATCGCGATCCGAACCACGTTCCAGAGAATTTCGGGGCCTTAGTGTTCGCGAAATAAAGCTGTTTGCGAAATAAAACGGCTGCTTACTTCTTGACGAACTTCTTTACGTTCGTCCCGTTCACCTCGCCGACGTAAATGGCGCCGGTCGAATCCACGGCGACCGCGGTCGCGTTGCTGAGCCCTTCGATCTTGTCAATCACCTTGCCATCTTTGATCCGCGCGATCAGCAAGTAATTGTTCTGGGTTCCATCGACAACGTAAATCAGGTCCTTCTTGACGAATACGCCCCACGGCGTTCCGAAGTTGGTCCACTGATGCAGGAATTTGCCGTTCTGGTCGAAAATCTGGATGCGGTTGTTCGAGCGATCGGCGACGTAAAGGCGGCCCTTCGCGTCGATCGCGATGCTGTGGGGCACGTTGAACTGGCCCGGGCCGGTCCCTTTTTCGCCCCACCATTTGATGAACTTACCGTCCTTGGAAAATTTGACGACGCGCGTGTTCGGGCCTTCGCCGTCCGCGATGAAAATGTCGCCGTTCTTGGCCACGGCAAGGTCGGCCATGCCGTTGAACGTGTCCTGCGAATTGTTGTCGCCGGTGACGCCCTTTTTCCCTAGCGTCATCAAGAGCTTTCCGGAGGAGTCGAACTTGAACGCCTGCATGTCGCCGCGATCCGTGACCCAAACATTCCCAAAAGGATCGACGCGCAGAAAGTGCGTCGTTTTGAACATGCCCTGACCCCAGGCGCGAATGAATTTGCCATTGCGGTCAAAGGCCATGATCGGCATGGACTCGTTGCGATGCAATACGTACACGTTGTCGCGCGCATCCACATCAACGCCGGTTGCCGCGCCCCATTTGGTGACGCCCGGCGGGAATTGCACCCAATTCTCGACCAACCGGTAGCTGCTTTCGGCCGCAACCATCATATTAGCCGCCGCGAAGAACGCCGCAAGAGTCACGAACTTTTTGAACGCAGGGGTCATGTCAGCGAACATCGTATCAGATGTCAGTTTGACGACATTTATGGTACGTTCCGTTTATGACCTTGCATCGTTCGATTGCATTATTCGGAGTCATGCTAATCGGGGCCATGGGCGCCACGGCGCAATCGCGGGCGAAGAAGGCCGATGATCCGGACACCAAGGAAATCCGCGATTACCGGCTGAATATGGATGTCGTCCAGAAGTACATCCGCGCGTTCAATATCGCCACTGGCGATGCGGCGGCGAAGAAGTGCTTCGACAATAACCCTCCGGGAAACGCTCCCACCCTGGATGCGGGCGAAAAGCTCATGAACGCGTGCCCTGCAGCAATCGCGGACTTGAAAACCGCCGGCATCAAGCCGCGCGAGTTCCTGATCGTTACCGCTGCGCTGATCGGCGATTTCATGATGGTCGGGATGAAGAAGAGCGGAACCATCAAGGAATACCCGGCCGCCGCGATTTCGCCGGAAAACGCTGCCTTCATCGAGCAGAACTACGACAAGCTCCAGACCATGCTCGCGCCGCTGACCAGCAACAGCAAATAGAATCCGCCGCTACACAAAATGGACCGGCAGAGAATCGATAAATGGCTGTGGGCTGCTCGATTCTTCAAGACACGTTCGCTGGCTTCGCGCGCCTGCGACCTCGGCCGGATCGAAATGAACGGAGCGCCATGCAAAGCCGCCCGTGAGATTCGCGCCGGCGACCGGTTGCTGGTCAAGAATGACAGCGGCGCGTTTGAAGTGGACGTGCTGGCGCTCAGCGAGATCCGCGGTCCAGCGCCGATTGCACAGACGCTTTATCGCGAGACAGAAGCGAGCCGTGAGGCCCGGATGAAGCTGGTGGAGGAGCGCAGAGCGATGCCCCATTTCGAAGCGCCCAAAGGCAAGCCGTCCAAGCGGGATCGCCGAGAGATCGACAGGCTGCGCCGCCAGACGTAACCGGACGTAAGATGTAAAGCTGTGAACGTATTCGTTGCCGGCGGGACCGGATATATCGGCCGTCCTTTGATCGAATTGCTTTTGGAAGATCGCCACAACGTGCGAGGCCTGGCGCGACCCGGTTCGGAGAACAGGCTACCGAAAGGTTGCCAGGCGGTAACCGGCGACGCGCTGGATTCCGCGACGTATCAGGATCAAGTCGCGGGGTGCGATACCTTCGTTCACCTGGTCGGCGTCGCGCATCCGGGGCCAGGGAAGAAGCAACAGTTCCTCGATATCGATCTCAAGGGCATTCAGGCGGCGGTTCGCGCGGCGGTGTTCGCCGGGATTCGTCATTTCATCTACGTCAGCGTGGCTCATCCGGCACCGGTGATGCGGGATTACATCGAGGTGCGGAGACAAGGGGAAGCTCTGATCCGCGATGCCGGACTGAACGCCACGATACTGCGGCCGTGGTACGTGCTCGGGCCGGACCATCGTTGGCCGTATGCGTTATTGCCGATTTATGCGCTGCTTCGGGCGATACCGACGACGCGCGAGAGTGCCACGCGACTGGGGCTGGTGACGCATGGCGAGATGGTCTCGGCTCTGCGATGGGCGGTCCGCGAACCTGCGGCCGCAATCAAGATTGTGGATGTACCGGCGATTCGAGCTGCTGCGCGCCGAGCCTAGCCGGCGATCCGGCTCAGCTTCCGTAAGAGTGCGAACCTGGATCGTTCCGGCGGCTCTTCCGGCAACCCGCCAAGTTTTCGCGCCAACGCGCGGCACGATTCCGAGAAGGCGCTTTCGGGCGAAGCGAGACGCGACTCCAGCACTGCTCCATTGAGCTCGCCGTAATCGTTGGGCAGGGTCCAGAACACCGGGCGCTCGATCATCTCCTCCAGATCTTTGGCATCGGCGCCTCGCTCCAAGCGGTTGATGACCACCTGAATCCGGTCGCTCGGAATCTCGCAGGCCTCGAGTTCCTCCGCCCGGAAGCGAGCCATCTTGAGTGAGGTCAACTCGGGCGTGCATACGATGAAGACCGTGCGCGCCGAGCGGACCGCTTCGGCGGTAGCTTCGTTCACTACTTCCGGCAGGTCGATGAGCAAGTAGTCGTACTGTTTCTGTGCGTAGCGGAGAAGCTGGTAATAGTCAGCCCACGAAGGCAGCGGGCTGCGGCGCTTTCGATTGGCCGGAAGCAGATGAAATCCGTCGATGCGCTCCACGTGCTGGTGCCATTCGCCGGGAGTCAGCGAACTGCCCAGCGCCAGCGCATTATCGAGGCCCTGACGGCCATCGAGATTCAGCATGATCGAGTAAACGCCGGAACGGCGGTCGCCCTCGATCAGGAGGACGTTCTTGGGAAAGCTCTTGGCCAGGCCGGCGGCGGTGTGAAGAGCGACCGTGGAACAGCCTCCGCCCGCCTTCGCCGGAAGAAACGCCAGGATGTTGCTGTTGGTTACGCCTTTTTCCTTATGCAGCGTCTCGTAAGCCATGGTTTCCATCTCGGCGGCGGAGAACGGTTCGCGCAGGAGGTAATTGATTCCGGCTTCCTCGAAGGTAAGCTGCTCCAGGCGATTCCAACTCTGCCGGAATCCGATCATGATTCCTCGGGAGCCTCGTTCCTTGATCTGTTGTGCCAGCACCTCGACCGAATCCCATTTGCTGAGGTCCAGGAAGATGAGTTCCGGATCTTGCATCCCTATCGCCCGAAGGACGTCCCGGGTGGGGAGTTCGTCCGGGGAGCCGCGAAAAACGATGTTGAAGATTCCGCTGTCCGCAACAATCTGGTCGATTCCCTCGGCCGCAATGGGGTTCGCCGTGATGACGGCCACGCTCAACATAGAGGGTCTCCGGAAGCTGGAAAATGAACTGCCACGTTCCTAAGATCGGCTGGGCAGGCCCGGTCCTTTACACGGGGGTTACCGGAAAGCGGTGGGACCCGTTCACTGGCGTGCCTGCTTGAAAAGCCACAATATTCCGGTTGGTGGGAGTGTCGTCAAGACGGCTGACAGGGACCCGCTCACTGGCGTGCGCGGTTCGGTGGGAGTGTCGTCGGGCGGCGGGCAATCAGCCGCGACCGGGGGAAGCGGTGGATCGCCACGTTTCGCGGAGGGCCCCCGCGCGCTCCACGATTTTGCTTGCTAGTTTAAGGGTTATGATTCGTCGCCTTTTGTCACTATTTTTTCTGGCGATCGCCTGCATTGCGCCGATTTGCCTCGGCCAGGATAGCGCCAGAATGGACGAAATCGTACAGTCCTACGCGACTGGAAAACGGTTTATGGGATCGGTGCTGGTGGCTCGCGATAAGGACGTTCTGTTCAGCAAGAGTTACGGCTCGGCCAATCTGGAATGGAATATCCCCAACTCGCCGGCGACGAAATTCAGGCTGGGATCGGTCACCAAGCAGTTCACGGCGGCCTCGATCCTGCTTCTGGAAGAACGCGGAAAGCTGAAGGTCGACGATCACGTCAAGCAATACATGCCCGATGCGCCTGCTGCCTGGGACGAGATCACCATTTTTAATGTCCTGACACACACGGCCGGCATCCCCAACTTCACCAGTTTTCCGGAGTACCCCAAACTCGAACCATTTCCAACGCCGGCCGACAAGCTGGTCGCGCTATTTCGCGACAAACCGCTCGATTTCAAGCCGGGCGAGAAATGGAGCTACAGCAACTCCGGCTACGTCCTGCTGGGCTATCTGATCGAAAAGATCAGCGGAGGGAGCTACGAGAAATTCGTCCAGGAGAATATTTTCGATCCCCTGGGGATGAAAGACTCGGGTTACGATTCGAACTCCGCGATCATCGAACATCGCGCGGCCGGTTATGAAGCTACGCCCAAAGGCCCGCAGAACGCCGGGTTCATCCACATGAGCATTCCGCACGCGGCCGGCGCTCTGTATTCGACCACTGAGGATTTACTGCGCTGGGAACGGGGGCTATTCGGCGGGAAGGTAATCTCGGCGGCATCCTTGCAGAAGATGACCAAGCCTTTCAAGGACGATTACGCGTTCGGTCTACAGGTGCAAACAGTCGGCGGTCACAAGATTATTCAGCACGGCGGCGGGATCGAAGGCTTCAACACAAACCTGGCGTACTATCCCGACGACAAGCTGACCGTCGTGGTTCTCTCGAACATCGCGCCTGCCCCCGCGATCGGGGATATTTCAGCCAAACTCGCCGCCATCGCTCATGGGGACAAGATCCGGATGACTTCGGAAAAGAAAGAGATCACGGTGCCGGCGGACGCGCTCGCGAAGTATGTCGGCACTTACGAGATGCGGCCTGGCATCAACATGTGGATCACGCTCTCCGGGAGCCAGTTGATGACACAAATGAGCGGGCAGGGAAAATTACCTATTTTCGCTGAATCGGAAACCATGTTCTTCCCGAAGGTGGTCGACGCGGATATTGAATTCGTGATGGACCCGGCGGGTAAGGTCACGGCGTTGATCCTGCACCAAGGCGGCCGCGATCAAAAGGCGCAGCGTATCAGCGATCAGGTGACGGAACGCAAAGACGTTACTGTTGCGCGTGCCATCCTGGCGGATTACGCCGGCACCTATCAGCTACGCTCGGGGTTCGATCTGGTGATTGCGCTCGAAGGCGACCAACTGGCGATGACGCCGACGGGGCAACAAAAGTCAACCTTGTTCGCGGAATCCGAGACGAAGTTTTTTCTGAAGACGATCGACGTCCAGGTTGAGTTTGTGAAGGGCCCTGAAGGCAGGGTGACTCACCTGATGTTTCATCAGGGCCCGGCCGAGATTAAGGCGCCACGGCAGTAAGGCCGGTCTCCGCCCGCTGGCGACCTGCCCTACCTGGCTGCGTTCTCCTCAACGTAATTCCCCACCAGGCGCACAAGTTCATCTTCGAACTCGGGGGTGCCCAGCAGGTCCGATTTCTCCTCGATGGTCGCGCGCAGGACGCCGTTCACCGCACGCGTGATCACAAATACCGCGGCCGGCGAAAGCGGCGACTCCCTCTGCGGGAACAGTTGACCGGTCTTGACTGTGACGGCGTCGGCCAAGGCTTGGACGGACATCGCGCGTTCGTCCCCGAGGCCCTCCGCAATCAATGTGTCGATGGCGGCCCGTCGGGTCTCCCGCCGTTTTTCCAGCTCCGCGATGAGAGCGCGGATCACCAGACGGTATGGCTCTTTGGAGTGCTCGTGATGGCTTCTTGAAAGAGCGGCTCTGAGGGCGGCGCTGTCGCTCTCGATCAGCGCGCGCGCCATCGAGATCAGGATCGCCTCCTTGTTCGGAAAGTATTGATACAGGGTCCCGATGCAGATTCCTGCTCGGGAAGCGATGTAATTGGTGTTGAGGGCCTTGCGGCCTCGCCGTTCGAGTATGCGCGCAGTGGCCTCGAAGATTGCGTTCAAAGTTTCCTTGGCACGAGCCTGGTGCGGCGTTCTTCTGGTTAAATCTTCGGTTGATTTCTTCGCGCGCGCGTTTTGACCCCGGTTTGCAAAACGAGCCATTAACATGATTTTTTATCCGGTGACGTTATCCGCCGGCAGGAGGCACCCCACCCCCTGCCGCGGTTAACGAAACGAGGTTAGAACGTATACTTCATCGCGACCTGCAACTGACGCATGGCCGTGTTCTGGAGGAGTCCGCTGATGACCCCGAAGCCGGCGTGCGGAGCGTTGGCCGGCTGACCCGGAATGGCTGCGCCCGCCAGAATGTTGCCGTTGGGTCCGCCCCAATTCGGATGGTTCAGCACATTGAAAGCTTCAAAGCGAAGTTGAAGCTGATGGCGTTCACTGTAGGGCATCTTCCAGGACTTGTGCAGGTCGGCGTCGAACCCGAACATCGGGGGAGATGCCACGGTGTCGCGTCCGACGTTGCCGTACGTCCCCAGGGGAGCTTCCACGTATGCCGCCCGATTGTACCAGCCTGCGGTGGTCTGACTTCCCGAGGTTGGAGATACACCGGTTGCGTTGGGACGGTCGTAACCATTTTGCGTAATCGAGTTGTCCACGCCGCCGATGGTTATGGTTACCGGCACACCGTTTTGTGTAATCACCGTGCCGCCGACTTCCCAGCCGCCGACGATCGCATCCGCGAAGCCGTTGGTTATGTTCAGAGGTTTGCCCTTTCCAACCGGCACATCATATAGGACCGAAGTCAGCCAGCGGAGCGGCACGTTGAAGGAAGACAGGCCGCGTTCGCAGGCGATGCAATAGCTGTTCTGCGGGAACAGTGTGTCATAACCCTGGGTGCGAATGCCGCTCGAATCGTCCAGCGATTTGGACCAGGTAAAGTTGCTGAGGACGCTCATGCCCTTGCTGAACCGTTTGGTCACCTTTAAGGACAAGGCGTTGTAAGTTGCGTTCACGCCGTCGCGCACTAACTGAATCACACCGAAATCGGCGAACGGAAGGTGCGTTGAAGCCGCACCCACAGGTGAGGGAATACCCTGATTCGCGTTCTGGAAGCCGTAAAGATGATGGCTCTCGGAACCGAGGTAGCCGGCCTCGATCGACCAGTCGGCGCCAAGCTGGCGTTGGATGTTGAGCAGGTACTGCTCAGTGTACGAAGTGTAGTGGCTGTAGGCAGCCACGTACGCGTAAGGCGGCGGAAACGCGGTTGGCGATCCACCCGCGCCGGGCGGCGTCACGGCGTTGGCCCAGGTCGCGGGCAACCCCGATTCCACTCCCGAACCGGCGGACCAGGTGGTCCCGTTGGTGGTGGCGGTCAGAGTGAGACGCACGCCGATATTGCGCGCCATATCGAAGTACATCGAGTTGCCGTTGTCCTGCGCGAAGAACTCGCCGAACGCGGCGCGGATCACGGTTTTCGAATCCGGCGACCAGGCGATGCCGACGCGCGGGGCCAAGTCGTTGAACCTGGTTTGCTGGAGGGCCTGGTTGAACTTGCCGTTGCTGCATACGGCGGGTGTGTTGCTCCAGATGAACGGAATGGCTGGAGTTGCCGTATATGGATTCGAGCAGTTGCCCTGCCGGACCATGTAAGGCCACAGACCGCTGGACTGCGGAATCTGAGGAGAAGCTATGATCGCCGGGATGGCGACGGCGAACAAGTCGCCCGAATGATCCGTGAAGGGCGGAGTCAGCTCATACCGCACGCCCAGGGACAATGTGAAATTTGGCGTGATTTTCCAGGTATCGTCTATGAACGCGTGCTCGACGTTGCGTTGATTCAGCGCGTTAGCGGCCTGGAAGGCGACCGTGGATTGGTAAATGTCGCCCAGCAGGAACTCGGCGAAAGCGTCGCCGCCGGTCTTGGTCGCGCTCTGAGTCGCGTTGGGCGAGAAAGCGAATCCGCCGCGCAAATACTGATTCCCGTACTGGTTGAAATTCTGGCGGTTGTATTCGAACCCGAATTTGAAAGTGTGCTTGCCCTTGATCCAGGAGAGGTTGTCGACGATCTGCGTGGTGTTGTCTGAGATCTGATAGGGGAAGTCGGTGTTGTCTCCGATGCCGGTAAAGCCGTCTCCGTTGAAGCCTGCGTTCGGCACGCCCCACTGGACCGGCGGACCGGGCGTCAGATTAGGAATGCCGAGCGTGGCCACGGTGTTCACGCTGAATGCGCTCAGAGGGCTGATCGAATTGAAAAAGCGGCTGTAACCAAAGCGCGCTTCGTTCACGATGTTAGGTGAGAGGATGCGCGTGTTCGAACCGAGGTACTGTTCGGTTCCGGATGTGACCTTGGTTCCGGTGATATTGATGCCACCGGTTTTTTGAACTTCACTGCCCCAGCTATAACGGCCAGTCCATTGCGATTTCGCAGATTCCGAATAATCCATGCGGATGATGAAGCTGTCCCGGTTGAACGGCGAGGAGTTGTACTGCGTGTAGTTGTTGGTGAAGCCCGGCAGCGTGGGCGTGACGTAGTATTTCAACAACGCCTGCGAGGTCGGATTCAATTGGGTCAGCGGAATGACGTTGCCGGGATACGGTATCCCGCCTGAATTCGGCTGATAGATGGTGGTCGGCCAGGCGCTGAAATTGCCCTGCTGCATGGCGGCCGTAGGCACGGAGTAAACGGCTTGCGCAGCCTGCCGCTGGACCAAGGTTTCGAAATTGGACATGAAGAAAAGCTTGTTTCGTCCGTCGAAGAGATGCGGAATGCGGACGGGCCCGTCGAGCTCATAGCCGTAATCATTCCACTTAAAGGGCGACTTGATCGGACGAGTCGCGGTGAAGGCATAGGACGAGTTTGCGTCCATCGCGTCATTGCGCAGGAATTCGAATAGTGAACCGTGATACAGGTTGCCGCCCGATTTCGTCAACACGTTGATCTGGGTCGCTCCATGACCGAATTCCGCTGGATAGACACCGGTCTGAACCTTGAATTCCTGGATGGCGTCGATGGAGGGGAGCACAATGTAGGTGTTGAAGTCCACGTCCGTGTTGTTGACTCCATCGAGCGTGAAGTAGTCGAAGAAAATGCGGTTCCCGCCGGCGGAGATGGACTGGTTGGCTCGGTCGCCACCCTGGCGCGACTGCGCCTGGCCGGCCGGCGGAGCCAGCGTGTTGACGTTCGAATTCAGCCCCACCAGATTCACGTAATTACGGCCATTCAGCGGCAACTGGACGATGCTCTGGTTGGTGACCACGTTGCCGAGAGTGGCGTTTTCGGACTGGAGCAGACTAGCGGCAGCCGAAACTTCCACCGATTGGCTCACCTCGCCAACCTGTAACGTGAAATCGAGACGGACGGTTTGTTGCACCTGAACTTCGATGTTGTTACTCGTCGCCGTCTTGAAACCGGGATGTTCACTCTTGAGATTGTAGAAGCCCGGCGGGACTGAAGGGAAAGAGTAGAAACCGTCATTGCCGCTTTCCGCCTGGCGGACAGCGTTGGTGGCCGTGCTGGTTAACGTCAAAGCTGAATTGGGCACCCCGGCTCCGCTCGGATCACTCACCCGTCCCGTGATCTCACCCAGAGTCTGACCTAGCAGAGGAAGCCCTAAGCAAATGGTAACTCCCAGAACCCACTTGGTTCTCATAAGAAATTCACCTCGTTGTGGAATTTCACTAACCGAAAACTGACGTGCATTCTATAACAGAAAATTCACGGGTGCATGGGGGGGTAGGCCGAATGGCAGAGTCGGGGAGAGACGAGGGCTTTATCCCACAAACTAATCGAAAGATTCTAAGGATGTATGGCGTATCAGACGCGTCAGGCTAGGTAACATGGTCAGCGGTATGCCATTCGGCAAATCTGAGCGAGTTTATGGATTTAGAATATCAGGGTTCGCCTTGTGTTTATCGTGATTAGAGACGATATTTCGGCGGCTGCGGATTGAGGTTGGGGAACTGCCTTTGGTGCCAGTAGGGATACGCTGCGGGCTGTTCACTGGCCGCATCCAGACGTGCAACCTGGTCGGCGGTCAGGACGAAACTCGCGGCGGCCAGGTTGTCGCGGAGCTGCTGTTCATTTCTGGCGCCGATGATCAAGCTGGCGATGCTCGGCTTGCGGAGCAGCCAATTCAGCGCCAACTGCGGGACGCTCTTGCCGGTCTCCGAGGCGAGCGCTTCGAGGGCGTCCACGACCTTGTAGAGATAGTCCTCCGGCACGGCCGGCCCTTGCTCGGCGGTCACATGGAGGCGGCTTTGCGCTGGCAAGGGCTGGCCGCGACGAATCTTCCCGGTGAGCCGTCCCCAGCCCAGGGGACTCCAGACCAGAGCGCCGAGCCCTTCTGACAAAGCCTGGGGCATCAGCTCCCATTCATAGTCGCGCCCGACCAGCGAATAGTAGACCTGGTGAGCGACATATCGCGTCCATCCGTAGCGCTCGCTGATGCCGAGGGACTTCTGCATGTGCCAGCCGGAGAAATTGGATGCCGCGATGTAACGTATCTTTCCCGCTCGCACGGCTTCGTTCAGAGTGTAAAGCGTCTCTTCCATCGGCGTGACGGCGTCGAAGCCGTGCATATGATACACGTCGATGTAATCGGTTTTCAGCCGCTTCAAACTTCCCTCGATCTGCTGCGTCAAGTGATATCTTGACGATCCCGAGGTGTTGGGGCCTTCGCCGAACGGAAACGTCCCCTTGGTGGAAATGATGACGTTCTCGCGAGGCGTCTGTTTGATTGCCTCTCCCAGAATCTGTTCGGAGAGCCCCTGCGAGTAAACATCGGCCGTGTCGAAGAAATTGACGCCGGCATCCAGGCAGATCGCGAGCAGATGCGTGGCTTCCTTGACGTCTGTCTGCCCCCAGGCGCGAAAGAACTCGTTTCCTCCGCCAAAAGTGCCCGTCCCGAAACACAACACCGGAACCTGTAGACCGCTCTTGCCTAATTGTCGGAATTCCATATTGTCTGTATACGTGGAAACTGCGTGAACGCGCAATACCTATTCGGGTAGAGGCCGATCTTTGGTCTCGGGCGCGAACGGGAGGACCGCCAGGCCGACCAGGAACACCAGGCACATCGTCACGCCGGCGTAACGCATGGGCTCCGCCGTGCCCGCGAAAACGCGGCTGGTGAGGTATCCCAATGTGAGCGGCCCGCCCGCGGCGACGAAACGCCCGACGTTGTAGCAGAAGCTGGTGCCCGTCGACCGCAGCCGCGTCGGGAACAGTTCGGGAAGATAGATCGCATATCCGCCGAACAGCGCGAGCTGGCAGAAGCCCATTAGCGGGACCATCCAGAATACGTCGCTGAGATTCTTCAGATTCCAGAACGTATACGCGGTCATTCCCATGGCGGCGACGAAGCTGACGGCGAAAGCCTTGCGGCGGTTGGTGAAATGCGTCAGATAGGTGAACGCGTAGACTCCGAAGAACGCTCCCAGGTTCTGCAGGAGGGACGTGATCCCGATCCACGCGGTGGTTTTCCCGCCCAGCGCGGCGCCGGTGAGGCCCTCGGCGCGAAACGTCTTTTCGAGAACGGGACGGAACAGATCGTAGCTGAAGAAGCCGATGCCCCAAAGGCCGACGACGCCGGAAAAGGCCAGCAGGAGGCCGCAGATAGAATTGCGGCGCAGGCGGGCGTCGGAGAAGAGATCCGAAAACGCTCCCATCCGCTTCTTTTCGGCACGAGCTTTGAGCCACTGCTCCGGTTCCTTGAGCTTCTTGAAGATCACCAGGGCTAGCGGGGCGGGCAGCGCGCCGACCAAAAATTCCCAGCGCCAGGCGGTGCCGATCGCGCCAGCCTGCTGCATCTGTCCTAAGACGATACCGGCGACCGCGGCCATCATGTTTCCCACGGCGGAAAACGCCTGCACCAGTCCCAGAGCATAAGGGCGCGCGCGATCGGGCATCGTTTCCGCGACCAGCGCGACACCGACGGCAAACTGGCCGCCTACGCCCAATCCGCATAAGAAGCGATACGCATTGAAATCCCAGACGCCTTGGGAGAGCAGGCTGAGGCCGGTGAAGATGCTGTAGATCAGGATGGTCAGCATCATGGTCTTGGCGCGGCCGATGCGATCGCCCAGGATTCCGAACAGCACACCGCCGGTGGCCCAGCCGATCATGAAGATGCTGGTAGCGAAGCCAGCCTGTTCGGCAATGACGCCGGGCGATGGATTGCCGCCCAGCAGGTCGCGAATGGCCGGATTGCGAGCCAGATTGAATAGCTGCTGGGCCATGGTGTCGAACATCCAGCCCATGGTGGCGACGCTCAGCACGAACCACTGATAGCGGTTCAGCTCGCGGTACCAGGAGTATTTCTGAGTGGATGCCGACGACACTTGAGTTGACATTTTATCCGGCCATCACTAAAGCCTTGAGATTGCGTCCGCAGATCATGCTGGCCTCGTGCTTGTCGCGGTGAGGACCCTTCCAATGGGTCTCCAGGCTGATGTATCCCTTATATCCGTCGGATTCGAGCGACTGAAGCTGGGCCTTCCAGTTCACATCGCCCTCGCCGATGGCGCCCCAGACCGGATTGTGACCCGCCATGGTGCAGTCCTTGGCATGTACGTGCACAATGCGATCGACCGGCAACAGCCGGTACCCGTCGGGATAGGCGTGCTCGCCGGAAACATAGGCGTTCGCGGGATCCCAGATGACTTTGAAATTCGGGTGGTCGATCGCCTTCAACAGCCGTGCCGATTCGGCCGCGGTGGCGATGTTGCAGGCGTGCTCATTCTCAATCGCGATGATCAGGCCATGCTGCGCGGCCTGTTCGGTCAACGCGCGCAATGCTACAACGACTCGATCGAAGCAGGCATCCGGATCGACGGTCCGCCAGTAAGAGAAGACGCGAATGATTTTCGCGCCCAGCAGCTTGGCGACCGCGAACGCGCGCTCCGCGATACGGGGCTGATCCGCGATGGTGTGCTGCTGGCCGAACACGTCGTGCTGAATTTTCGTGTCGATCGGCGGGGCATCAGGCAGCGTGCATTTGAGCAGCGGCGAAGCGATCGAGATTACCTTGAGGCCGTGCTTGGCGGTGATCTGGCGGACGCGTTCGAGTTCTTCGTCGGAGAGGTCGACAATGTTCTTGCCAAATACAACGCGAAGCTCGGCTGCCGTCATGCCGAGCTCTTGCATGGAGGCGGTAGCCCTTTCGAGGTCGTCCGGAGAAAACTCATCCGTAATGGCTGCGAGTGGAAAGCGCTGAGACATGGGCACTGTATTTTACCACCTCCCCGCGTGAGCGCTCTCAGGCTCGGGAAGCGGGGCGGCGTGCGAAGACGATATCCTTACTTAGGAGATCGCCCCGCATGTTGCGCTTCCCTTCCGTAGCGGGCTGGCTTACCATCCTTCTCGCGTTGGCTGCTTTCGGGGCCACCGCTCAAAAACCTTTCGTCGACTGCACGCCAGGGGAACTGGTGGGCGCCGTGCCCCAACTTGCCGGTGTCCAGTTCGACGCAAGCCAGGAGAGCCTCGACGGATTGCTCCGCGCCACCGGGGAAAATCTTGCGAAGATGTACGCGACTTTTGCGGATATCTCCGCGGCGGAACAGATCAATGAGCTGCGTTTTAACGATGACATGGGTGCAATGAATCGCTCTGAAGCGTTCCGCTATACGATCAGATTCATTCCGCCGGGTGGAGCAGAGCCATTTCAGGAAATTCGCATCGATCCAAGAACGAAGGCGCCGGTTCGTCCGCCCGAATCAGCGGAATTCCTGGTCGTCTCGAATTTTTTCAAGTTGCTGAATTACCTGCACCCGCAATTCCAGGGACAGTCGCGGTTCCGCTATTTGGGCCGTTCCAATTCCGGCGGACAGGATTTATTCGTCGTGGCGTTTGCGCAGCGCCCTGACGGAATCGGGATTCACAGCAATATTCAAACGGGAGCCGATGGCGAAACGGCACCGATGCAGGGCCTGGTATGGATCGACGCTTCAAGCAAGCGGATCGTCCGTCTCAGACTGGATTTATTGGGTCCGATAGACGGCTTCCCGCTCGAAACCCTGACGACGGACATCGCCCTGGCGCCAGTAAACTTCACGTCCTCCGAGAACAAGTATTGGCTTCCGGCCAGGGTCACGGTTCACGCGCGATTTTTGGGAGGAGAGCTTCACAGCGTGCATCGGTATTCGGATTATCGGTCAGCCAACGGCACCGGCGAGGCCGCGGCGGTCTCAAGCGGCGAAGACGCCTACGAAATGTTGGCGCGAGGAATCGGGCTGTTGGAGGCAAGTAAATCGACCGACGCGATCGTGGCGTTGCGCGCTGCGTTGGTTCTGAATCCGCAAAATCCGTCCGCGCATTTCAACCTGGCTAACGCTCTACTTGCTTCCGGCGACGCCGCCGGCACCGAAGCGGAATTGCGCGACGCCGCGAAGTTGATTCCCGAATCCGGAGCGTTGCACAATTTTCTAGGCATCGTGCTCGGAAAACGCGGCGATGTGGCGGGCGCCGTCGCCGAATTCCGCAAGAGCGCGCAGATTCAGCCGAAGGAACCGAATGTGCGGTTCAATCTGGCGCAGGCTTTAGAGAAGTCGGGCGATAGGGCAGAAGCGCTGGCCGAATATCGAGCGGCATCCGAACTCGCTCCCGACAACGTCACCTTCAAGACCCGTTACGAGCAGTTCGGGGTAACTGCGAAGGTTTCACCGTCGTCAGAGACAACCATCAAGGTCGACGTCCGGCAGGTGCTGGTTCCGGTGATCGTGACCGATAAGGAAGGCCATCACGTCACCGGCCTTACGCAGACGGATTTTAGAGTCTTCGAAGAGGGCGTGGAGCAAAAGATTTCTGCGTTCAGCGTGGAAAACGCGGGGCAGAACGGAGATCAGCCGGTCTCCGCCGGGATTCGTTCCGAACCGGAGCATTCTGCGGCGCAGACGCCGTCCGCGACAGCGAAGCCCGCGCCGGTCCGGCGGACATACGTGATCTGCATCGATTCTTTGCATTCGTCTGCCGCGAACCTGGTCTCTTTCCGAACGGCGCTGGTGAATTTGTTCCGATCGGAGCGAGCCGGCGATTCCCAATACGCCGTGCTGGCGATCGGAACATCGACTCAGTTGGTGCAGAACACGACCTCGGATCCGGAGCAGGTGACGAAGGCGATCGAGAGCAAGGATTTCCAGAGGATGTTTCTCGCCGGCCGGAAGATCGACATTCTCGCGTTCCGTCGAAGACTGGATGATGTACGCGCCGAATGTGATAGCGGGCAGCCGGGCTGCGCATCGGATAAGCGCCAGCTCGCGGCGGAGGCGAGCGGGATTGCCTCAGAGGACCGCGGCTATAACATGGCGTTCCTTGGCGAATTAAAGTCCGCCGTACAACAGATCGCCCGCGGTACCGAGCGACGCACCATCGTCCTGGTTTCCGACGGTTTCCAAATGGTGCCGGGCAAGGAGGCACTCGACCTACTGATCGCTTATTTCCCCGAGTTGAGATCCACTGCGCATCCTTCGTTCGAGCGAATGCAGGAACTGGATCCGATTCTGCACCTGGCCGCCAACAGTAACATCCCGATTTATACGATTGACTCGCGGGGCCTGTACCCCTCGCCATTCTTCCAAGCATCGAATCCTGGCGGGTCACCGAGGCTTATGCCTGAAGTTTCCAGAATCATGAGTGCCGCCGCCAGCGAATCCGGAGATACTTTGTCGGAAATCGCGGCAGCCACGGGAGGCACCTGGTTTAAGAACAACAACAATATTCTGACCGGGCTCCAGCGGGCGTTCGCGGACGGACGGCAGTACTACATGCTGGCGTACGTGCCCAGTAATACCGCGCCGGACGGCAGATTCCGCGCCATTTCCGTGCGGCTGCGCGACGGCAAAATGGTGGTCAAGGCGAAACGAGGCTATTGGGCCGGAGCGAACTAGCGCAAATCGAATAGAATTGAATTGGAAGCCGGTCTCGACCTTGGAGGTATGATGCGACGTTATCTTCTTATCGCTCTGAGCGCGATTGCCTTGATGACTACGGGGGCGCAGGCCAAGGAACAAACGCCTCTGCGGGAACGCGTTCGTGACGGGGTGCAGCGAACCGATAAGGATCTGCAAACCCTGGTGCATCGCGACAAGCTGAATCAGCAGCAGCGCGATCGTCTCGATGCGGCGATGAAGGATCTTCAGGAACTTCGCG
>DATGGL010000368.1:0-20855 GCA_035308605.1 Bryobacteraceae bacterium
TATCCGAAG
Organism: Bryobacteraceae bacterium; assembly: GCA_035308605.1. Lineage (GTDB taxonomy): Bacteria > Acidobacteriota > Terriglobia > Bryobacterales > Bryobacteraceae > Palsa-187. The sequence goes on from DATGGL010000368.1 coordinate 10, forward strand.
GAACGCTCGCCGCTCGAGAGCGGATATTTGGCGGGTGCAGACCGCCTGCAGGGGAAGGCGGCTGCGCTGGATGTGAATTATGGGAAGGGGCACGTGATTCTGCTCGGATTCCGGCCGCAATGGCGCGGGCAGTCGCACGGAGCGTACAAGTTTTTCTTCAATGCGATGTATTTGAGGTAGGTCTCGATCGTTCCAGCGTGACCCGATTGCCATGAAGTGTTGTGGCATCCTAATACGCAGTCATGCTTCCTATTTTCTTCGCTACTTACGGTGCTGTCTTTGTAGCCGAAATTGTCGGCGATAAGCTGCTTTACACCACCGGCGTGCTGGCGGCGCGTTATCGGACGGTGCCCATCATGTTCGGGATGTCACTGGCGTTCATGCTGAAGATGGGAGTCGCCGTGGCTGTCGGCGAGGCGATTTCCAAGTTACCCCCATGGCTGGTCGCGACGGTGACGGCGCTTAGCTTTATCGGCGTCGCCATAACGGTGTGGAGAAAAGACCAAAGGCGAGCGGCGCAAAAAGAGGTATCGGCGCCGAAGGCCGCGATGGTCTCGTTTGGGGCGATTTTCTTTTCTGAGTGGGGAGACGTCGGACAGATCACCGCCGCCGCGAGGTCGGCCCAGTTTCATGTGCCGGTGGTCGTGTGGCTGGGTGCCGTGGGCGCGATGGTGACCAAGGGAATTCTTGCCGCGTCCATCGGAGCCGGCGTGCGCGGATGGATTCAGGAGCACGTGCCGCCGAAAATCATCCGCTATTGCGGCGTGACAGCGCTGATCGTGCTCGGGGTACTCTCAGTCGTGGAAACGCTCACCGAGGGCCACGCTTGACGGCAGCCGAGCAGAAGCGCAAGACTGCGATCGGATTTATCGTCTGCCTGGGCATCGTCAGCCTGTTCGCCGACATGACTTATGAAGGCGCGCATTCGAGCATCGGGCCGTATCTAAAGGATCTCGGCGCCACGGGGGCGCAAGTCGCCTTCATTGCGGGGTTTGGAGAAATGCTCGGCGCGAGCCTGCGATTTTTCTCCGGGCGCCTGGCCGATCGCACGCACGCGTATTGGACCATCACGATGCTCGGCTATTCGATGAACGTGGTCGCGGTGCCGGCGCTCGCGTTCGCGGGGAATTGGAAAATGGCCGCGGCGTTGGTGATCGCCGAACGCACCGGCAAGGCGCTGCGGGGGCCGGCGCGCGATGTCCTTCTTTCCGAAGCGACGCAGGAAGTCGGGCACGGCTTTGGGTTTGGATTGCATTCGATCATGGATCAGACCGGGGCCGTGATTGGTCCGTTGGTCATGATGATCGCGGTGAGCCGGTCGAACCATCAGTTCGGGCCGGCGTTCCTGTGGCTGGTGGTTCCGGCGCTGGGAACGTTGATCGCGCTGACAACGGCTCGGGTGTTGCATCCAGCCCAGGGCTCTTCGGCGAAAACACCCGGGCAGCAAACTCTGCCGCGCGTATTCTGGATTTATGTCGCTGCGGCGGGACTGCTCGCGTTAGGATTCATCGACTTTCCCCTGCTCGCGTATCATTTCCAAACGGCGGGATTTTTTTCGCAGGAGACGATTCCCCTGCTCTACGCCGGCGCGATGGGCGTCAACGGGATTACCGCCTTCGTGTTCGGACGGCTGTTCGATCGATTTGGCCTGGTTGTGCTGGCGCTGGGGACGCTGATTTCTCTGCTGTCTCTCCCCCTGGGATTCTTGGGCGGGCCTCAGGCCGCGGTGGCGAGCGTGGGATGTTGGGCGGCGGGGCTGGGCGCGCAGGATGCATCGTTGCGGTCCGGAATCTCGCAGGTTGTCTCGATGAATAAACGCGGGAATGCATTCGGAGCATTTAACGGAGTCTTCGGCGTGCTGTGGTTCCTGGGCAGCGTCGCCATGGGCTTTCTGTACGACAGGCACGCCCTGACGGCGCTAGTGGCGTTCGGAGTGGCCGCGCAAGTCGCCTCGGCCGGGATGTTTTTGTGGATTCGCGGGCCGGTAGCCTCAGCCGCGCGCCAGCGCTGACGATAAGCTCAGGATATGGGACCCTCCAGCGGTGCGCGAATGTCGTCTGCTGGCGAACCTATCGAGTTGATCCGGACACGGAGCGTGCAGGAATCGCTGGCGCGCCGCGTCGCACAGGTCAGCATCGCCATCAGTGCGGTTCTGGCAGTCGTCAAGATTGGCGTGGGGCTGTCGGCCGGATCGGTGTCGCTGATCTCGGACGGTTTTGAATCCGCCGGTGATTTCTTTACATCGGGGTTAGTGCTTCTGGGATTGTGGGTCGCGGCGAAACCGGCCGATGAAGACCACCCTTACGGGCACGGAAGATTCGAGATTCTGGTGGGCCTCGCCATCGGCGGAATATTAGTGGCGACAGGAACCGTGATCAGCCTGCGGGCGCTGGAGGAACGCTACATTCGCCATTCCCCGGAGATTTACGCGGTCTGGCCGCTGATCGGATCCATCGCGGCAAAATCGATTCTAGGCGCCGCCAAGTTTCGCATGGGGCGTCGCAGCGGGAGTTCCGGACTGGCGGCGGACGCGTGGAACGACATGGTCGACGTGCTTTCGGGTGCGGTCGCTTTGATTGCCGTGGTGGTTTCGATTTTCTGGGTTCAGTTTGCCGCGGCTGACCATTATGGCGGGTTCATCATCGGACTGATCGTGATTTTCCTGGGGCTGCGCGTGGTCCGCGAAACCGTCTTGCAGTTGATGGACACGATGCCCGACGAAGAGCAGATGTCGCAGATCCGGACCGTGGCGATGCGGGTGGAGGGCGCACGGGGGATCGAAAAATGTTTTGCCCGCAAGACCGGCTTGCGCTACCACGTCGACCTGCACCTGGAAGTGGACCCCGATCTCACCGTCCGCGAATCGCATGAGATCGCGCGATCGGTGAAGAATACCATCAAGACGGAGCTGGAGTGGGTGGAAGACGTGCTGGTGCATGTCGAGCCGTACGGCTCGCCTTAAGACGTAGTAACATTTACCCGAGAGAGTTTTATGCTGGTCGACATCGAACACCGGGAAGATATGTGTGTAGTGCGGTTCAGGGGCCGTTTCGTCACGGGGGCGGATCGCGCCCACCTGTGCGGAAAGGTCGGCGAAGTCAAGAAATCGCAGTGCCGCAAGATGATGCTCGATTTTCATGACGTGCCCTACATCGATTCGACGGGAATCGGTTTTGTCGTCGAGGTGTTTACCTCCGTCACAAAAGACGCCGCCGGACGGTTCGTCCTGATCGGCGCGAACAAACGTGTTCGTGAAGTGTTCGACCTGACGCGGCTGAGCACGGTGATTCCCATGGCCGCGGACGAGGCGTCTGGAATCGTCGCTCTAAGCGAGGGCAGCGAGGCGGCGCGCGCGGGAAGATAAGCGTTCGCTTCTAAAATGGAGGAACGGTGCGCTGGATTTTCTGTGTCGCAATTCTCGCGGTTACCAGTCTGCCTGGATTCGGGGCGTCGTGTGAGAGCCTCGCGGGATTGTCGCTGCCGGATACGAACATTACGCAGGCGCGCCAGGACGGCAGCGGCGACCTGCCTGCCTTTTGCCGCGTGGCCGCGACGCTGAAGCCGACCCCCGACTCGGATATCAAGATCGAGGTCTGGCTGCCGGTATCCGGCTGGAATGGAAAATATCAGGCGGTCGGGAATGGCGGCTGGTCCGGTTCGATCAATACTCCCGCGATGGCGCAGGCTTTACAGCACGGCTACGCGACCAGTTCCACCGACACCGGGCACACCGGCAGCAGTGCCAGTTTTGCGCTGGGGCATCCGGAAAAGCTGATCGATTACGCATACCGGTCCGAACATGAGATGACCGTCAAGGCGAAAGCGATCATCGCGGCATTTTATGGAAATCCTCCAAAGCTGTCGTATTGGAATGGCTGTTCCGCCGGCGGAAAGCAGGCGTTGAAAGAAGCGCAGCGGTTCCCGGATGATTTCAACGGCATCATCGCCGGCGCGCCTGCGAATAACTGGACCGGACGCGCCGAGGAGGCCATCTGGATCGCGCAGGCGGTACATAACGATCCTGCAAGCTACATTCCCCCGGAAAAATATCGCGCCATCCACGAAGCAGCCGTCGCAGCGTGCGACACGATCGACGGGGTGAAGGACGGAATTATGGAAGATCCCACGCGCTGCCACTTCGATCCGAAAGTGATCGAGTGTAAGGGCGCGGATGGTCCGGCGTGCCTGACCACTCCGCAAGTGGAGGCGGCACGGAAGATTTATTCCGGCGCGGTGAATCCGAGAACCAAACAGCAGGTCGCTCCAGGGTTCGAGCCGGGCAGCGAACTCGGATGGGGGACGACGGCTGGCCCGCAGCCGTTCGGGATCGCGAATGAGCATTTCAAGAACGTCGTATTTCGGAATCCGGCCTGGGATTACCGGACACTGAACTTCGACACCGATATCGCGATGACGGAAAAAATGGACAACGGCCTGATCAACGCGCTGGATCCGAACTTGAAGCCCTTCTTCGCGCACGGCGGAAAGCTGGTCCAGTATCACGGCTGGAACGACTGGCAGATCGAGCCGCGGATGAGCGTCAATTATTACCAAAGCGTGCTCGAAGCCATGGGCGGCGCCAGCAAGGTTCGCGACTCGTACCGCTTGTTCATGGCCCCGGGCATGGGCCATTGCGGCGGGAGCGAAGGACCGAACACGTTCGACATGATGGGCATGATGGAACAGTGGGTGGAACAAGGCAAGGCTCCGGACAAGATCGTCGCGGCGCGAATGAAGGACGGCAAAATAGATCGAACGCGGCCGTTGTGCCCGTATCCGCAGACCGCGAAATATAAGGGCTCCGGCAGCATCGACGATGCGAGCAATTTTGCTTGCGCCGCCCCTTAGCTAGGGCCCTTAGCTAGACCCCTTTGCTAGACCTGGTCTTCGACCAGAAACTGTTCGTACTTCCCGTCGGGCAGCAGATAGATGTTCAACAGAAGCGTCTTCTTTTCGAATTGGGCGCGATAGGACCGGTGCGTCATCCCGCCGCGAAGGTTTTCTGAAACCGCCACCACGGATTTGAGTTTCCCCAGCGGACCAAGCGATGCCTTGCAATCGAGCAGCGCGGTTTCGCTGAAGTAAGAATTGGCATTCGCTGTAAATAAGCCGCGGTCGATTTTGCCGGCCTGCAATCCGGCCAGAATTTTTTCGACCTGAGCAGTATCCGCGCCCGATGGCTCATGCCGTTCTGGCAGAAACACGAGCCGGGTGACCTGATTCGATATCGGCCCGACCATGCTGACAACGTCCTGATTCGAAAGTACAATCACCGCGCCATTGCGAGTGGGAAAGACCGTGTTTGATGAGAGGAAGCCGGATACTTCGCCGCCGTGTTCGAATGCCGGAATGTTGGCGACCTCGGTAACGGAAAGACCAAGCGAATAGTGAGTGCGGTCGCCGTTGGCCAGCCGCACCTCGCGCGTGAACTCTTCGTACGACTTCGGCGACAGGATTTTCTTTTCGAGGAATGCGATGTCCCACTTGGCGAGATCGGAAGGCGTCATGGCCAGCTCGCCCGCCGCAAAATACCAGCCGGTGGCTTCGCGTTTCGTCGGCCGCGGCGGGCCGATAGCGTAACGAGTGTAGGCGGTCGCGTCGTCAGGCTGCTCGGGCGGCCAATCCGAGGCGGACTTCATGCCGAGCGGCCCGAAAATCTTCTCGCGCAAGAATGCGACCAGCGGCTGCCCGGAAGCCTTCTCGAAAATCTCTCCCGCCAGCACGTAATTCGTGTTGCTGTACTGCCAACGGGTCCCGGGATCGAAATTGAGCGGCTTTTTCCCCCACCGGTCCAGAATCGCGCGCGGAGTGGTCGGCTGCGTCCATTCCGGAATGATGTAATCCTGCGGCGCGTAGTCTTCGTATCCGGAAGTGTGCGAGAGCAACTGGCGAATGGAAACCTGGCCGGCGCCCGTGAGATCGGGAAAGTACTTGTCGACGCGATCGTCAAGCGAAAGCTTCCCTTGCTCCTGGAGCAACAGAAGCGCGGCGACCGTAAACTGCTTCGAGACCGATCCGACAGCGTAGCGGGTATTGGTATCGGCAGGGCGCTTCGCCGCCAGATCGGCGCTGCCGAAGGCCTTCGCATAAAACAGCTTGCCATCCCGGACCACGGCGACTGAAACACTCGGAGCGCCGGCTTTGCGAAGGGATGCGGAGATCTGTTCGTCGAGCTTTTTTTCCAGGTCCGGTGGTTGGGCAAGAAGCGCGGCTGTGCAAAGGATCAGGAAGAGGAGGCGTTTCATAAGGATGTCTTAAGGTTGAGTTTAGTACGGCAACCCTGGGCATCAGCTGTGTCATTGCCGCGAACGTAAGAACGGTTTACAATCAAACTAGTCAGACTAGTCAGAACACTATGAACACTACTTCTAAAAAGCCTAATTGGCAAATTCAGACGGCCAAAGCCAGATTCAGTGAAGTTTTCCGTCTGGCGCGGACTGAGGGACCACAGCGAATTACGCGGCAGGGCAAAGAGGGCGTGGTGATGATTTCGGATGAGCAATACGAAAAGCTTGTGCTCAAGTCGCGGCAGCCGAAGAGCCTCGTGCAGTTTTTTCGCGAGTCGCCGCTGGTGGGGATCAACCTTGACCTGACACGCGACCGGGATACTGGCCGCGACGTCGAGTTATGAGCGGCTTTCTTCTCGACACGAGTTGCATTTCCGAACTGGTTCGCCCCAAGCCGGAACCGCGTGTCGTTGAGTGGATGGAAGCAGCGTACGAGGGATCACTGTATCTGAGCGTCCTGACTCTCGGCGAGATTCGAAAGGGCCTTTCGGGACTCGATCAAGGCACGCGTAGGACGCGCGTTGAAAAATGGCTGGACATTGATCTGCCGGCGCGGTTCTCGGGAAGGATCTTGCCGATTGATTCGCCGATCGCTGAGCGTTGGGGCGTACTCGCGGCGGATTCGAAACGCAAAGGCATCGCTGTATCGGTTATCGACGGATTGCTCGCCGCGACCGCGATCCATCACAACCTGACAATCGTTTCGCGGAATACCGGCGATTTTACCGCGGCACAGATGCAGGTTTTGAATCCATGGAAACGATAGATCAGCTCGCGCGTTCATTGCTCACAGCGCACCTATGGTAACTTGGTGCCTTCGAGTTTGAAATACAGGAGGCACCAGCCATGAGGCGCAGCCGTAGAGAATTTCTGGGCATGACGGGAGCAGGCATCGCCGGGCTTGCCGGAGGGCCATGGCTCGGCCGCGCCACCGCCGCCGATCTGGATGCGCAAAACGCGGACCTCGTCGTTTTCAACGCCAAAGTTTACACCGTCGATTCCGGCGCGCCAAGAGCGGAGGCCTTTGCAATCAAGGGCGATAAGTTCCTGGCTGTCGGCAGCACGGACGAGATGAAGGCGCTGACCGGCAAGATGACGCAGACCTTCGATGCCAAGCAGATGACCGTCGTACCCGGTTTTATCGACTGCCACAATCATGCCGGCGGCGATACGCTGCTCTTCGACGTTCTCGTCGGTAACCCCTACGAAGTCGAATTTGTGACCATCGCGAGTATCGTCGAAAAGCTCCGCGCGAAAGCGCGCGAGACGCCGCCGGGTACCTGGGTGGCAGGCTATTTCTTCGACGACACCAAGGTGAAGGACAATCGCATGCTCAACGTCCACGACCTGGATCAGGTGTCGAAAGACCATCCGGTCGTCGTCCACCATCGCGGGGGGCACACGGCGTTTTACAACAGCAAGGCGCTGGAGATGGCGGATGTCAACAAGAACACGCCGAATCCGCCCGGCGGCACCTTCGATCGCGATTCGAACGGCAACTTAAACGGGCGCGTAACGGACCGGGCGATGAACGTCCTCAATCGAGCCGGAAAGCGTCCCACGTATACGCCCGAGCAAACTCTACAGCGCAATCGCGATGGCCTGGCTTACATTTCCAAGCAGTTTGTCCGTTATGGCTTGACCAGCGTACATCACGAAAGCGGAGATCTTTTCGCCCTGCAGCAAGTCCGGGCGCGTGGCGACCTGCTGCACCGTGTGAGCTATGAGGCCAGCGGAAAAGTGCTGGAGGCGATGATTGCCGGCGGCATCAGCAGCGGCTTCGGCGACGAATGGATCCGCCTGGGCGCTACGTCGGAGCACACCGTCGACGGATCGTTCTCCGAGCGCACGATGGCGTTGAGCAAGCCGTACGTTGGCGTCAGCCCACCGTATAAAGGCAACATCACCGAAACGCAGGCCGATCTCAACGCCTGGATCGAGCGGGTTCACCGGGCGGGAATCCAGGTCAACTGCCACGCCAACGGCGATGTGGCGATCGACATGTTCATGACCGCGGTGGAGCGCGCGCAGAAGGTGTTTCCACGGGCGGATACGCGCCCCAAGATTACGCATTGCACGCTGATCAATGACGATCTGGTCCGCAGGATCAAGGCAGCCGGCGCGGTTCCGGCGATGTTCACTTCGTACGCGTTTTATAACACCGACAAGTTCCACTTCTACGGCGAAGAAATGATGAAGCACTGCATGGCTTACCGGTCGATGATCGACGCCGGGGTGCAAGTGGCCGCGGGATCGGATTTCAGTCCGGGACCGTTCGCTCCGCTCATGGGCATGCAGGGGATGGTCACGCGCACTGGCTGGGATGGGCAAACCTGGGGCGCCAACCAGAGCATCACGGTAGACGAAGCGATCCGCGTGAACACCATGAATGGCGCGTACAATTCGCACGAGGAAGCCATCAAAGGTTCGATCACGCCTGGGAAACTCGCCGATTTCGTCGTCCTGGCGGACGATCCGCATACCGTCGCGAAGGAGAAAATCAAGGATATCGTGATCGTTCGGACGGTCGTCGGCGGCAAGACGGTGTATCAGGCCTGACGCGTAACCTTTTCTGGCTGCGGCAGTACTCCTAGCATGGCCGTTCTCGATCACCTGCGGGCTGACCTCCGTTTTGCGATCCGCCAGCTCCAAAAGAACCCATCGTTTACCATCACCGCCATCCTGGTCCTTGGACTTGGCCTCTGCGCAAGCGTCGCCATTTTTGCGTTCGTCGACGCGGCATTGCTGAAACCGCTGCCGTATCGCGATCCAGCCCGGCTGGCGGGCGTCTACGAACGCATTCCGCTGTGCGAACGCTGCAATCTCTCTTATTTCGATTACCTCGACTGGAAGCGGATGAACAAGACGCTTGCATCGCTCGACGCCTATCAGGGGACCGGATTCATGGTCGCCTCCCCGACCGGTGCTGAGCGAGCCCAGGGCGCACGCGTCACGGCCAGTTTCTTCCGGACCCTCGGCGTCTCTCCGATGCTGGGCCGCGACTTCGTGGACGGCGAAGATCAGCTTTCCGCGCCACGCGTTGTCATCCTCAGCTACACCACGTGGCAAACCCGCTTCGGCGGAAAACGCGAGGCGATCGGCCAGACCATCACCTTCGACAGCGACGTCTCGACGATTATCGGCGTCCTTCCTCCGGACTTTCATTTCTCCCCGGTTGGCCGCGCGGAGTTTTTTGCAGCGATGCATGCCACCACGTCCTGCGAACAACGCCGCAGTTGCCACGATCTATACGGAGTCGGAAGGCTTAAGGACGGCGTCTCGATGGAAAACGCGGCGGCCGATTTTGCTCTGATCGCCAGCCAGCTCGAAGCGCAGTACCCGAGCTCTAATCGCGGGCAGGCGTCTAATATTCTTCCGCTCACCGACGTCATCGTCGGGCGCATCCGGCCGTTTCTGATCATGCTGCTCTCCGGCTCCGCCCTGCTGCTGTTGATCGCGGCCGTCAACGTCGCGAATCTTCTGCTGGTTCGCTCCGAAGGCCGGAAGCGTGAGATCGCTGTCCGCAGCGGCCTGGGAGCTTCGGCGGGACGGCTTGCGGCGCAATTCGTCACCGAGGGCCTTGTGCTTGCCTTCGCGGGAACCGCTATCGGGCTCCTGGCCGCGAATTGGCTGGCTGCGCTTCTCACGCGGCTCATTCCGCAGACCATGCTGAACGGAATGCCGTTTCTCAGCGGACTGGGCCTCCATGCACGCGAGTGGGCCTTCGCCGGCGCGGTTTCGTTGCTGGCGGCGATTTTGTTTACCGTCACGCCGGCGCTGCGTCTTTCGATTTCCAATCCCCGCGCCGGTCTTTCGGAATCGAGCCGCGGCCACTCCGGTTCGGCATGGAAACGTCTGGGCTCGCATCTGGTAATTGTCGAGCTCGCGACCGCGGTCGTCTTACTGGTCGGATCTGGCTTGCTGGGAAAGAGCCTGTTCAAGGTCCTCCAGGTCGATCTGGGCATGAAGCCCGATCACCTGGCGACGGTCCAGATCGAAGCGCCCCGAGCCTCGTATTCAAAAAATGACCAGTTCATCGCGCTAAACCACGAAATCCTGCGCCGCGTGTCTTCCCTTCCCGGCGTCGAATCCGTGGCGACTTCGAGTGTCCTCCCAATCGCCGGCGGCAATACCTCGTGGATCCAATTTTTGGATCGTCCCTTCTACGGGGAGCACAACGATGTGGGCGAGCGGGAAGTAACGCCGGGCTATTTCACAACTTTGGGCGCTCGTCTCTTGAGCGGGCGCTATTTTAGCGACTCGGACGACGCTTCAAAGCCTCTGGTCGTCATCATCGACCGCGCATTCGCGGAAAAGTATTACCCGTCGAAGGACCCCATCGGCCAGCAGATTTCTTATCAACGGACCAATCCGATTCCCATGACGATTGTCGGTATGGTCGACGATGTGAAGGAGGGCGCCATCGACTCGGTCACCTGGCCGACAATGTACACGCCCTTCAATCAGAATCCGGATAACGATTTCATTCTAGTCGTCCGCACCTCGCAAGACGAGAACGCGTTTCTTCCGACGCTGGTGTCGGCGATTCATCAGTTTGACATCAGCGTGATGACCGGCAATCCCCACAGCATGAACGATGAGATCAACAATTCGTCGGCGGCCTATTTGCGCAGATCGTCCGCCTGGCTCGCCGCGGGATTCGCCGTTCTCGCGTTGATCCTCGGCGTAGTGGGACTTTATGGCGTCGTCGCCTATTCCGTCAGCCAGCGTACTCGTGAAATCGGAGTTCGAATCGCTCTCGGCGCGCAAACACGGACGGTTTACCGGCTGATCCTCACAGAAGCGGCCTGGCTCGCCGGAATCGGCATCGTGGTAGGACTGATCTGTTCGATTGGCGCAGCGGCGCTGCTTCAAAGCCTGTTGTTCGGCACAAAGTCATGGGATATTTCAACCTTCAGCGCCGTCGCCGCAGTGCTTGCGATCAGCGCCCTCACCGCGAGCTTTCTCCCGGCGCGCCGGGCAGCTTCGGTGAATCCGGTAGAGGCGCTGCGGTCTGAATAGAGAGGATCCATAGGAACAGCGCGGTCAACCATGCGACCGGCAAGGTGGCCAAAGAACTTGAGAAGTGGCCCCACCGTTTCAGTGGACGACGGACTTGAGGTCGATCGACATCGCCATCGCCAGATAGCCGGCGCGATTCGGGTGCAGCTTGTCTCCCGGACCGCCGACGGTGCTGTCAGGCACGAACTCGGGGCGAAGGCTGCCGGTCTGCGGGTCGAGCGTCGCCTGGTCGAAATCCGCCACTCCGCTGAACAGGCCCGAATGGCGTATGAATTCGTTCAAGGCTTTCCGCTTTTGATCCTCCTCGGGCGAACCATGCGCGCCGCTCGCGCCCAGAGCCGAAGTTACCGTAGCCCCAATCACGCGCGCCGACGGCAGCTTGGCGCGAATGCGTCCCACAACATCCTTCATCCCCGCCTCAACCGACTCGACACTGGCGTTCGCGTTATTGCTGAAATCGTTGATGCCTTCGAGCCAGATTACCGCGCTGACGCCAGACAAACTGAGAACATCTCGATCCAGACGCTGCCGCGCCGAGGGTCCGCCGGGGGCGGGCTTTTGCGAGGAATACTCGGCCGGTCCGACGACCTGATTGCCCCCGATGCCCGCGTTCACTACCGAAACACGGCTGCCATAGACCGCATGCAGCCGCCGCGAAAGTGCGTTCGGCCAACGATCGTCGCCGTTCAGCGTGGAGGCGGTTCCGTCCGTAATGGAATCGCCCAGCGCCACAATCACCTGAGTCGCGGCGGGCGCCATCATGTCGACGGCGTCCAGAAAATACCACGATGTCGTTGTGAAAGGAAACGCGGATTCGTCTTCGAGCTGTCCTTTGGAGCCCGCGCCGGGCGCGGTCAGATAGGACGTCGTCAGGGCTTTGGCGTGCCAGGTCATGGGACCGCTCTCGCCGTCGACGTGAAAGCTTACCGCCAGTTTCCGTCCGTCCAGATTCCTTGCGGCCGTGAGCGGGACCCCGTCGCTCCACACTGAATCGCCGGGCGCGATCGTAACGCTCGCCTTGCCTCCGAAATGCACCGGTCGATTGGTACCCGCGACCACTGCGCCGCCGCTCCAATGCAGACCGACGAAGACTCCATCGAAGGTCACCGGCTTCGAACCGAAAGCGTTCGAAAAGCGAAGGCGCGTCTGCGAGCCCCAGATATCCGGCTGGACAACGAGTCGAAAGGTCTGATCGCGGGCTCCCGTCGACGCGGAGGGAAAAACAAAACGAAGATTCGGTTGAGCCGAAGCGTTGCCTGAAGGATAGGGACCGTGCACGGACGCCGTCCAGCTCGTCGCCCACTTGCGGCCTTCCGCCGCGGAGCCACACACGGCCAGCAGCACGAACGGAACAATCCGGAGCAAGTTCTTGAATCGCATGAATTAAATTAGATCAGGAGTCCGCTGCCTCGTGCTCGGTACTATGACCATCCCAGGGGCGTACTGCAACGAATCGTTTAAGGGAAGGATTGCGAGGCAGCCGGCTCCGGCGCATGCTCAACTCATGCTCCCGATTTTTCCCACTCTGCTGATCGCGATCGCATTTGCCGGCGTTATTCACACAGCCGGAAGCTACTACCGGGATAAAGCGAAAGAGCGCCGCACACGCCAGGCCATGGCGAGGCTTGGGTCAAAGCCGTGGAAACCGATGAATTGATCCTTCGAAATCCGAATTGATCGTGCAGCTCAGTGACCTGACGGCATGGAATGCTTGGGCATGCAGGTCATGTACTCGCTCTTGAGGTCGGAGCTGTCGCGATATTGCTTTACGTAAGCGTTCCACGCCGCGTCGCCGCGGTTGGGCGTCCGCGCTGGGCCCGGCGGATTCACGTGATAGGTGAGCACTTCCTTGTCTGAATACGACTGCGTGCCATCCTTATCGCGGACGATAACGCGCGACACCACCATTTCGTTGTCCTTGATGCCGTTGGCTCGATACCAGGCCTTGTGCGCCTCCACCGCTGCCATAAAGCCATCCATGTGACCGGGCTTGATCTCAGACACCCGGACGATCACAATATTTCCGTCGCAGGCTGGAGTCTGTGAAAAGATGGCCTGCGAAGCCAGAGTCAAAAGAAGCGCAAGGCGCATGGTCGACCTCCCAAGTCAATTAGATTAGCTGCCGGGGATGACGATAGCATGAATCCACTTCGCGACGGGACAGCGCACCTTCCTTCGGTCGTGGCTCGCTAAGCCACTGATGCGGTAGAGCGCCGAAACCGAGCCGCGACCAAAGGAAGCGGGATTGCCGCTTTTCACAGAGACTCGAGTAACCGGATCCCGTCCTTCTAATCCGCGCCCGTCAAATGAAGCCACGCGCCTCGATAGAAATAACGGATGACCGACGCCTTGCCTACGAACGCATCGTCGATGCCCTGATGGTCGATCGGTGGAGGCTTCTCGCCGCCGAAGGCGTTGTAGTATTTCATAATGTTTTTCTCATCGGTCGCCGTGATTGCCCTGGAATACACCATCTGCTGATCCGTCCAGCTCTGAAGACGATCGATATCCTTCATCTTCTCGATTTCAGCGGGGCGCACTTCGGAGCCGTTCCAAAACACGAGGATCGAAGAGACGCGGTTCACCGAACACAGCGCCGCCCAATCCTTTTGCCCGGGCTTTGCAAATTCACCTTGGATCACATTGTGGGGCCCCGCGATCATCGGCACTTGAGGAATCGTACAGCCGCGCCGCTCCAATTCCGCCGACAGATTCTTCGGGAGTTCCCGGAAGGCCACCGGATTCAGGCGCAGGATCTGGCGGTCCGCAGTCTCAAGCTGATTCTGGACGGTCGCGGGAAGCTGCCCGAACGCGACCGCGGCGAAGACGATCGAGGCAAGGTAACGTGTCATGCTTCCAGCCGGATCTCCGTACGGCAGCGGTTCGCCAGAAGTCCGGTGGCTTCCGAGAGGTCGATGTCCGCCACCAGCAATCCTTCCTTGCCGTACGGCTGGCATGCCAGCAACGTCCCGTCGGGCCTGACGATGGCGGATGTCGTCGGCGAACCCGCGCTGGCATAGTTTACAGTCGCGAAGAAACACGTATTTTCCGCGGCACGGCACAGAGCCGCCTTTTCGTGAAACGAATTCGCCGGATCGGCGAACGTTGACGGGCGAAAGCTGCCGGGCTCGGCCTCGTGCAAATGCGGATGGAACACGATCTGCGCGCCGTGTCGGGCGGACCAGCGGACCGTTTCCGGATAGCGCCAGCCCTCGTGACAGATCGAGATTCCAAATGTCAGCGGACCGGTCTGGAATACCCGTCTCCCACAGCCGTGCCCATAAAGGCCTTCTTCCGAGGGGTCAATCTGGACCTTGTCCTGAAACCCGGCAACCGTCCCGTCCGGATTCACCACCAGCGCGCTGATAATCAACCCGCCATCCACAAATCGTTCGGTGCCGAGAATGACCGCGATGCCCGCCTTCCCGGCAGCCGTCGAAATTTTCGACCATGCGCGATCCAGGAAAGCCGGATCGGGCGGCGGCACGATGTGGCCCAGGCCACGGTACCCGGGGACGTAGCATTCCGGAAAACAGACGATCCCGGCGCGCTCGATGGCCGCTTGGGCGATGGCCTGTTCGGCCAGAAGGATCGACTCGTCCGGAGTCGCTGGATACCGGAGGTTCGCGAGCGCGATCCGAAACGTGCTCATCCCAACGCAATTTTAGCTTACTTCGACGGATCCTCTCTCCGCGTGGCCAGCGCCGGCCGTCGCGACTCCGAGCAAGGCTGCGAGACTGGAAGCGGTCGCGCGCATCATAAGCGACTGTGCGCTTAGCTCTTCGCTTGCCGCGGCGCTCTGCTCCGCGGTGGCGGCAGTCGACTGGGTCATTTGGTCCATTTGAGATACCGCGTCGGTGATCGTTTCCATCCCGCGCGTCTGCTCCTGGCTGCCCTGCGTGACTTCCTTGATCAGAGCGCCGACGCTCGCGGAGCTTTGCGTGAGCAAGTCCATCAGTCCCGCAACGCGAGCCACCGAATTTTGAGCTTCGGTCGCAGTGGCGACGGCATCATGAATCAGGTCATTCGATTCTCGCGCGGCCTCCGCCGACCGCTTCGCAAGATTGCGAACTTCATCGGCAACTACGCTGAATCCCTGTCCCGCTTCGCCCGCCCGCGCGGCCTCGATGGCGGCATTCAGAGCCAGAATATTGGTCTGAAACGCAACTTCGTCAATGACCCGGATGACTTTAGAGATCTTTTCGGAAGCCTCGCGGCTGCGCCGGATTGCCGCCAGCATCTCCTCGAGTCCGGCGTTGGCTTCACGGATCCGTTGTCCGGTCTCATCCACGTGAGCGGCGGCGGCTTGTGAATGATCGAGGTTCTTGCGCGCCATCGTACGGATTTGGGCGCTCGAGTCGGACGTCTGGCGGAGCGCCGCGGCCTGCTCGGAAACGGCTTGGGCAAGCGTCTGGCTGGCGGACGAAATTGATTGCGAGGCGCTCGCCGTCTGGCCGGAGCCCTCCGTAAGCGTCGCGACAATCGATCCAAGCCGCCGCATCAGGGGCGCGATCATTCCCGTCCACGTCAGCGTCAGAGAGCCGAGGATGGCCGCCAGAACCGCGAACTGTATCCACTTCGTGCGCGCGACCTTCGCGCTGGACTGCAATTCGAAAAGCTTAACCGCCGTATCCATCTCCGTCAGAATCCGGACATTTGCGGCAAGCGCGGCCGCCATCTCCGAACTCGTCGCGCGGTTCGGCTTCAGCCGGCCCTCGATGGCAGGACGATAGCCCGACCACAACTCATTCACGCGCACAAGCTGCGCCAGGATGGCCGGATCTTCGCAGCGCGGCAGCCCCAGTTCGGCGTCACCCTGAATCAATCCCTTCAGGACGCGGTCGAATCGGGCGATCGACGCACGAGCGGACGCCGCGTCGCCCAGAGCAGCCTCTTTGGTCATTTTCTGGCTGAGCATCCGCTGCGCGCCGGCAAGATTTATGACCACCGAATCGGCCTTCTGCGAAGCGATCGTCTGCAATGTAACCAGCGCGCCGGCGATGTTCACGCTCATGACGCCCAGAAAAACAAGCAGGAATTTGGCTTGTAAAGTCGTCACCTGCTTCTCATATCGGACGCCGGGGCCGTTTCTACGGCGCTAAATCGTCAGTCTGCGCGCAGGGAGGCCGCTGGGTCAATCCGTGTAGCGCGGCGGGCGGGCGAATACGCTGCCAGCAAAGCGGCGCACGTGACGGCGAATGCAACAATCCCATACGTCAACGGATCGAAGCCGCTGATGCCATACAGAAGAGACTTCATGTAACTCGACAGGAAGAAAGCCGCGATGAGACCGGCGCCCACTCCTGCTCCCGTCAGACCGAGCGCCTCCCCCAGCACCATCTTCAGCACGTCGTTCCCGGTCGCGCCCAAAGCCAGCCGGATTCCGATCTCGCGGGTTCCCTGCCGGACCGAATACGACAGCACTCCGTAAACGCCGATCAAACCAAGCGCCAAAGTCGCCCCGGCGAAGAAGCCGAGCAGTACGGTCGCCAGGCGCGCCGGGGCGAGCGAGGCGTAAAGCAGCCCTTCCACAGGCACGGCCAGATTGCCGGCCAGCGCATTGTCCACCGACCACACGCGCTGCCGCAGGGCCGGGATCAGCGGGGCCGCCGGGCCTGCGGATCGGACCACCAATCCAGCGCCGCCTGAAGTGAAGCGTGTCATCGGCAAATAAAACTCCGGCCGCGCGTCGGTCTGAAGGTTGATGTGCTTGACGTCGCCAACCACGCCGACAATCTGCATCTCGAGCTTCTGGCTGCCGAGCAGCAGGTGCGCCCCAATCGGATCCTCGCCCGGAAAATAGCGCCGCGCCAGCGCTTCTGAAATGACGGCCACGCTCGACGTCTCCCCGTCCTGCGCCGAGAAGACGCGGCCGCGCCGCACCGGAATTTCCATCGCTGCGAAGTAACCCGCGCTGGCGCGTGTAATCAGCGCAAGCGGACGCTGATCGGCCGAGACCGGAGGACGGCCCGCGATCTCGAAATCGGCGTCCGCCACAAGGTCGATCGGCCCGAACGGCAACGGCTGCGCCAGCCCAACCGCCTGCACGCCGGGTAGGCTTTCGGTCTGCTCGATGATCGACCGGTAGAACGACCGTCTTACCGCTGGATTGGGATAACGCGAGTTCGGCAAAAAAATCTGCCACGCGATTAAATTGCGGGTGCGGAATCCCGGGTCGACGTGGCTCAATCGCATCAGGCTCCGCAGCACCAGGCCCGCGCCGACCAGCAAGACCAGGACCGCGGCCACTTCCGCGACCACCAGCATTCTGCCCAGCCGCCGGCTTACATTCGTCCGTCCGCCGCGTTCGCCGTCGCGCAGGGACTGCGCCATGTCGCGCCGCGAGGCTCCCAGAGCCGGAGCAATTCCGAACAGGATGCCGGTCGCGAGAGAAATGGCGAGCGTGAACCACAAGACCTGCGGCGAGAGCGTAACATCGCGGAGTTGCGGGAAACTCTGCGGCAGATGCGTCGCGATCGCCGGAACGGCCCAGGCGGCGAAAGTCAGACCGAGAACGCCGCCGAGAGCCGAGAGCGTCAGGCTTTCGGTGAGAAGCTGCCGCACTAGACGCGCGTTACTCGCGCCCAACGATCTCCGCAAAGCAAACTCCCGGGAGCGGGCCGCGGCGTGTGTCAACAGGAGATTCGCCACATTCGCGCATCCCACCGCGAGCATGAACGCGACCGCAACCCACAAGACCAGCAGCATCGGGCGTACATTGCCCACCATGCTTTCCTGCAGCGGAATCGCGCCCATCTGGATACCGGTGGCTTGAGGATATTCGCTCGCCAGGGCCGCTGCGATGGTCCGCACTTCCGCTTCGGCGGTCGCCGTCGAAACTCCGCCACGCATCCGCGCGATTACGTTGAGAAACACGTTCGCGCGGTTCTGTGACGATTTGTCGTTAGCCGAGAAACTGATGGGCGCGTAAATTTGGGTCAAAGGCGACGGAAATCCAGCGCGGGGCGGAAGCACGCCGATGACTTTGTACGATCTTCCATTCAACATGATGGCGCGGCCGAGAACGCCTGAATCCGCACCGAAGCGCGTCCGCCAGAGCGCATCGCTCAGGACCACCACCGTCTGATTGCCCTCGTCTTCGTCCGCCGTGAACCATCGGCCAACCCGCGGTTCCATTCCCAGCACCCGGCTCATGGACGCGGTCATGTTAAGTCCGGGAACATATTCGGGCTCTCCATCGCCGGCCAGCGTGAAGCTCGCCTGGTCATACCCGCCGACGGCCTCGAAGCTTCTGTTCCGCGCCGCGACGTCAAGATAATTCGGCGGCGAGAAAATGTCGAGCCGTCCCGGCGACTCCGGATAGCTGGTCCAAAGCGTCACCAGCCGGTCCGCATTCGGATATGGAAGAGGCCGCAGAAGAACCGCGCTGATCAGGCTGAAGATGGTCGTGTTCGCGGCAATCCCCAGGGCCAGCGTCAATGCCGCGGCGAAGGTGAAGCCGGGACGTCGGGCCAGCATGCGAAACGCGTAAGCGAAATCCTGACGGAGCGTGCCCATGGTCCAATTGTGCAGCACGTTCGCGCCCATACAAGCCGCTTTGAATCTGCGGGAATGCGCGGCAGCAAAGCGCGGATTTGGGACCCGGCGTCCGCTTACGGGACGTTACGCGACCGTGGTTTTTTCCACCTGATATTCGGCGTACGGACCCTTGAAGTCCTCGATCTCGCCGTGGTCGAAATGCCAGATCCGGGTAGCCACTTCCTCCACCAGATCATGGTCATGGCTGACCAGCAGAACCGTTCCGTCGTACTTCTGGAGCGCGATGTTCAAAGCGTTAATCGATTCCAGGTCGAGGTGATTGGTAGGCTCATCCAGCATCAGAAAGTTGGGCTTCTGAAGCATCATGCGGCAGAAGATCAGACGCGCGGCTTCCCCGCCCGAAAGATTTTCCGTGCGCTTGGTGGCGTCTTCCCCGCTGAACAGCATCTGGCCGAGCAGCCCGCGCAATTCCTGCTGCGACGACTTCGGATCGAACTCGTGCAGCCATTCCAGCAGCGTCACACCCGGCTGAATGGACTCTTTGTGGTCCTGCGAAAAATATCCGACCGCGACTTCGTGACCCCAGGTGACCACCCCGCCATCCACGGGAAATTCCCGGTCCGGCGCGTCCACAAACCCGGTCGCGTTCCGCAGCAGCGAACGCAGCATCGTCGTCTTGCCCGCGCCGTTGCGCCCCAGCAGCCCGATCCTTTCTCCGCGAGCGATGGATGCGCTGAAATTCTGAATCACTCGCAAATCGCCGTACGATTTCGAGAGCCCCTTGATCTCGAGCGGATGCCGTCCCGAAGGACGCAGGTTCTGAAACCGGATGAACGGCCGCTGGATATTCGATTTCGCCAGATCGGAGGTCTGAAGCCGCTCAACCTCTTTTTTGCGCGATGTGACCTGCGAAGACCGCGTGCCGGCCGCGAAGCGCTGGATAAACTCGTTCAACTGCGCGATCTTCTTTTCGCGCTGGGCATTCTGGGCCTCGATTCGCGAACGGATCTGCGTTTTCGCCAGCACCATATCGTCGTACGAGCCGGTGTACGTGATGATGCTTTGATAGTCGATGTCCGCGGTATGCGTGCACACTTCGTTGAGAAAATGCCGGTCGTGGGAAATGACGATCAGGCAGCCCGGATACACCAGCAGATAGTTCTGCAACCAGTGAACTGAGTCGAGATCCAGATTGTTGGTCGGTTCGTCCAGCAGCAGCGCGCTCGGATTGCCGAATAACGCCTGGGCCAGCAGCACTCGAAATTTCTGGCCGCTTTGCAGTTCGGACATTTTGCGCTCGTGAAACTCTTCGCCGATATCCAGACCCTGAAGCAGCGTGGCGGCATCCGCTTCCGCCGTGTACCCGCCTTCGTCTCCGACAATCCCTTCCAGCTCGCCCATGCGCATGCCGTCTTCATCGGTCCACTCCGACGCATTGGC
Source organism: Bryobacteraceae bacterium (assembly GCA_035308605.1). GTDB lineage: Bacteria > Acidobacteriota > Terriglobia > Bryobacterales > Bryobacteraceae > Palsa-187. The sequence goes on from DATGGL010000368.1 coordinate 20,259, forward strand.
ATAGAATTTCTCGCGCTCCTGCAACGCTTCCCAAAGAGGAGCGTTGCCCATGATCACCGTGTCCAGAACGCGAAACGCATCGAACGCAAATTGATCCTGCCGCAGAACCCCCATCTTCTTAGGCCGCGTCACCGAGCCCTTTGGGGGATCGATTTCACCTGTCAGGATTTTCATGAGCGTGGTTTTGCCGGCGCCGTTAGGTCCTGTAATCGCGTAGCGGCGCCCTTGCAGGAAGGTCGTGGTTACTTCTTCAAAAAGAACACGGGCGCCGAAGCGCATGGAAAGATCGTTGACTGAAATCACAATTTGAAAGCTTTTCCTGGGATTTGCGGATCGAGCCGATTCAATCGATGCAATCGGACCGCAAGCTCCATTATATCGCGGCGCCTGGCGGAGTCGCGTTCGGTTGTGGTTACAGGCTGATTACGGGCTTTATGCCGGGGCCTTATTGCCGGTCGAAGACCATCGTAGCTTTAAACGGCTTGCCTTCGGCATTCGTGCCGGAGCGGAAGATGGTCAGCGTCTTGCCGTTCCCGGATACCACCCGCCGGTCCGTAAAAACCACAGCGCCGGCCTTTCTTCCGCTCGCGGTGATCG
>DATGGL010000369.1:0-21929 GCA_035308605.1 Bryobacteraceae bacterium
CGATCAAGTGGGATCGCCAGATCCAGCTTTACGGCAAAGACCTTGTGGCGGGCATGGGAATCGCCGATATGGATTTCCGCTGCGCGCCTGCGATCACCAAGGCGCTGGCAGATCGCGTGAAGCACGAAAACTGGGGTTATCTGGAGATGCCGAAGTCCTATATCGACGGCATCGTTAGCTGGAACAAGCGGCGATACGGGATCGATATTAATCCCGAATTAATGCTGCTGGCCGACGGCGTGCACCCCGCCATCATCAGCGTATTGAAAACGTACTCACCGCCGGGCACCAAGGTCTTGATGCTGACGCCGATTTACGACGGCTTCTACGGCGATATCGCTTACGTGCAGTGCCGGCCGGAAGAATGCCAAATGAAAAAGGTGAACGGCCGGTTCGTGATCGACTTCGACGAATTCGAGCGTCACATCGGCCACGATACCAATACGATGATTCTTTGTAATCCGCAGAATCCCACGGGAAACACGTGGACGCGAGAGGAACTGACCAAGATCGGCGAAATTTGTCTGAGGCGCAGGGTGCTGGTGCTGTGCGACGAGATTCATTGCGATTTTGTCACTAAGGGCAATAAATATACCCCCTGGAACACGCTCGCGAACAAAGAAATTCTGCAAAACAGCATTACGTTCAAAGCGGCGAGCAAGTCGTTCGGGTTGTCGGCGATGAAAGCCGGCTGGATGTTCTCAGAAAACCCGGACATCATCAATCGGGTGAAGGTAAATCATCATCCGGATCTGAATACGCTGGGGATTGTGGCGAACCAGGCGGCCTACGCGGACGGCGAAGACTGGCTGAGTCAATTGGTCGGGTACATCGACGCGAATCATGAGTACGCAACGCAATTCATCTCCGCGAATATCCCGCTGATCAAGCATGTGAAACCGCAGGGGACCTATCTTACCTTCATCGACGTGAGCGGCGTTGTCGACGCGATTGGCGCGAAGGCGAAGGCGGCGGAGGCGAACAAGAGTCGCAATCCGCACACGAGGCCGATCACCCCTGAAAATATCGTCGAGCAGTGGCTGGCGGCGCACGCCAAGGTGCAGATAAACGCGGGGACGAATTATGGACTCGGCGGATCGGGGCATATGCGGATGAATATCGCGACGTCGCGGAAGACGCTAGAAGCGGCGTTATCGCATGTCGCGGAGGCGTTGAAGAAGGTTTAGACCCCGCTTACTCGCGTGCGCGGTTCGGTGCGGGTGTCGCAAGATCGCACGGAACCGCGCGCGACAGCAAGCGGGAGCCGACGCGTTAACTAACCTGCCAATAGACGCTATACCGCTTGCCGAAGATACTGTTGACCGGAGCTAGCGACACGTCGCGTTTCTGCCCGGTTGTGCGAAATCCAAGCGGACCGTCGGCGGGTTTGATGAATGCCAGCGGATCGCCATGGAACGAGGGGATGTCGAGCGCCGGCGCCTTACGGATCTGCGGAACGTTTGATCCCACCAGCAACTCCTGCGTAAGCCCGTCCGAGCCGAGGTCGCCAGCCAGGACCAGGGGGCCATACAGAAACGCCTGCATTTTGGGATTGTCCGGCATCGTCTCGACGCTCAGGCGCATGGGCATCGTCATTTCGATCCGGTCGCCGGTCTTCCACTCGCGCTCAAGCGAAACGTAGCTCCCGGCGCTGGCCATTCCGTCAATCGGTTTCCCGTTAATCTTTACCGAGGCTCCGGAGCCGGCCCATTCCGGTACTCGAATGCGAATCGCCGTCCGTACGGGCTTTTCGGCACTGATCGTGATGGCAGTAGCCGGCGATTCCGGGAATCTCGTTTCCTGCCGCAGCCGGAGCCCCTGATCAATCCAATTCAACTCCGATGAGATAAACAGGTTAATGTAAACTCCGCCGGCATCGTGCCAGTAGATGCTGTCGTTGAGCTTCGAATACTCCTCTATACCGGTTCCGGTGCAGCACCAGAAGGAATTGAAGTCGCTGTTGAACGTCTTCCAGGTCCCCGGAGTCAGCGACAGATAGTATTGCGTCTGCCCGGTCTGCGGATGAATGGTCCCCAACCGCATGTTGAGCAGCGACCGTTCGTAGTAGTCGAAATACCGTGGATCGGCGGTCCATTCGTACAGATGCCGCGTCAGCTTGAGCATGTTGTAGGAGCAGCAGCACTCCTGCGTGGCCACGGATCGCGGCAGTTCGCTCGCAAGCTGGCGAGGCTGTGCGAGCCAACCCTCGCCGTTACTCGTACCGGTAGTGACGTAGGACCGCGCTCCGACGACCTCATACCAAAAGTAGTCGGCCACGTCGTGAAATCGATAATCGCCGGATAGCTCATACCGCCGTGCGGCTCCGATCACCTGCGGGATGTGCGTGTTCACGTGCAACCCGCGCAGCTCATCGCGCCGCGAAGCCAGGGGATTGAAGAATTTCTTCTTGGTGTAGCGGTCGCCGACTTTGGCCCAGCGATCGTCCTTCGTGATGGCGGTGAGATTGTAGAGCGTCTCATTCATCCCGCCGTACTCCGTGTTCAGGATGTCCTGCAAGTGCTCTTCGGATTTCGACGCGGTCCACTGATCCGCCCATCCGGCCATCCCTTGAAGCACTTCGAGCGCCTGCTTGTTTCCGGCGAGTTCATACATGTCAAGCATGCCGGCCATGATCTTGTGAACTGTGTAAAACGGGGCCCAAACGTTCTGGCGCGCGTCGAGGCGGTCGAAGAATTCGATGGAAAATGCGCTCAGATATCCGCCGTTCAATTTTTTCTGGCACTTTGCGAGCTCGTCGACGATTTCGTCACCTTTCGTCTTAGCAGCGTTGTCGCCTGTGGATGCGTAGGAAAGCGCGCTGGCGGAAAGAAAGTGACCAGTGAAGTGGCCGCGCAGTTCGCTCTGGCGATGGAGCGCTTGGCCGTTATTGGGCTGTTCCCAGCCTCCGAAAGGTTCCGCGCTCGACGGCAGTCCGGCGTTCACGCGAAAATTGCGCACCAGGCGATCGACGGGCAGTCGCGACATGTAGCTCCGATTCCACTGAGCGGCATCTGCGAATGGTCCGGGGAGCAAGCGGACCAGCGTCATCGGGAAGGGATGAACTTTGGCCTTCACGTCGCTGCGGGAGAATTCGATGGGGGCTTGAAAGGGAGGGACATCGGGGATGGTCCCGCGACGTTCTTCTGTGTTCGCCGGAGGCGCCGGCTGCTGCGGAGCGGCGAGGATGGGCGTGGAGGCGAGTCCCGTGCATGCAAGGCCCTGAGCAAATCGCCGGCGCGAAGTTTTCATAGATGCTAGTTTAGTGCAATATTTTCAAGGGGACTGAAATGAGCGACGCTATAGAAAACCTGCAAGCGGCCCAGCGGCGAGCCATCGCCATACGACCGAAAGTGGGCGGCTTTCCTTATCTTGCCGAGGTGCTGCGCCAGGCCGGAGTGACGCGAAATCTTTGGTATCTTCCCGCGTGCCAGAGCCTGTATCTGACCGCGGCCGGGCCGGTGATGACGCTCGGCACTCCATTGGTGTCTGGCGCGGTCGATGTTCCGTCCTTTAACCGCGACGCGCTTATCGCGGCGCTCCGAACCGACCAGGCCGGGGAGAGCACTTTTCCGGAATTTCTGGCGTCCAGCTGGCGAGCCGGAGTTGTGCGCTACGATGTCGACTTCATGGCGCGCAAAGTCGCATACTACGGGTGCAATGGCGAAGAATATATCGAGGACTATCCTGCCGTGAGCGTAGAGTAGCGGTCACCACCCCGTTGCGAAAAGGTGGATCGCGGCTTTGGGGCCCGTATGCTGATACTGGTCGTACGCTTTTGCGGCACGGCCGCGGATCTGCTCACCGGACTCGTTCTGGGCCCAGCCCGCTAGCGCGGCTTCGATCACGTAGGCTTCAGGAGCCATCAGGCCTGTGGTCCACAATAGCGGCTTCGCGCCCGTCCAACGGAGAGCGTCGGCGAAGTAATTCTTGCTCGCGCACGAAATTATCATCGTATCTCTGCTCTTGTCGTCGACTGAATATTGGTACCGGTCAAGCGCGAAATCCATGAGTCCGTCGTGGCCAACGAAAGCCACAAGGTCCGAAGCGCCGCCGGCTTTAATCACGCCCGAGTCAACGAATGCGATCTCTTCGGAGGCGCGGCCAGCCGCGAATGCGAAGAAGTCTGAAATGGTCCGCCGGATCTCACGTCCCCGGTAGGCATCGGCGACAACATATATGTTCTGATGCCGGTTATGAAAGACGCAGCGTTCGAGAACCGGGGCTCTGCCGGGTCCACACCGACCGACCAGTTCCCAATCCGCGGACTTGCGAAAAAAAGTCTTGAGACCGTAGCCGGCGCCCCAATAAAGGTTGTGGACGGGATCGTCGCCGTTTCCGATAGCCTGCGGAACTGGGACGATGCCTTGATAGCGGTTATCGGCCAAAGCAACCAACACGTGGGCTACGCGTCCATTCGGTACCAGGCGAGCGGTTGAACTGGCGGAGGGCTGCGCTTCGGCGATGACAGCGGCGAGAACGGCGACGCAAACAATTGCCGAATGGATCCGCATGGCTGGCATTTGCCTGGATTGTTACTCGGCGCTTCTTGGTTTTTTCGGGAACAGCTTGTTCGGGTCCGCGTGGACGTCCACAATAAAGCCCATGAAGCTGACCTGCATCTCGTCGACGGTCTGCGGACCGTAGCGGACATCGATGTCTGGGTTCGGATTGTACGGATTGTTCGACGAATTGTCGAAGTGCGCAATCGAGATCAACTTCGTGCCTTTCGGCAGCACAATGGGCTTGGCAAAATCGTAGCCTAACTGCCAGTTGTAGTCGAATTTGCCTTTCATGAGAATTTCCGATTCGCCGGTGGTGTACAGTGCCCGGAGTTCGTAGTCCTTGGCGCGCAGGTGCATGTGCGGCTGGACCCAGGCGAGGGAGGCGTCGTTGGCGATGGTGGCTTCGGCCTTCACTTCGTAGTTGGTCGCGTGCGCCGGGATTACGAAATTGTGATTTTCGACGCCGGTGATGGTGATGTAACGCTTGGTTGGCGGGGCGTCGGCGAAGACGATGCCGACTCGCGAACGGTCGGTTTCAGGCTTGCCATCGGGCGTGTAGTGGCACTCGAAGACGATATCGGAACCGGCGGCGATGAATTTCGCCGCGCCGTCGAGAGTAAATTCCTGCGGAGTGACGCCGGGGTTGTACTTGGCGAGAATTTCCTGCGCGGCCTTCGGATGGGACTTGGATTCGGCCGGCGGCGTCGCTTCGGAGAACTGGCCGGCAGTGGGCTTGGTGAGGACGCCTTCGGGCGCGTCTTTCAGCCAACCGGAACCGGGAGGACGCACCCAGGCCTTCATATGATGCACCACACGCGGATTGCCGGGGCGGACTTCGGCGGCTTTCACCCACACATCCTTGGGGAAATTTACTTTCACCACCAGATTCAGGTTGTCCATGAATCCGCTGTTCTGAATAGGAACCTCATGCGGGAACTCGACCACCATGTCGGGCTTGCCGATGCTCCAGCCCTCCGCGAATTTCACCGGCGCGGGTTTGTCCTTCTCGTCGCCCTCGACGGCGCCGCTGTCGACCCACTTGACGATGGTGTCCACTTGCTCCTGCGTTAGTTTCCGCTCATTGGTGAAGTGGCCATAGTTTGAATCCATGAACCAGGGGGGCATCTTCTTTGCGAGAATCGCGGACTTAATCCCCTTGGCCCAGGGCCGCGTGTCCTTGTATGTCATAAAGGACATGGGCGCCACTTCGCCGGGGCGATGGCACTCCTGGCATTCCTTTTGCAGGATCGGGAGCACGTCTTTATTAAAAGTGACGGAAACCGGAGCAGCCAGCGCCGCCGAACCGGTCAAAATCAGGAGAGTAGCCAGGGGTCGCACGCCCAGAGTCTATCAGAAAAAGTGGTGCGGTTGAAGGGCCAATTGTATAGTACGCAAAGGTTTATTGACCAAGAACTGCAATAAGCGCCCAGGCTGGATGGTCAAGAATTTGGACTATCTGCTATCCTGAATGATACATGCACAGTCACCATCCATCTCTCCCTTCATACCACTTTAAACGGGCAAAGACGGACGGCCTGATCGAAGTCCTCAATGAAGGTTCGTACGTCATGGCGGAGTATAGCGAGCGTACGGGCGTCATTAAATGGCAGCGTGTGGTGCTGGCGGGCCAAAAAGAGAAAATCGAGAAGTGGCTCGGCGAGCATTATCCGGTCCGCAAGAACTCCTGATTTCTACTTTGAACGCTGTTTGAACGGGATCACGGCGCACTCCTGAGGGTCGGAGTCGGCGTCGACCGTTGGTGGCGACTCCCTGGTTACGATCCGGTGTAGCGCCAGGAGACCGCCGGCGATTCCGGCTTCATCGTCCTGTTGGGCCAACTGCTCCAGCTTGCTTCCCAGTTCTTCGATCTCGGGGAATCCATACCCGCGGCCCGTGCCTTTGAGGTTGTGGCCGAAGCGGCGGATGGGCGCCAGGTCATGGCGCGCCAGATGAGTAAGGGCTTCCTCAATCTGCCGGGGCTTGGAGGCGAGATAATCGGCGACCAGAGCCGCGAAATCGGTCGGCGCGCTTCGCTCGTCGGATACCCCCGGGCGCGTGGTTCGTGCATACCGCTCGATGGTTTCGAGCAGCGTGGCCTGGTCGACCGGCTTGGCGACGTGCGCGATGCAGCCTGCGTCCAGGCATAGCCGGACTTCCTCGCGGATCGCATGCGCGGAGAGCGCGACGATGGGTGTAGGAAGGCGTCCCGCGGAAACTTCCCAATCGATAATTTTACGCGTGGCGGCGCGGCCATCGAGTTCCGGCATGTCGATATCCATCAGGATCAGATCATAACTGGCCCGCCGGATGGCATCCACGGCTTCGTGCCCGTTCTCGACAAACTCGAGGATCATCGGCTGGTTGCGCAAATAGGCCCGCAGGAGAATGCGATTGTCCTCGCTATCCTCGGCGATCAGAATCCGCGGCAAATTCCCGGGGCGTGACTTCGTGGGCCGTTCTGCAGGATGGACCCCCGCCAGGCCTGCCTGCGGCCGTTCCACCAGGCCTGCCTGCGACCGTTCCACCAGGCCTGCCTGCGGCCGTTCCACCAGGCCTGCCTGCGGCCGTTCCAAAGGCTGGGCGCGTTCCAGGGGTACTGTAAACCAGAATGTGGAGCCCACGCCCGGTTCGCTCCGGAGCCCGATTTCGCCGCCCATAAGTTGGACCAGCTCGCGGCAGATCGTCAGCCCCAGGCCGCTGCCTTTGATCGAAGTCGCGCTTTGATTCGGGAGTTGAGTAAAGGGCACGAATATCTTCGCCTGATCCGCCGGCGCGATGCCGGGTCCGGTGTCGATTACTTCAAAACAGAGGTACGGTGCGGGCTCTTCGCCGGTGGTACCTAAGTGAATGGTCACTTTGCCCTCGCGAGTGAATTTCAAGGCATTGCTGATCAAGTTGGTGAGCACCTGCTGAATGCGGAGCGGGTCCCCGGCGGTCCAATCGGGGATTTCCGGCGCGATCTCGACGGCCAGAGCCAGGCCCTTTCGGGCCGCCGACTCGTTGAACGTGCGGACGGCGTCGTCGGCGATCTGGCGCACGCGCAGGGGCACCCGCTCGACACGTACCGCGCCGGCTTCGATCCGCGAGAAATCCAGAAAGTCGTTGATCAGAGCGACCAGCCGTTCGCTGTTGCGCTGAAACATCGTGACGTACTCGCGCTGGTCGGGATCCAGGGAGGTTTGCGCGAGGAGATCGGAAGCCCCCAGAATCGCGTTTAAAGGAGTCCGGATATCGTGGCTGATCTTGGCCAGAAAATCGGTCTTTGCATGATTCGCGGCGACGGCCTCGTCCTTGGCGTGAATCAGGGCCGCTTCGGCCTCTCGCTGCTGGCTGATGTCGCGGAGAAAGATGTGATAACCGCCGGTGTGGTCGGCGGTGACCGGCAGGCAGATCATCACGACGTTGGCGACGGTTCCGTCCGGGTGTGGAATCCGCGCCTCCGCCTCGCCGCGGCCTTCCGATCGCATTTGGGAAATGGCACGTTCCACCGCGAGACGATCGTCCGTATGAACGCATGTCTGGAGTGAGGCGGGAGCGGAGGCTTCCTGCAACCCGGCCAGTTCCCCAAAGACTTTGTTGAACGATACTAGACGCCCCGACGCGTCGGCCTGAGCGATTCCGTGCAGCGCGTTTTCAAGAGCCGCGGTCTTTTGGCGTAGAATTTCGGCCGCGCTAGCGACGCCCTGGCCCAGCACCCCGATTTCGTCCTGGCCCCCGGGGCCGGGATCGAGCGTTCGGCCGCTTGGTAGACGCGCGACGTTTTCCGCCAGCTTTCCGATGCGCGATGTGATTCCGGAGGCGAACAGCAGCGAGATAATCGATCCGCCCAAGACCCCCACTAAGACAAAAATTCCGATCACTGCGCGCATACGGGAACGTAGCGTCTTAACCCGGCTGAGGTTGCGGGCCAATACTCGGCTTTCATCGTCGAGCATGGCCGTGACCAGGGCATTCATGCGAAGCCTGCCGTTTTCGGACGTGCGAAGGATCTCGATAAGAGCCGGCAAAGGTAATTCGCCGGCGCCGAGGCGTGCGGCAGCGGCCTCGATGCTCTTGGATCGGATGCGATGGATGTCACTGATCTCTTTCACCTCCGCCTGCCGTTTCGGATCATCCGCGGTCTTGACGGCCAAATCCTGGAGCCGGTGGTCGAAGGCGGCGTCGGCGGAGCGCATGCGATCGGCAAACGCATCCTCGTGGGTGAGCAGGTAGCCGCGATGCGCGATGCTGGTCTCGGTCTCATCGACGCGCAGTTTCAGAACCATGTCGCTGATTTCCCGCGAATGATTTACGGCAAACTCCGCGCGTTCGGCCATGGCGGCCATCCAGTAGGCCGCGCACGCGATCACTACGGTCGCTGTCGCGGGAAATGCCACGACGATCAGACCTTTGGTCCGCAGGCTGAAATCCGACCACCGCTTAAGAGCCGGCATCGTCAGCGTTTTAACACCTGACCAAGCAGCGCGGAAAGAGATTCGACGTGCGACTTGGGAAGCACCGCGTCGGCGCCAAGATAACCGGAGATCCGCAGATACAACTCGGACGCGTCGACTCCGGAGACCGCAATCACTTTCGTTGCCGGGAAGAACGCTTTCAGGCGGCGGATCGCCTGGATGCCATCGTCGTCGGGAAAGAACAGATCCATGATTACCGCATCCACCTCATCCTCGTGGACTCGCAGATAGCCGAGGCCTTCGCTGGCCGCTTCGGCTTCGATTACCCGGATATTGGGTTCCAGCAGGCAACGAACCAGACCGCGAAAATGACGGTCATCATCCACCACAAGCACCTCCGCAGTCGGAGATGCGACGGAGGCGAGTTGCGGGGAGCTGAGCGTCTCCATTACTTGCGTCATACGGAATGCTATCGGCACGCGTGGAGAGAATAAGAGCGGCTTTCTCGCACTCTTTTTCCATACTTGGCCGATAAGTGCCAACAGGCAGGCGCCGAGGAACCCGTGACCCTAATTACCGTTTCGTCAGACGCGAGCTTTCATCGGGAAGCCGGCAGCGCATTGAAGGGGCACTTCCGCTTCGCCGGACAATGGCAGATCGGATATCAGGACACGATTCGCCTGCAGACTGCGGCGGCGGATGAGAAGTACATAGTAATCGTTGACTTTACAGATCCCGCCCGGGCGCTTCAAGTGGCGCGCGCGGTGGATGGGCGTCCGGAATTTGCCAGTATCGCCGTGGGCGGCGGCTCCAGCCGCGACGAGCTGCTGCAGCTCATGCAAGCGGGCATATGTGACGTACTCCCCCAAGATAGTCCTGGGGAGGTACGAAAGGCCGCGAGCCGTGCCATCGCCAAGCTGACTTCGGTGGAAGAGCTCGCTGGAGAAATTTGCGCCTTCGTGCCGGCGAAACCGGGATGCGGGGCGACTACGATGGCGGTATACGCGACGGCCGCCGCGGCAAGGCTCGCTGGGGAGCCGACCTTGCTGCTTGATTTCGATATCCGCCTGGGCGTCACTTCATTTCTGCTCAAAGCCGGAGGCAATCACACGATTCTCGACGCGCTGCAACAATCGGACCGTTTGGATCGCGATCTGTGGGCGAGCATGGTTACGCAGTGCGGGGATCTCCACCTGGTGGGCTCGGGTCCCGTGGAATTCTCGCGGCCCATTCCTCCGGAACGTTTCACCGAGGTGCTCAATTTTGCCGTTCAGGAATACGCGCTGATCTCGGTTGATCTTCCGGGGACCATGGAGGAGTTCGAATCCAGGACACTGCTGCGGTCGAAGCGAATCTTCCTGGTGTGCAATTCCGACATTGGAGCTCTGCATGTGGCCTATCGAAAATCCAGTTGGCTCCGCGACCTGGGGTTAATCGACAGAGTCTCGGTGGTGCTCAACTGCATGGAGCGCCGCAACGCGCTGAGCGTCGCCGACATTGAAAGGATTATTCAGATGCCGGTCCGGTATCCGGTGCCGGCGGGAGCCGCGGAGATTTCCCGGGCGGTGCAAAAAGGAATGCCCATTGAAGGATCGTCCGCGCTGGCCAAGCAGATTGGCAAGATCGCAGCCGACATGGTGACGCTGCGTCCGCCAACTAAGAAGGCAAGTCCGGTGCGGCGGTTTATTGAATATTTTTCTGTCAGCACGGCCCGTGACGTACGGACGGATTGAAGGATTTCATGAACCGCGAAGCCATTCTCAGCCTGTTGGATCATTTGTGTAACGAAGCGCGGAACGCGATGCACGCGTCGTACGGTTTAATGGAGTTCCAACCAGAGATGGTCAACGGTCTGGAGTGGCGGGCTTACCTGGATGCCAGCCGGTCCAGCGCCGACCGCTTCTTGCAGACGATCGACGACATGCGTGAAATGTTGAGCGGAAACACGGGGGAAGCCACCAGCGTCGAGGAGTTCGACTTGTTAAAGTGCGTCAACGAGACGGCTGGTCTCCTGAATATGACCTCCGGCGGCAGCGCTGCCGACCGGGTCCCACGGCTAACGGTCGAAAGCGTGGAAGAATCGATAAGAATCCGGCAGAACCGGCAGGCATTGGAGCATGTGCTCTTACGCGTTCTGAACCTGGCGGTGAAGCTATCGCCGGGCGGGACGGTGCGCGTCTCGCTATCGGCCAGTGAGCTGGAGCGGGTTTGCATCGCCATCACTCCGCCGGATGTGCGTCTGGCAGGCCGGTTGGCCGGTTGGATCAACGCCGATGTCGAACAATTGAACTTCCATGAAAACGACGTGCCGAGTCTGGTCGCGGCTCTGGTGGTGGGCCGCCGGCTTCAGGCGATGGGCGGCAAGGCGGAATCCACTTGCTATCCGGACGAAGCCCCCAGTCTCGCGCTCTACCTGCCGCGGCACATCGGGGAGGCGGGGGAATCTCTGAACCCGTCCGGAACGTCCAAGAGGCTGCGGGTCTTGATAGCCGAGGACTGCGACGAAAGCTACGTCCTCACCGAACTGTTGTTGCGAGACGAATGCGTGGATCGGGCGCAGTGCGGGCTGGAAGCGATCGAAAAGGTCACTCAGCGGCGCTACGACCTGATATTCATGGACGTCCACATGCCGGGCCTTGATGGCTACGAAACGATCCGCTCCATTCGCCAATGGGAGACGCAATTCGCCAATGCGCGAACGCCTATTGTAGTTTTATCGTCCGACGATATAGCGACGCAAAAGCGATGCGCCGCGCAGGCGGGCTGTTCCGGATTTCTCCGCAAGCCGATCCGGCAGGCCGATCTGGTAGACGTCCTCCAGCCGCTACGCGCCACCCGCGATCTGGTCGCCTGACCGGCGTGCTGGCGCAGTGGAAAGAAAACATGCAGGCCCGCTCGCTGCCGCGCGCGGTTCAGTGTTGAAATCTCCCATCGCGGGCCAGGCACGTTCTTCATTAGCCTTTGCAAGCTTGCCCCACATGCTTTCCGCGCCGATCTAACATAGCAGACATGCGCGCGGCAACTCCGGACCAGCACCACGAAGCCGTTCGCCAACAGCTTCAGCGGATTCTGGTCAGCCCGATCTTCCTGCACTCGGAGCGATTGCGCCGGTTCCTGACCCATTGCGTCGACTCGGCGATTTCCGGGCGCCTGGAGGAACTCAAGGAGTACACGCTTGCCACGGTGGTCTTCGATCGTCCCAGGCACTTCAACCCGGCCGAAGACCCGATTGTCCGGGTTGAGGCGCGGAGGCTGAGAAGAAAGCTCGACGAGTATTATCAGGCGTTGGGCGCGGAAGATCCCATCGTCATTCAGATGCCGAAGGGCGGATATCTTCCAGTATTCGAATTTCGCCACTCCCATAAGCCGTCGCCCTGGCATCCCCGCGTGTGGATGTGGGCCGGGCTAGCGGCGGTAGCCGCGGCGGCGGTCATGTGGTGGTTGGGCGGCCGATCCGCAAATACCTTGCCCGATGTGACTCTGACGCGTCTTACTTCGAGCCGGGGACTGACGACCGATCCCCAGCTAACGCTCGACGGATCCAAGCTGGTCTACGCTTCGGATCGCGCTGGCTCAGGTGGGCTGGACATATGGATACAGGAAGGAGATTCCGCGCGGCCGCTCACCAGCGATCCGCTTGATGATTCGCAGCCGGCTATTTCGCCGGATGGAACTATGGTCGCGTTTCGCTCCGAGCGCCAGCCACCGGGAATTTATGAAGTTGCGGAAGCCACTGGCGAGACGCGGGAGCAGAAGGCCCGGCTCATCGCTCCGGACGGACGGAACCCGCGTTTTTCGCCGGATGGCGCGTGGCTGGCATATTGGGTCGGCGCGCCGGGCGGGGATACACTGCCGCCCGCCGGCAAGACCTATGTAGTACGTTCATCGGGCGGTGCGCCGCGGCCGGTACTCGGTCAGGTCACATCAGCAGCTTGCCCGGTCTGGTCACCGGACGGGCACCGCCTGCTTCTGGAGGTCAACGAAAAGGTCGGCGATCCGGTGGACTTGTGGTCCGTTTCGATCGAAGACGACCACTATGTCGCGACCGGAGTCAGCCGGCTTCTTGACCACGCTCAATTGAGGCTTTCCCTGCGCGAATGCGCATTCGCGTGGGGGAAGAATTTCCTTGTGCTCTCCGCGCTGAATGGCGATACGCAGAACCTGTGGCGCATTCCGTTGACAGCGCGCGGGCTAACGAAAGGCAAGCCGACGCGGCTGACGCTGGGGCCCGGCCACGACACGCTGCCGTTCGCGTCGGCGTCCGGGGCCGTCGCTTTTGTGGCAAGGGCGGAAGCGGTCGACATCTGGCGCATGGCAGTGGACCATCCGGAACAAATCACCAGGGTCACGGAAGGGGCGCCATCGGCGATGTTCCCAAGCGTGGCGCGGGATCGCGTCGCTTACATGTCGAAGGGGCAAGTGTGGTTGAAGGACCTCGCAACTGGAGGCGGCTGGCAGGTAACGCAAAGCCAGGCGGAAGTCCGCTATCCGCAGCTCTGCCCCGACGGCGAAACCGTAGTTTACGGCTCCGGTCCAAACGCGTTCGCGGTGAGCGCGAAGGCGCCGTCGCCCCGGCTGGTGTGCGCTGGATGCGCGCAGATCTGGCAATGCAATCTGGATGGCTTGCTTTATCTCCCGGCTGGAACCAATCGGCCAAATCCGATTTATGAATCGCGCCAGACGGTGGCGGACGAGTCAACCCCGAGATCGTCACAAAGGCTCCTGGTAAGTTCGCCGTACGATCTTTCGTTCCCGCAAAAAAGTCCGGACGGATGGCTGGCATACCATGCCATCACGGGTCCGGCGCGCCGCCAGATCTTCGCAGTGAAGGTTGATGATCCTCAGTCGCCCGTTGCGGTGACCGACGGTCAGCATCTGGATCGGAACGCGGTATGGAATGAGCGATCCGATACGCTGTACTTTCTCTCGGAACGCTGTGGATTTCGGTGTATTTGGTCGCAACGGCTGGATCGGACCACGAAGAAGCCGATCGGGGAACCCACGCCGGTCCGACATTTCCACTCGGCGCGTCAGGGCCTCGCAGCGATCGGCGATGTCGGCGCGATCGGGCCGGCTTACGCGAATGGCAGCCTTTTTTTCGCCTTAGCCGACCTGACCGGCGACGTGTGGCTGGCAAAAAGCCGGTAAGCAAACAGTAAGCTTACTTGTTTGCATCTCAATTCTCAGAGATCGTGAGTGGTATGACAACTGCAGCGTCCACTCCAACGATTAATCAAGATCGGCTTATGCAGATTCTGGGAACGGCGGTTACAGAAGTTGGTGCAGCCATGAACGGAGCTCTGATCCGCCTGGGCGACCGGCTGGGACTTTATAAGGCGATGGATGGCGCCGGTCCGATGACTTCGGAGCAACTGGCCTCCAAGACCGGAATGAACGAACGTTACCTCCGCGAATGGCTCTCGGCGCAAGCGGCCGGGAATCTGGTCGACTACGATCCGGCTAACAAGACGTTCCATTTGACGAACGAATACGCGCTTCTGCTGGCGCACGAAGACGGTCCGGCGTTTTTGCCGGCCGCCTACGAGATCATGCAGGCGATGGTAATGGACACACCGCGCCTCGAAGAGGCATTCCGGTCGGGGGAAGGCGTCGGGTGGGACGAACATCATCCGTGCCTGTTTTCCGGGACCGAGCGATTCTTCCGCCCCGCATACGCGGCGCATCTGGTAACGGAATGGCTTCCCGCCCTCGACGGCGTGGTGGCGAAGCTGGAGGCGGGTGCGAAGGTCGGGGATATCGGATGCGGGCACGGAGCCTCCACGATCATCATGGCCAAGGCGTTTCCGAAATCACGATTCTGGGGCTTCGATTATCACGAGGGTTCGATCGAGGCGGCGCGAAAAGCGGCGGCGCGCGAGGGGGTTGGCGACCGGTGCACCTTTGAAATCGCCTCGGCCAAAGTATATCCGGGAACCGGGTACGACCTGGTGGCCTTCTTCGATTGTCTGCACGACATGGGGGACCCCCGGGGCGCGTCGGCGCATGTGCGCACGACCTTAAAGCCGGACGGGACCTGGCTGATCGTCGAGCCGTTCGCGCATGACCTGCTCGAAAATAATCTCAATCCGATCGGCCGCTTGTGTTACTGCGCTTCGACCATGTTGTGCACGCCCGCCTCGAAAGCCCAGGAAGTGGGCCTCGCGCTGGGTGCGCAAGCCGGCGAGAAGCGCCTGCGCGAGGTCGTCACCGGCGGCGGCTTCACGCGGTTCCGGCGCGTGACCGAGACTCCCTTCAACATGGTTTTCGAAGCCCGTCCGTAGGAGGAAAACCTGAGCGGCGCATCGACGTAAAGACAGCGGGGTCGAGTATCCTGAAGTCTAATGTCGATCGAGTTTCGGAATGTCTCCGTTCCGCCGCTTAGCGGCTTGAACGCCATGTCACCTTCGGGCGCGATCATCGGCGTCATTGGTGAGAAGGGTGCGGGTGTCACCGAACTGTTGAAGCTTGCCGGAGGCTTGCTCCAGCCCACGGAGGGCGAAGTGGTGGCGCCGCCGGAGCGCCGGTACGTCGCGCTCGGCGATCCGCTGAATCTGGCGCCCTCCGCGGTGCTGGCGCTCGATCAGGCTTTGGCCACGCAAGACGCGATGGTGCGTGCGCGAACGGTGACCGCGCTCGATCGGCTGCGTCGTTCCGGCTCGACCGTCCTGCTGGCGTCGCACGAAGACCGTCTGCTCGAATCGTTGTGCGATGAAGTCTGGTGGCTCGAAGGCGGGATGCTCGCCGCCAAGGGCGATCCGAAAGAGACGCTGACGCGCTACCGCAGGTTCGTCGCGGAACGCATCCGAAGCTGGGGTGAAACCATCGCGCCGCGCATGGTTCCGTCCTCGCGCCGCGGGGATGGCCGCGCGGAAGTCATTTCGATCGAAACTTTGGGCGCCAACGGGGAGCCGACCATCGTCTGGAAGAGCGGGGAGATGGTGAGCGTTCGCGCGACGCTGCGATTTCATGAAGCCGTGAGCGATCCGGTGCTGGGGATGCTGATCCGCACGCAGATCGGATTCGAAGTTTACGGCACGAATACGGACCTGGAGCGCGTGAAGATCGGCCCGCGCGCGGCCGGGGAAACCGTGATTCTGACGTTCAAGTTTCTATGCGACCTGTGCCCGCACGCCTATACGATCACGCTCGCGTCCCACGATCCGGACGGCAGCGCGCACGACTGGCTGGACGATGCAGTTGCGTTCACGGTAACAGATGAGCGTCCGACAGCGGGCGTCGCGAACCTGCGCGCGAAGGTGACTGTCGAAACGGGCGCGGCATCGATTCCGGCGGCGACATAAAGTTGGGGACTCCGCCGCGGTTCAACGAACCGCGCGCGACAGCGAGCGGGTGCCCTGGAAACGAGGCTACTTGCCTTCGAGCAGAAACGTCGGCGCAAGGCCGGTGAGCGTCGAGAAGCTCGACGTACCCGCCACGCTCAGCCAACTCGAGCATCCGTGAACTTTGCCGAGGAAAGAATGCGGATGAACGTCGATCTGCATGTCTTTCATCATCAGGCTTCCGTATTGATACAGAGGGAACACCGCCCGGACCGGTTCGGCGACTTCCTGCACGACGTAAGGAACCCGCATGGCCTGGCGCAACGCTTTTTCCCAACCCATGTCATCCGTGTCCGAACCGCGAACGGAGTTCAACTCAGCCGAATCGTTATTCGGCTTCAGCACCAGCTTGGTGCGATGCTTCATCACGAACTCGGGTAGATCTACGGTGTGGCCGCGATACGTCGTCTTCACGGCCTGAACCATGCGGGTCCACGGAATGAAATCCTTAATGGCGCGTTTTTCGGCGGCGGGGAACTGGGCGGTGATCGTGTCGTCGGTCAGCAGGTCGAAAACCGCTTTCTTCGCGCCCAACTCGGAGCGGAAGCTGTTCACCATGCAAACGCTCCGGTCTTTGTAGGCGCGGACCAGAGGGTGCGAAAGATCGAAGCGCACCAGAAATTCCTGAAGCTTGATGCGCCGGAATACGATATCGATGCTGAACTCGCCGTGCCGGAGCACGCTGTTGCGATATTCGAGCTGCTCGGGGGAAACAATCTCGGTGGGGAAGCCTTCGCGCGAAAAATGTTCGGCCAGCAACGCGTAATCGCTTTCCGACCGCTGGAAGGGCTGGCGGAATTCGACGATCGCGATGTGCGGTTTTTTTTGCTTTCCGCCAAAGGTCTTGTAAGTCTTGAGCAATGCCTGCAGCAAAAACTTCGTCCCGCCAAGCTTGGTCAGCTTGTATTTCTTGCGGAACTCCTTTACCGGAGGGGCGTCGTAGTATAGATCCGCGAGAATATCGCCGTAAACCACTCCGGCGGGCGCTTCGGAATTATGCCCGACAAACCGCACCGTGCCGTTGTTGAGATTGGTATCCAGCAGACTGGCTACGCTGAAAAAGGAATATCCAGGGTCCACTTGCGCGAGCATCCGTTCCGCGGGAAGCAACTGCATGCGAGCCAGCAGCGCCGGGTTGTCGAGCGCCATTTGTTCGACCCGGTTGATCGCCAGAAACAAAGACTCGGCTGCCTTCACCATGGCCGAGTACTGCCGTCCGGTGATGAAGTGCGGACGGAGGACGGGGGATATGGGGCGCGACCCGAGCTTCTCAGCCTTCAGGCGCTCTTGTAATGCCTCCGCCCAAGCCAAGTCAATGTACGGTTCGCTTTCGATCAATTTGTGATAACGGGCTATCGCCTCGCCCACTTGCGTCATGAGTATTCTTGACGCTAGTATCGCACGCCGGATAGGAAATTGAAAAGAGAATCGGACTGCGATGTCCGTTCTATCTTACTTAAAATAATAGGGTTATTTAAATTTTACCGCAGTCATCGCTGGTTGGCCTTCAGGACCTTCTTGCGCAGGCGGATGGACTTGGGCGTGACCTCGACCAGTTCGTCGTAGCGGATGAATTCGATGGCCTGTTCGAGGTTCAGCAGCCGGGGCGGTACCAGGCGGATCGCCTCGTCGGCGGTCGACGCGCGCATGTTGGTGAGCTTCTTTTCCTTGACGATATTGACGTTCAAATCCGAGTCGCGGGCATTTTCGCCGACGATCATGCCTTCGTAGACCTCGGTTGAGGGAGCTACGAACATTTCGCCGCGTTCCTGTAGATTGAAGAGCGCGTAGCCGGTGACTTTGCCGGGGCGATCGGCGATCAACGATCCGGTGGGACGCGTGGGAATGTCGCCCTGCCATTCGATGTAGCCATGGAACAGCGAATTCATGATCGCGGTGCCTTTTGTGTCGGTAAGCATCTCGCTACGCAGCCCGATCAGGCCGCGCGAAGGGACCAGGAATTCCAGCCGCACGCGGCCGGAGCCGTGATTGACCATCTTGTTCATCTTGCCCTTGCGCTGGCCCATCTTTTCGATGACAACGCCGACGAAGTTTTCGGGGCAATCGATGACGAGAAGCTCCAGGGGCTCTGAAAGCTTGTGATCGATGGTCTTGGTGAGGATTTCGGGTTTTCCGACGGCTACTTCGTAGCCTTCACGCCGCATCATCTCGATCAGGATCGCGAGCTGTAATTCGCCGCGGCCCATTACCTTGAACGCATCCGGGCCGCCGGCTTCTTCGACGCGGATGGAGACGTTGGTGAGCAGTTCCTTGTCTAAGCGGTCGCGCAGATTTCGCGAAGTTACGTAGGTGCCTTCCCGGCCGGAAAACGGGGATGTGTTGATCGTGAAAGTCATCGCGATGGTCGGCTCGTCGATCTGGATGTGAGCCAACGGGGCCGGTGTTTCCGCGCTGGTGATGGTCTCACCGATGGTGATTCCCTCGACGCCGGCGATCGCCATGATGTCGCCGGGCCGGCCGATGGTCTCATCGACGCGCTTCAAACCCTCAAAGGAGAACAGCTTGGTGATCTTCGTCTTCTGGAACGTACCGTCGAGCTTGGCGATGGCGACCTCATCGCCGTATTTCAGCGTCCCGTTGAATACGCGGCCGATCGCCAGGCGGCCAAGGTAATCGGAATAATCCAGATTCGCGACCAGCAGCTGAAGCAGTCCTTCCGGATCGCCGACGGGCGCCGGGATGTGCGCGAGGATCGCTTCGAACAGGGCCCGAAGGTCCTTTTCGTCGCCATCCGGACTCATCTTGGCGATTCCCTCGCGGGCGTTGGTGTAGATGACGGGAAACCCGAGCTGGTCTTCGACGGCATCCAGATCGATGAACAGATCGTAAATTTCGTTCAGGACTTCCTGAATGCGCGCGTCGGGGCGGTCGATTTTATTGATGACAACGATGGGAGGCAGACGGGCTTCGAGAGCCTTCATCAGCACGTAGCGGGTCTGCGGGAGGGGGCCTTCGCTCGCGTCGACCAGCAGCATGACACCGTCGACCAGTTTCAGGGCTCGTTCCACCTCGCCTCCGAAATCGCTGTGGCCGGGCGTGTCGACGATGTTGACCTTTATGTCGTGATAGCGGATTCCGGTGGCTTTGGCTAGAATCGTGATGCCGCGCTCGCGTTCGAGGTCGTTCGAATCCATGACGCGCTCGGCGACCTGTTCGTTTTCCCGGAAAATGCCGCTTTGGCGCAGCATTGCGTCGACCAGGGTGGTCTTGCCGTGATCGACGTGCGCGATAATCGCCACGTTGCGGATAGAGTTATTGGAAATCATTCGTGAAACTCCATGTTCGCATGCCACAATCTAAGAAGTGATCTTGACCGGACCCGTTGACCCGCTTGGTGTCGCGCGCGGTTCATTGCCGCCCAACAGAACCGTGACCGGAAGGGAGCGGGCCGTGATCCGTTTCGAATCGAAAGCCAGTGCCTGAACTCCCATCAGTCGTGATCGTCGGCCGTCCGAATGTCGGTAAGTCGACGCTGTTCAACGCGATCCTGCGTTCGCGCCGGTCCATTGTCGGCGACGAGCCGGGGATTACGCGCGATCGCATCTATGGCGAGGCAAACTACCACGGACGCCGGTTTGAGCTGATCGACACCGGCGGCATCATTCAGAATGACGATGAGCTGATCCCGTCTGAAATTCTGAAGCAGGCGCGCGTGGCGCTGGATCGGGCCGCGTACGTGATCTTCCTGATCGACGGACGCACGGAGATTACCGGCGCGGATCGGGATCTTGCCAAGATGCTCCGGAAACTGGGCAAGCCGGTGGCGCTGGCGGTGAATAAGATCGACAGCGTAAAACGCGAGGACCTTACCCACGAATTCTACCGGCTCGGCTTCAACGATCTGTTCCCGATCTCAGCGGAGCATCACCTGGGCCTCGATGAACTGCTGGAACATGTGACGGCGGGTTTCGAAGTGAATCCGGAGGAACCAGGGTCGGAACCCCGGGAAACCATCAAAGTCGCGATCATCGGCCGGCCGAATGTCGGCAAGTCGACCTTGCTAAACGCCCTCGCCGGATCGGAGCGCGCGATTGTCTCGCCGGTGGCGGGGACGACGCGGGATGCAGTCGATGAAACCGTGCTGCACAATGGCGTCGAATACGTGTTCGTGGATACGGCGGGAATCCGGCGCAAGGGCAAGACCAAGTTGATGGCGGAGAAGCTCAGCGTCGTCATGGCGCGGCGGCATCTGCGGATGTGCAACGTCGCGATTCTGGTGATGGATGCGCAAGAGGGCGTGCTGGCGCTGGATGCGACCATCGCCGGTTACGCGCACGAAGAAGGGCGCGCCCTGGTGCTGGTGGTCAATAAGTCGGACATCGCCAAGCAGGGGAAGCGAAAGTTCGAGGAAGAGATCCGCGATCGCCTGAAATTTCTGGAATACGCAACCGTTGCGTTCGTGTCGGCGAAGGAGGGGCAGGGGATGCGGGGGCTGTTCGGGCTGATCAAAAGAGCCTACGAATTCGCCTCGAAGCGCGTCACCACGGGCCAGCTAAATCGATTCGTTGAAGGCCTGCACTGGGAGTACGACATGAAGATCTACTACCTAACTCAAACATCAGTGCGGCCGCCGACGTTCCTCGTGTTCACGGATAAAGCGGGCAAGCTGCACTTCTCGGCGGAGCGATTTCTGGCAAACCGGCTGCGGGAGAAATTCGGGTTTGAGGGGACGCCGATCGTCATCAAGACGCGGCGGAGGTGACTTCAGAGGATTGTGAATCCTGGAGACCCCTTAAGTCCGCGATCGAAAGTAACCGTGTCCCGACACCCGGCCTCACGGCTGACTTCGCCGATTACATAATCGGCGAAACTCGCCTTCCCATCGCGATAAAGATCCAGGCTGCGGCGGACCAGGGTTTCCCCCTCGATCCTGAAGAAAGCGTTCCCCAAAAATTGTTCTAAGGCGTCGACGATTTCCGTTTTCGACTGGCCGAGGCCGCGATCCAGTACCCAGACGAATTCACACAGCACAACGATCGGTAAGAACACAGGCTCGTTGTCTGCGGTGCACTGGCTGAACAACTTTTCTACTATTGATACTTGTCTGGGATCATCGTTAACGACGTAACGCACCAAGACATTGGTGTCCGCAGCTCTCATGTATTGGAGTAGCCCCGCGCGATTGCTTCGTTCATCTCCTCGACCGTAATCGGGCGTTTTCTCTTCGGCCGAACGATTCCTTTGAGCGAGCGAAAGTCGCCGAGAAGCGGCTTGAGAACAACCCGGCCCGAACCTTCGATCACAAAATCGATCCGGCTGCCGGCTTGCAGATGTAGCTTGTCCCGGACTTCCTTGGGAAGTGTGACCTGGCCTTTGCTGGTGAGAGTTGCGGTGGGCATCGTTCCTTACCTATCGTAAGGATATCATCCAGGGTTGGTAAGAAGAATATTGGCCGTTAATGAACGTGAATGAACATTAATAGCTCCTTGCTGACCCCGCAGTTTGTTAGCACGGTTGGGCGAAGGTGTTCGAAGTCACAGTCCTACTGCTTGGCCGGGCCATACAAAATCCGGCCGGGGCGTTCCGTTGTGAGCTTTCCGTCGTCGATCACTACTTTTCCGTTCACCACCACATATTTGACACCGATAGCGTACTGATGGGGCTTTTCGAACGTTGCCATATCAGCAACCGTGGCCGGGTCGAAGATTGCCAGATCGGCTTTCATGCCAGGG
>DATGGL010000370.1:0-19053 GCA_035308605.1 Bryobacteraceae bacterium
TCACATCTCCCTGGCGGGAGCCACCGGTCTGACCTTCACCGAGGATGTGGCCCAACGCTTCGACGCCTACGGCTGGCACACCCGAACCGTTGTGGACGGCAACGACACGGCCGAGGTCGCCGCGGCGATTCGGGAGGCTCAGGCAGAAACGGCGCGGCCCTCCCTGCTCCTGGTCCACACGCATATCGGCTACGGCAGTCCGAACAAGCAGGACAATTTCTCCGCCCACGGCAATCCGCTCGGCGAAGACGAGTTAAAAGCTGCCAAGAAAGCCCTGGGATGGCCCACCACCGAAAAGTTCTTTCTGCCCCCAGACGCCCTCAACTTTTTCCGCCGCGCCGTTCCCGCGGGCGCGGAAGCGGAACAGCAGTGGACCACCAAACTGGCCGGCTATCGAAAAGCGTTTCCCGATGAAGCCGCGGAATTCGAACAGATCATGAGCGGCAAGCTCCCCGAAAACTGGCAGGCCGATCTGCCCAAATACGCGCTCACGGACAAACCGATCGCTACGCGCGCGGCCGGCGGCGCCGCCTTGAACGCCCTGGCCAAGCGTCTTCCGAATATCGCGGGCGGCTCCGCCGACCTCAACCCGTCGACCGATACGGCCCTGAAAGGTCTCGGCGATTTCCAGCCATCCGAATCACAAGGACCGGGAACCCTCGGCGCCGTCGGCGGCGTCTGGAGTTATGCCGGCCACAACGTCGCTTTCGGCGTCCGCGAACACGCCATGGGAGCCGCCGTCAACGGAATGGCCGCGCACGGTGGAGTACTGCCCTTCAGCGCGACCTTCTTCACGTTTTTCGACTACATGAAGCCTTCAGTCCGGCTTGGGGCCCTCAGCCGGCTGAAGGCCGTCTACGTGTTCACGCACGATAGCGTCGGCGTCGGCGAAGACGGCCCCACGCACGAGCCGGTCGAGCATCTTGCAGGCGCTCGCTCGATCCCGGGCTTGTCCGTGATTCGCCCGGCCGACCCGACCGAAACCGTCGAGGCATGGGCGCTGGCTGTGCAGCACGACGGCCCCACGCTCCTGGTGCTCACCCGGCAAGCGGTACCGCACCTGGATCGAAGCCGCGCCAAGTCGCCCGGCGTCGCCAAGGGAGCGTACATTCTTTCGGACGCCGACGGCGGTTCGCCGGACGTAATTTTGATCGGCACCGGCTCTGAGGTCCAGTGGTGCGTGAAAGCGCAGGAAATCCTGAACGGTCAGGGCGTCAAAGCGCGCGTGGTCAGTATGCCGAGCTGGGACTTGTTCGAGGCGCAGGACGAAGCATATCGCGAAAGCGTCCTGCCGAAGGGAGTCAGAAAGCGCGTGACTATAGAAGCCGCCGCTTCGTTGGGCTGGCATCGCTGGGCCGGCGATGAGGGCGCTATCATCGCTATCGATCGTTATGGCGCCTCGGCGCCCGGCGACGAGATCTTCAAGCAGCTTGGCATCACCGCGGAACACGTCGTAACGGAGGCTTTGCGGGTGTTGGGCAAGAGTTCCTAAGCGATCGTGGAACTCCGCGTCGCCGAAATCTCGGATGCCTGCGCCATCACATCGTTAGTTAACGCCGCGTTCCGCGTCGAGAAATTTTTCATAGACGGGGATCGGATCGATATCGACCAGGTGAAAACGTTTCTCGGGGAAGGCGAGTTTCTGCTGCTCGAAGACGGCGGCGGCGTGGCCGGCTGTGTCTATATCAAGACGGGTGCAGAGCGAGCCTACCTGGGCTTGCTCTCAATCGACCCGGAACGCCAACGCGCCGGCCTGGGATCGCGTCTGGTTCACGCCGCCGAAGATCGAGCCCGAGAGCGAGGCTGTAGCTTTCTTGACCTTCAGATCGTGAATGTCCGCGCAGAACTGCCCGTTTTTTATTCCGGGTTAGGCTATACGGCCAATGGCACAGCCCCTTTTTCGACGGACGCGCCGACCAAGATGCCCTGCCATTTCGTGAAGATGTGGAAGGCCTTATAGGCGGCCACGCGTACAAGAACGATAAAATACATAAAGATGCGATTCGCCGGCGTCGATTGTGCTGTATGTGCGGAATAGCAGGCGTTTATCTGCCGGGGCGTATGGCGAGCGAACCGCTGGTGCGGGCCATGTGCGATCCGATCGTGCACCGCGGCCCGGACGACGAAGGGATTTACACCGATGGCGGCTGTGGGATTGGCATGCGCCGGCTCAGCATCATCGATCTGGCCACCGGCCATCAGCCCATCTCGAACGAAGATGGAACCATCTGGACCGTCTTCAATGGTGAGATCTACAACTACCGCGAATTGAGAGACGACCTCGCGTGCCGGGGTCATCGGCTGGCAACGCAATCCGATACGGAAGCTCTGGTTCACCTCTATGAAGAGTACGGGATCGACGGGCTTTCGCGTTTGTCCGGAATGTTTGCCTACGCAATCTGGGATTCTCGGAAACGGCAGCTTCTCCTGGTCCGCGACCGTTTTGGTAAGAAGCCTCTATACTTCACCGTTACAAAAGACGGGTTGTACTTCGGCAGTGAACTGAAATGTCTTCGAGCTGCCGATGTACCTTTGGATCTCGATCCGGAAGCCTTGAAGCTGTATCTCCAGTTCAACTACGTCCCCGACCCGCACAGCATTTTCCGTCAGGTCCGCAAAGTATCGCCTGGCGGTTGGGCGCTGTTCTCGGAAACCGGTCAACTGACCGAAGGCCGCTACTGGAGCTTGCCCGCTCCCTCCGATGACCCGCCCACTGGCATGACGGAGAAGCAGGCGCAGGAGCAGATCCGCGACCTGTTCGATGACTCGGTACGGGCCCGCATGATCGCGGACGTGCCGTTGGGCGCGTTCCTGAGCGGCGGAATCGATTCCAGCGCCGTGGTGGCGTCGATGGCCCTTCAGTCTTCGGCGCCGGTGAAGACGTTCTCCATCGGTTTTGAGGAAGCAGCGTTCAACGAGCTGGACCATGCCGCGGCCGTGGCCACCAAATATCGGACCGATCATCACACTTTAATGGTCCGGCCCGATTCGGTGGAACTAATCGGCAAGCTGGTGCGCCATTTTGACGAGCCGTTCGGCGACTCTTCAGCGATCCCGACGTATCTCGTATCAAAATTCGCGGCGGAACACGTGAAAGTGGTTCTCACCGGAGACGGAGGCGACGAAATCTTCGCGGGTTATCAGAGCTTCTTCGAAGTCGAATCCCTGCGTAAATGGGACGCATTGCCGCAAGCGGCCCGCCGGACCATTACCTGGGTCGCCGATTCGCTGCCCTATTCCGCATACGGAAAGAATTTCCTTCACGGCATCGGCCGACGCACGCCGCTCGAACGATACTTCGAGTTCGTCTATGCGCCCGTTTCGCTCACCCGCGCCCTATTCCAGCCCCAATGGGTGATGCCGCTGGACGAAGCTGAGATCCGGCGGTCCTTCAATGGATGCCTGCTTTCCAATGGCGCCGACGTCCTGTCGCAGGCGTTTTACTTCGAGGCCACGGCGAAGCTGACCGGCGACATGCTGGTGAAGGTAGACCGGATGTCGATGGCGAATTCGCTGGAAGTACGCTGCCCGCTGCTGGATCACCGCCTCGCCGAGTTCGCCGCTCGCATACCCGCCCGATGGAAGATGCGCAATGGCCAGGGAAAAGTCTGCTTTACGGAATCGATGCGCGACCGGCTTCCCGAAACCGTGTGGAATCGGCGCAAACAAGGATTCAGCGTCCCGCTCTCGCAATGGTTCCGCGGACCGCTGCGCAGTTTTCTACGCGACCACCTGACCAGCCCCGAATTTTTCAGCCGCGGGCTGGTTTCGCCTAAATTCGTGCAATACCTGCTCGACGAGCACGATTCCGGCCGGCGCGATAACAAGACCTGGCTTTGGCGGCTGCTGATGATCGAGCTCTGGTTTCGAGAATGGAAGAACGCGGCGGTCCCGTGCCTTTAGAGCCGTCCACGCCGGAAACTCCTTTACCCCCCTCCGCCCAGCCTGCGAGTTTCCTGCATAACGTTCTGTGGAACTGGCTGGGGATCTCGGTCTCGATCTTCTCGGCGTTCGTTTTGTCTCCCATCATCATCCGGCGCCTCGGCGACGAGGGGTACGGCCTGTGGGCGCTGACTACTTCGCTGGTCGAATACTATTGGCTTCTCGATTTCGGAATGCGCTCCGCCACCATCCGCTATTCGGCGCATTACAATGCGCTCCGCGAGAATGACAAGGTCAACGAAGTCATCAACACCACCATTGCCTACGCGTTGTGCCTGTTTCCCGTACTGCTTGGCAGCGCGTGGATGGGCGCACCGGTGCTGATGCGCGTCCTGAGCATCACGCATCCGTTATTTCGCGAGCTGTTGTTCATTGTCGTGATCGCCTGGGGCGTGACGTCTCTGCTGAGCGTATTTACGTCCTGCCTCGAAGGATTCCAGCGCTTCGACTTGACCACCCAGTCGTCGGTAATCAGCATCGCGGTCCGCAGTTTCGGCACGCTGGCGCTTTTACTGATGGGCTACGGCGTAGTCGCAGTCGCGATCATGACCATGATCGGCCAGGTGGTGCTGCACCTGATCAGCTACCTGCGTATGCGCGGCGTCTTCCGCGAAATGAAGATCGCCCCCCGTTTCGCCAAGCTGACCGCCTTCAAGGAAATGATCTCCTACGGCGCCCACAGTGTCGTCGCATCGATGGCGCAAAGAATTCTGAGTCAGAGCCCGCCGTTCATCATTGCCCATTTCCTGGGGGCGCCCTCGGTGGGCTATTACGCGGCTCCGACCAAGGTCCTCGACTATTCCGTCGAGACCGTGACCCGTATCGGCAATGTGAGCAATTCGCGCGCGGCGCAGTTCGCCAGCACCGGTCGCAAGAACGAAGTCCTCGAGTTGGCCGTCTCCGTGAACCGCTACAGTCTCGCCCTGTTCCTGCCGCTGTCGATCTTTCTGGCGGTGTATGGTCCCCAGTTCCTGCTCGTATGGATCAAGAAGCCGTATTTTGCGAGCCAGGCGTCGGGAGTGCTGCTGGCGTTACTCGCTGGAATCACTCTGGGAAATGCTGCCCAGTTCAACTCCGCGTCAATCCTGTTCGGAATCGGAAAGCACCAGATTTTCGCGCGCGCGATGTTTACCGAGGCCGCCCTGATGGTCGCCGGTTCCATCTACGTCCTTCCGCGCTATGGCCTGGCTGCCATGGCCGCATTGGGTTCCGGACTCATGGTTGCGAATCGAGCCTTCGTAACGCCCTGGCTTTTAAGCCGTGAGCTTGAAACCGGCTACTGGCGTTTCCTGGGACGCGTCAATTTACCCCTGGTGGCCGTGGTACCGGTCGGAGGCATTCTGCTTGCCTTGAAACGATTCGTGCCGGGCGTCAACTGGCCGCAGTTGATCCTGGCGGGCGCCGTGACCGTACTGGCATATCTGCCGATCGTTTACACGTGCATTCAGCCTCATCATCGAGTCGCCTTGAAATCGAAGTTAAGAAATTACGGTCGCCGGTTTGGCCTGGCGCGCGAGCCCGCGTAGCGTTTCAGGGAGAAAACGCGGGCTTTATACGATCATGGTCATGATGAACTTCGCCGTAGTCGCATTCGTGGCGCTATGCTCGGCGGCGTTTTACATCCTCGCTGGATACCCGCTGCTGCTGGCGTGGCGGGCGCGGCGGAGCAACCGGCCCGTGACGAAAGACTTAAAGCCGCAGCCGGTATCAATCATCCTGGCCGTCCGCGACGGTGACAAATTCCTCGCGGCGAAGCTCGATTCGATTCTGCAATCGGACTATCCCCGAGAGCTCATGGAAATTATCGTCGTTTCGAACGGCTCATCCGACGGAACATGCGCGGTCGCGGCGAATTACGCAACCCGTGGCGTGCGGCTGGTCGAAGTGAATCGCGGCGCGAAGCCCGATGCGATCAACGAGGGTGTACGCTTGGCTACCGCGAATATTTTGATATTTACCGATGTCCGCCAGATCCTCGACCCGGGCAGTATCGGACGCCTGGTAGCCTGCTTTGCCGATCCCACCGTCGGCGTCGTCAGCGGATTCCTAGTGATCCGCCCTGCGGGCATCGAGGAAGACAACGTCAGCCTCTACTGGCGTTACGAGCGCTGGATTCGATCCAATCTGAGCCGTCTGGACTCTATGTTAGGCGCGACAGGAGCGCTTTACGCGATGCGGCGCGAATTGTTTCGCCCGATGCCATCCGACACTCTGCTCGACGACGTGTACGTCCCTTTGGCGGCCTTCTTTAACGGTTATAGGCTGATTTTGGAAGAGAATGCCAGCCTATACGATTACGCCACTACAGCCAGCAGCGAGTTTCGAAGAAAGGTCCGCACCCTTGCGGGAAATTATCAGGTCATGCGGCAATATCCCGCTTTACTCACCGCTCGTAACCGCTTGCTCTTCGATTTCGTTTCTTACAAACTCGCTCGTCTGCTGCTTCCCTGGATCGTGCTCGCGATTCTTGCCGTTAGTTTCTTTCTGCCGCGTCCCTGGGCCGAAATCTTCATTACGATGCAGGCAGTTTTCTACAGCCTCGCTGTGCTCGATCTGGTTACCGGCCCGCGCTCGCCCTTGAAGCGGCTTTCGTCGCCAGCGAGAACCGTAGCCAGCCTGCTGGCCGCATCCGCGTGCGCGATCGTGATCTTTTTCGTCCCCGCCAATCGGCTCTGGAAGCCCACGCAGACAGTCGCCATCGGCGACTAAGGTCTTTCCCCGAGAGGCTGCGCGCGTGACTCGCTGCGGTATGATGAGGGTGAGTTCGAGGCCTCCAGAGGAAGAGATGGCGCGCAATATACTCCTGGTTGAAGTCAACGAAATCACCTGGGATCTGATCGACCCATTGATCGCGGCGGGGAAGCTTCCAACTTTCGCCCGGCTCAAGCGCGAAGGAACGTGGGGGACGCCAGTCAGCGTCGATCTCCCGCCGCAACTGGATCCCTGGATCACGTGGACCACGCTGTATACCGGCCGCACGCAGAACGAGCACAATGTTTTTTTCCTCCAGCAACCGCCGGAATCGATTAAAGCTCGGCGGATGTGGGAAATTTGCGCGGATCAGGGCCTGTCGGTCGGCGTGTACGGCAGCATTTGTTCGTGGCCGCCGCGCAAAGTGAACGGATTCCACGTACCCGATACGTTTTCGCCCGACGCGACGACATATCCCGCCTCACTCGAGCCCATCCAGCAGTTGAACCTCACCTACACGCGCACCGTCCGTCTTCCCGCCGATCAGGATACTCTCGGATTCAAACTGAAGATGGCGATGCAGCTCACGAAACTCGGCCTGGGTCCGAAAGCGATTGCCGCGATCGTGAAACAGTTGGGATCGGAAGTATTCGACAAGTCCGGCCGCTGGCGTCGCGTAGCGCTGCAACCGATGGTGAATTTTCAGTTTTTCAGTAAGCTCTACCGGAAGCATCGCCCGCGCTACGCGTCATTCCACACCAACCACGTCGCGCACTACCAGCACACCTACTGGAAGGCAATGCAGCCGGACCGGTTCCGTCCTGTCGAGACCACCGACCAAGAGCGGAAGATCTACGGCAAGGCCATCGAGTACGGTTACGAAACGGCGGACCGGCTTCTGGCAGACATGATGGCGCTGCTCGACAAGGACACAGTCATGGTGGTTGCCTCCAGCATGGGGCAGAAGCCCTACATTTCGGATCTGGAGGGCGGGAAGCAGATCCAGCAGGTTCACTCGCGCGAGAAGCTTCTCGAAATCCTCGGCGTCACGGATCACGCCCGAACCGTATCTACGATGTCGGATGAATTCATCATCAACGCCGATTCACCCGCCATGCGCGATCACATTTACGAATCGCTGCGAAACGCGTGGGTCGGCGAGCCTGGGAAGCAGGTATTCAATTTAGAAATGGTGGAAAACGCGGTGCGCGTGAACCTGCATTTCTACGGAGTGAATGAAGTAAAAGGAAGCTCCCCGCTCTGTTTCCCGCTTGCGCCGGGCGCGCCCAAGATGTCGTATGAAGATCTGATTTACAACACCGGCCATCTCAAGTCCGGGTGCCACGATCCGCGCGGCATGGCGATCTTTTACGGCGCAGGAGTGCCACGGGGCGTCGAGATGCGCGAGTACAATAACCTCGACTTTGCGCCGACATTTCTCGAAATCCTGGACCTGAAGCGGCCCGCGGAAATGACCGGACGCGTGATGCGGGAAGTGACCGGCGCCCTTCGTGAACCGGCGCTCGCTCACGCCTGACGGATGATTCTAGCGGGATTTCCGACCGCCACCGAATTGGGCGGGATCGGATTCGTGACCACGGCGCCGGCGCCGATGGTAGAGCCGTCACCGATATTCGCCATTACGATGGCGCCCGCGCCGATCCAGCAGTTCGAACCTACGGAGACCTCGACAAATTCACCATGCTCGGCGCCCTGAATCTGCCCCGATTCGTCCCGCGGGTGCTGATTCTTTCCACTCAGAATCTGCACGTGTGATGCGATCTGCGTCTGCGCGCCAATTCGCGTGCGTCCTAAGATGCAGTACGACCCGACGTACACGCTGGAACCCACCGACGCCTCCCGGTGCGCGAAAAAAGTGCCGAACGAGATGCGCGCATCGATCGCGAAATCGCGCAGGGTCATCCAATAGAGCGCGGACCGGACGTAATCGCCAAGAATCCCCGGGGTCCGCGAGCATGCGTGGGCGACGATCGTGAAGATAAAAGGAATTCGCCCAAACGCACAAAGGATTGCCGCGGGCAGCATTATCAAGACGGCGATCGACCTCGCGAGAAGCTTGCCAGCCTCTTTCATGCGGCTCCACCATCTAACAGCGATTCGTAATATTTCTCCAGCCGGTGAACACACGCTTCCATACTGAACCGCTCACGGCAGCGCTCCCTCGCACTCTGTCCCATTTGGTCGCGCAAGCTTCGATTGTCGAGCAGAGAGATTACAGCCTTCGCGAACGCGGCCGAATCTTTCGGAGGCGTCAGAAAACCAGTCACGCCCTCGACAATTGCCTCGCGATTTCCGCCCACATCGGTCGCGACGACGGGCAGCCCGGCAGCCATGTACTCCAGGATCGCATTTGAGAAACTTTCGTTCCGGGACGAGAGGCACGCGACCTCCATCAGCGGCAGACACCCTGGAACAGATTCGTTGCCATCCGTGAAAAACACCTTCGACGCGATCCCTAATCGTTGAGCAGCTTCGCCAAGTTGCGCCCGCAGCGGCCCCTGGCCGACCAGGAGAAATACCGCGCGCGGTTCGTGCGCGGCGATCAAGGCAGCCGCGGCGAGGAACATCTCGAGATCCTTTACTGGGCGATAGTTCGCGACGATGCCCACAACCCGCGACTCGCGCGCGATGCCCATGCGGTCGAGGACTGAAAGATTCGGAGCGACAGAGAACCACGAAGAATCGACTCCGTTATAAAGAACATCGATCTTCGATTCCGGGGCGCTTTCAATTTCCATCGCAGCCCGCTTGGCGCTCTCGGAATTCGCGACGATTCTGGTCGTCCTACGATTCAAAAAGCGAAAGACGCGAACGTAAAGTGGCGTGTACCAGTGACCTACATTTCGCCGGCTGGTTAACACTGTCTTACATACACTGCCCCTCGCGGCCATCACTCCGAGAATGGCCGCCCGGATCATGAACGCATGCACGATGTCGATTTGCAGCCGGTTGATCTCTCGCCTGAGCCTTCGGATTTGCGTCCACCCTCGAAGCGAGAACACCCTGTGGAACGGAAAGACCAGCGGTAGCGCATGCGGCACCAGTTGCCGTAACGGTTCTCCATCTTCGATACACGCCAGCGTAATCTCGAACCGGCGGGGATCCAAACCGCGAATGGTGGCCAGAAGTTGCTTCTCCGTACCGGCTGCCTGATTCACCGAATCGATGACGAACATCACCCGGATACGGCGGTTCACTGGTGCCTTCCAGAGAGCATGTCGGCATAGAAGCGGGCCAGAAATCGCGCACGCTGTTGAGGAGAATAGTGCGACAGGATCAGAGCGTGCGCGCGCTCAGCCATCTGCCGCGCGCCTTCGAAATCGAAAAGTGTTCGCGCGATCGCATCGGCCAGCTTTCCTGCGTCGCCAGCCGGGACCAGAAGTGCCGTGTCTTCGTGCGTCACGATCTCCGGAATGCCCCCAACTGCGGTCGCGACCACCGGTTTCCCGGCGGCCATCGCTTCCAGGAGCGCGTTCGGCGAACCTTCGGTGTCCGATGAAATTACGGCGAGATCCGCGGCAGCGTAGTAGGGCGCGACGTCGGATTGATGCCCGGCGAGAACTAAATTGTTCGACAGTCCGAGCGACGCCGCAGTCTGGAGTATAGAAGCGCGCTCCGGCCCTTCGCCAACAATCAGGATTCGCATTCGGACTTCCGGAGACTGCGCTTTCAACCGGCCCAACGCCTGAATTAACAGTACCTGGCGCTTCTCTTTCGACAATCTCCCGACCATGAGCGCTAAATGCTCCCCTGCCTCGACACCCAGGCGAGTTCGGGTCGCCGCCCGTAAATCTGCGTCCGACGCTCGCCGCCCCCAATCCGGATCGATCGCGTTGTGCAGTACGGTAATCCGGTTTCCGGGAACGCCTTTACGCGCTAGCTGCCCGGCGAACGCCCGGCTTACCGTGATCACGCGCGCTGCCCGCCGCAGCGACCAGCGGTCGAATTCGTTGTAGGCACGCAGGCGCAGGACCGTCAGCGTGTATCCGTGATGAAACGCAACCCAAGGATATTGTTTCCATGCGCCGGACGCGCGCAACAGGAAATGCGACTTTATGGAATGCGTCTGGACGATATCAGGCTGGCTTGCCGCGATCGCGCGACGGACGCGCTCCACGGTCGAAGGCGTCGGCAGCGAAGCCTGCTCGATCCGATGCAGCGGTAGCCCCGCGCGGCTTACTGCATCCGTCAGCTCGTCATCTCCCGGTGACGTCTGGAATGCGGCAATCTCGGTTTGAACTCGCGCGTTCTCCTCGAACCCCGCCGCGCAGCGCGCGAATTCGAGCACGTTCTTCGCCGGGCCACTCACATAAGTGGCCTCGAGAAATGCAAGAACCCGAATCAACGCCGCGCCCGCCTTTCGATGACACGGCGGTACGCCGCCAGAAGACGCGCCCCCGGAACGCTCCAATCGTATCTCTCGCGAACGCGCTCGCGGCCCAAGGCCGAGAGCGTACTGGCTACAGCGGGATCGGAAATCCGCCGAACCGCCGCCACCCATTCATCGGGCGTCTCGGCGATTAAGAAGTGCTCGCCACGCGTAAGTTCCAGCCCTTCCGCGCCGGCCTTGGTGGAAATTACCGGAACTCCGGCGGCCAGAGCTTCCAGGATTTTCAACCGCGTTCCGCCTCCGGTTTTCAGCGGAACGATGGCCGCCAGCGCCATGGCGTAATGCGGGCGGACATCGGGAACGGTGCCCGTGACCTCGATGCCCGGCTCGGAGGCAAGCGCGCGCACCGCCGGAGCAGGATTTGACCCAAGCATCTTCAACGACAATTTTGGAAACTGCGAGCGGATCCCAGGCCAGACTTCGCGAACAAAATCCACCGCCGCTTCGACGTTCGCGTGATAATTCATCGAACCGACGAACACCAAGCCATCGCGCCGTTCCTCGCTAGCCCCAGACGCGAAAGATTCGCAATCGACCCCATTCTCGACAACCTCAATCATCGCGTCGGGCGCGATCTTAGCCAACTGCTGTTTTTCGCGCTCGCTACAAACGATATGGCAGGCGGGTTCCCCCAGCATCCGCTTTTCGAGCGCTTCCAGCCGGTCCGCGGTGAGATTCGCGTAGATCCGCTTGGCAATGTTCGATTGCGCGGCAAAGCGGCGCATCAGTTCAGACTCGATGTTGTGCCAGTTGTAGACCAACGCGGGAGGATCGGGAGCGCGCGCGATCATCCCCGCGTACCCCGCCATCGGTGTCCCCTCGATCTGGACAATGTCGAATGCACCGCGCGCCAGAACAGCCGCCAGCGCTCCTCGCATCGCATCCGTCGTATAGTTCAGCACCGGGACCGGATCGCGGGCGGCGATACCCCGGAGCAGCTTCCATGCCGTATAGCGTTCCGGGGGCGGAACCACGATGACCTGGTGACAGAAAGGCAGCCTTTCCTTCATTGACTCGTCTGAGAACGCCAGGATCGTCAGCTCTACCTCATGCGAAACTTGCCGAGCCAAATGGTACTCACGGAGTCTGGCTCCGGTGGTCGTCGGCCAGCATTGGCGGGGAGAAAGAAACAACACTCGCATGGAATGTTCGACTTACTTCTCCTCCTGATATTCCTGCTCCGTATTGATCGACCAGATATTGTCCTTGTTGTCCCGGCCCGCCAGGATGTTATCGACCGCCGTCATCGCAGTCAACATGGAATGATCCTGATTGTTGTACTTGTGCATGCCGTTCCGGCCCACCAGAAACAGGTTCGTGAAGCCGTCCAGGTACTCGCGCAGCACTGAAAACCGGTCGTAGGTCCCGAAATAGGCCGGATACGTCTTGGGCATGTGTAGAACGGTTGCGTCGATCACTTTGGACCCGTCGATGATCCCGATCTTTTCAAGCTCGCCCGTGGCCAGCCGGATCATCTCGGCGTCCGTCTTCTTCCAGAGCTCGTCGGTCTCGTAACAAAAATATTCGAGACCAATCCACACCTGATCGGGATTGCTCACCAGAAACGGGCTCCAGTTGTTGAAGATCTGGAGCCGCCCCACCAGGACATCCGGTTCCTGAATGTAGATCCAGTTGTCCTGAATCAGCCCCGTGCCGTTTTCATCGCGAATCTTTAACTCGGATAGCAGCATGCCGACGGTGATGAAGTCGCGGTACACCAGCCCATCGCTGATCTCGCGCACGTCCGGCGGAACTTGGGCATCCAGACCTCGAACCAGTTCCAGGATCGGCATGGTGGAAAAAAAATAGTCGCCCTCTAACGACACCGTCTTGCCGAGCTTCGAATCGAACACGTCAACCCCGATTACACGATTCCCGTCCGTCCTCAGCCGTGAAACGTCGTGTCCCGTAAGAATCCGTCCGCCGCGCTCGCTGACGCGCTTCGCAACCTCGTCCCACATTTGCCCCGGCCCGAATTTGGGATACAGAAACTGCTCGATCAGAGACGTCTCAGTATCCTTTTGTGAAAGATCGGATTTCTTCCCGAACGTGCTCTTCAGGAAATGAGCAATCGTCTTCGTAATGGAGAGGCCCTTGATCCGCTGGGCACCCCATTCCGCGCTGATTTGATCGCACGGAATTCCCCACACCTTCTCCGTGTAGCTCTTGAAAAACGTGAGATACAGCTCCTTGCCGAAGCGGTTGATGAAGAACTGTTCCAGGTTCCTTTCATCGCGGATCGGAAAACAAACCGCCCTCAGATAGCTCAGGCCGATGCGGATCATCTTGCCGATTCCCAGCTTCCGCACGGTTTCGCCGTTCATCCGAATCGGATAATCGAAAAAGGTCCGCAGAAAGTAAATCCGGGACTTGCGCCGTCTCAAAAGCATTACGCTATCCGCCGCGCCGGAATTGCTCGCCACATCGACCGAACGGGTCTGCTTCTGGTAAGTGATCTGCTGCGGACCCGGCGACGCCTGGATCGGCATGATATTCAGCCACCAGTTCATCACCCGGTCGGATTTGGAGAAGAAGCGATGACCGCCGATGTCGATCCGGTTGCCGCGGTAGTTTACCGTGCGGGAAATACCACCCATGTAATCGCTCTTCTCGATCACAATGGGCTGAATGGAACTGCGCCGGCAGAATTCGTAAGCGGCGGTCAAACCGGCCGGGCCCGCGCCAATGATAATCGCCGTCTTCCGCGCGACACCACTACCCTCGCGGGAATCAATCACCGCTCACAGCCGCGACGATACGCTGGATCGCGCCGTCCATGGCCTGCCCCTGGTGCCAGTGCCACACGAAGACAATGTCGTGCTGCGGATCGATCCATATGGTATTCGACCCGTTGCCGATGGCCGCAAAGCTGGAAGCGGGGCCGCTAGGCCACTGCTTTTGTTTCGTGTTCAGCCACCATAAATATCCGTAGTCGGGACCATGTGCGCTGGGTGTGACCGCATCGTCCAGCCATTTCGCCGCAACTAACTGGCGATCTCGCCATTTTCCGTGATTGAGAATCAGGAGACCGAAGCGGGCCAGATCTTCCGAATTGATCCACAATCCGCCGCCCCAGCGCGTGCCGCCGCTGACCGAGCCAATCGTCTTTCCGTTAATTTCGACGTTCGAATTGTTGTAAGGCACCCAGCGCCAATCCTGCGATGCGCCGATCGGGTCCATGATGTTGCTCTTGAGGACGTCCGGAAGGCTCTTGCCGAACAGCCGCAGAAGGGAGAGTGAGAACCGATTGATTCGTACATCGTTGTACTCGTAGTGAGCGCCAGGCGCTTCGATCGCGCGGGGCTTGCGCTGGCCGTTGCCGAACTGTTCCTCACCGACGAAATCGGCATTCTTCCCCCACATCGAGCCTTCCCATTCGCTCTCCTGCTGCAGATGATTTTTCCACGTGATCTTCGCGTTATGAGGTGAATCGTAACCGCCGTCGTGGATATAGTTCGCCACCGGGTCGTTCACATTCTTGATCAGCCCCTGTGCCACGGCGAGACTGCATACAGTGGACAAGAAACTCTTGGCGACGCTGTACACCGGATCGTTCGACTTCGTATCGCCGAATTCGGCGGCAACGTAGCCATGGCGCAGGATGATTCCGTTGGTCGCCGCGCGCTGCTTCGGCAACGGTCCGAGCACCGATCCAAAAGTTCGGACTTGGTCCTTCTCGTAGTCCCACTTGCTGCCATTCGCCTGGGCGTACTCGACTGCCAGTTTCAACTTGGCCGCGTCCAGGCCCAGTTCCGAGGGCGATTTCGTCTCCCATGTTCCAGACGGAGGAAAATACGTGGCGTGCTTCTGGCCATAAAGCGAAACGGCCAGAAGTATCGGCGCGAGAAGACGAAGACAGCGATTGGTAGGCATAAATTAATCCATAAACGAATAACAAATCATGTGGCAGACAATGTGATGCGCATCCTCGATCCGGCCCATGTGCGGTTCGGCCACGTGAATATTCAGCCCGGCAATCGCGCCGAGCTTTCCCCCGTCGCGGCCCGTGAGCGCGAGCGTCCGGCAGCCGATCGAGTTTGCGTACTCCATGGCACGCACTACGTTGGGCGAATTTCCCGAACCGCTGATCGCCATGTACAGATCGCCTGGCTGCGCGAAATTCTTGAGCTGTTCGACCAAGGCGTCCTCGTAACTCATGTCGTTTGAGTAGGCCGTCATGGTAGGAATCGAATCATGAAGAGCCTGGATGCGAAATCGCGACGGTTTCCCGCAGCTTGCGCCTTTCACCATATCGCAGACGAAATGCGAAGCCGTCGCCGCGCTGCCGCCGTTGCCCGCTACAAAAATTGCTCGACCTTCGTCGCGCGCTTGTTCGAACCACTGGATGGCGCGCGATACGCAATCCACGTCAACCTCGTTGATGGTGGCCAGAAGCTGTTCGCGGTATCGCGCTGGATAGCCCATGTGATCCCTATACCGGGCCCACGGTCCGGCCTTGATACGCTGCCACGACGTCGTCGAGCTTGCCTTCGAGAACCACCTGGCCGTGATCCAGCCACATGGCGCGATCGCACATCTGGCGCAGTAAATCGAGTCCGTGCGACACGCACACCATAGTCTTGCCGGCTTTGCGAAACGCAAGCATGCGCTCGAAACACCGGGCGTGAAACGCCTGATCGCCGACCCCGAACGCCTCGTCAATCACCAGAATGTCCGGATCCACATGAATCGCCACCGAAAACGCCAGGCGCATAATCATGCCGGCCGAATACGTTCGCAACGGCTGCTGGATAAACTCACTGACACCCGAAAATTCAACGATCTGATCGAACAGCTCCGCGGTCCTCGCCCGGCTGAGCCCGAGCAGCGAAGCGTTAAGACGGAGGTTCTCTTCTCCGGTCAGGTCCACATGAAAACCGGCGCCCAGATCGAGCACGGCCGATAGCCGCCCGTTCACCGTTACGCTTCCTTCGTCCGGCGGGCACAGGCCTGTCACAATGTTCAGCAGCGTGCTCTTGCCTGCGCCATTTGCGCCGATGACAGCCAGACTCTCACCCTCGCGGATCTTGAACGAGACATTCCGCAGAGCGTGGAACGGGTGGCGTTCGGAACGGCCCAGCCAGTCGCGAACATGGCCGCGAAGCAACTGGCGTCCGCCGCTTAGCAAGTATGTTTTCGAAACGTTTTGAAAGGCGATCCGGTCCATCGTTTACAAATGATCGTAAAAACGCCGTTCCAGGGAACGGAACATCACCCAGCCGACGATCAGCGTCGTTACGGATCCGAAACACAGCTTCCACATCAGCGTAGCGCCGGGAGGTTCCGCTCTCATCAGGATATTGCGCAGGGCGAGCACCAGCGCCGCGACCGGGTTCAGCGGATAGATGCCTGCGTACTTTGCCGGAATGCTCTCGAAGCCATAGAAGATCGGCACCAGCCAGAACAGAACTGTGTTGGCCGATTCCACGACATAGCGCATGTCGCGCAAGTACACATCCAGCGCCGAACAGGCCAGCACCAAGCCCAGGACGAACAGGACTTCAAATCCCCAAACCATGGGGAGCCACAGCCAGTTGCGATTCACGCCGAACCCATATGCCAGAGTGAATAGGAGCAGGACGCTGATTTGAATCAAAAGGTGCAAGCAGTTCGACAGGACGCTCGCCACCGGAATCACTTCGCGCGGTACCGGCACGCGTTTGATCAACGACGCGTTGTCGACCAGGGAGTTGGTGCCAGTTGCCCAAGCCAGAGTAAAGAAGTTGAAGGGAATCAGCCCGCAAAGAACGAATACCGGAAACGCGGCAATATTGTTGTGATAAAACTTCGTGAACACCAGCGTCAGGACGCCCATCATGATCAACGGGTTCAGCAGGCTCCAGAAAACGCCCAGAGACATGTTGCGGTAGCGAACCTTGAAATCCTTCAGGACCAGGTTCTTAAGAACAAATCCGTAGTCTCCGTGCCACATCGATGCTTCAGGATAACGCATTCGCCGGTTCGCGCCGCTCCAGGCGGGTTCGAACCTGCGCTTCAATCCAGCGATACGTTTTTGCCAATCCGTCTTCCAGCGAAATCGCCGGCTCCCAACGCAACACCTCGCGCAGCAGCGTATTGTCCGAATTCCGCCCGCGCACGCCCATGGGACCGTCGATATGTTTCTTCCGAATCGCCAAATCCGCGATCTTTGCCACCATATCCGCCAGTTGATTGATGGTCACCATGCGATCCTGACCCAGGTTCAGCGGCTCGCGAAAATCCGACCGCATCAGCCGGTAAATCCCCTCCAGGCAATCGTCGATATAGCAGAACGAACGCGTCTGCTCACCGTCTCCCCAGATCTCGATCTCAGGATTTCCGGTCAACTTCGCGGCCGCGATCTTTCGGCACATCGCCGCCGGAGCCTTCTCGCGCCCGCCATCCCAGGTGCCCAGCGGACCGAAAATATTGTGGAACCGGACGATGCGCGTCTCGATTCCATAGTCGTCGAAGTAGTGCTTGCACAGCCGCTCCGAAATCAGTTTCTCCCAGCCGTACGCATCCTGCGGCTGCGCCGGATAAGCGTCGTCTTCCTTGAGCGGTGTGACGTTCGCATCCGTCTGCATGAATTCCGGATATACGCACGCCGACGACGTGTATAGATATCGCTTTACCCCGTTCTCCCGCGCAGCGTCCAACGTATGCAGATTGATCAAAGAATTGTTATGCAAGATCAGCGCATGGTGCGCGCTGATGAATCCCATGCCACCCATATCCGCCGCCAGCGCGTACACTTCGTGAACATCCTTGGTAGCCCGCAAGCAGTTTTCCCAGCGGCGCAAGTCGAGCAGTTGAAAGTCGTCGGCGTCCGTTGGGGCATACTCGGGAGCCTTCAAATCGACTCCCCGCACCCAGTAGCCGCGGGCCTTCAGATAGCTCACCAGATGATGCCCGATGAATCCGCCAGCTCCGGTTACCAAGACTCGATTCACGCTTTAACCCTCAATGGGACCGGCCCGTCGCGACAAACCGCGGTTGTTCCGCATGTTCGGAACCCAGGCCGCACGCAACATAGTCGGCCACGTTTTCGAAATCCGCCGCCCGTAGCATCCGCCACCAATCCATAATCGCCGGCCGGCCGCCGTTCTTGGATCGCCGCCTGGAAAGAAGATGCGCCGGCTGCAGCGCCTTGAATTGATTCCAGGGTGTCGCGATCACCAGCACGTCCGCCTCGGCCGCGCAGGCTTCCATCGAAGGCGCGAACAGAACCGACGCGGGCAGCGCACCGCGCGCGTTCTCCATCGCGGCCGGATCGTACACCACGACACGGCAACCCGCCGCCACCAGCGCGTGGGCCAGCATCAACCCCTGCGACTCTTCAATTACTTCAGTATCGGGTTTGTACGACATTCCCAGGATGCCTACGAACTCATCGTCTCCCAGAATCGATAAAACGCGATCGGCCAGCCTCTGCACCTGCCGCTGGTTCACCTGATCCGTGGCTTTCGCCAGCGTCGCGTCGACGGAATGATTTTCTGCAAACCGCGCGAACGCCTTGTTGTCGCGCGGGAAACATGGCCCTCCGTACCCGAACGCGCCTTTCAGATACTTACGCCCGATTCTGGTATCCAGTCCGATCGCAGCCGACACGACTTCGGCATCCGCCCCCGGAACCTGCTCGCAGATTTCGGCCAGCATGTTCGCGTACGAAATCTTGGTGGTGACGAAGGTATTCACGGAAATCTTGGTCAGCTCGGCGTTGACGAAATTCATCCGCGCAACCGGCGGATGATTGGGGCATACCGTCCCGTACAAATCCTCCAGCATCCGCCCCGCGCGCTCGTCCGATTCGCCAATCAGAATCATATCGGGCGTCGACATGTCGCGGATCACGCTTCCCAGCGCGATGAACTCAGGGTTGTAGCACAATCCGAAATCGACTCCGCAACGGCGTCCCGAAACCCGTTCCAACAGCGGCAGTACTTCGCCGCCGGTTGAGCCCGGCATCACGGTGCTTGAAATCACCACCAGGTGATACGACGTCTTCGCCGCCAGCGCGCGCCCGATCG
>DATGGL010000371.1:0-14517 GCA_035308605.1 Bryobacteraceae bacterium
GTGCTGCTGCGCGGAGCTGGCGGTCGTGAGTGAGGAAGGTCAACCTATCGCCCGTGTCTTCCTGCCAGAGCAAGGCGGTGGCAAGGTGAATTGCGTCGAGCGTGCCAACAACGGTCGGAAAAGCAGCGGCCGCGCGCACCAAGACTGCTGGGAAAATCGGTAAGATATCCACCTTGCCGAGCCAAATCTCGGCAAGATCCAAAAGTTCGTTGGCGTCTTTCGGCTCCAGTTTCTTTTCGACCTGATGCCGACGGATCACTCGCGTGAACTCAAGCCGGATCAGTTCACTCGCAATAGAGGCTCCAAAAGCTTCTGGCTCCGGAAGGCGGTTGGGTTCCTTCATAAG
The DNA here is from genome assembly GCA_035308605.1 of Bryobacteraceae bacterium. Lineage (GTDB taxonomy): Bacteria > Acidobacteriota > Terriglobia > Bryobacterales > Bryobacteraceae > Palsa-187. The sequence goes on from DATGGL010000371.1 coordinate 347, forward strand.
CCAAGCAATTAGGACCGATGAATCGAGATAGAAAAAGCCCACACGTTACTTCTTGAACCAATCGTCAGACCGATCTCGACGCATCCAGCGCAACGTCTCCTCGATAACCTCGGGAGTAATCTTGCTGAGATCGGGCTTTGGCATTTTATCCAGCAGACGCTGAGCCTCCGCCCTGGTGAGTCGCGCGGGGATGATGGGCAAGCGCGGCTTGCTGCCCTGAAGCGCCACCACGCGCGCGATCGGCCGTTCGCGATCCTTAACCAGGATCTCTTCGCCATTCTCGGCCAGCCGCAAATAGTAGCTCAGGCGAGCCTTCAGCTCGGCGATCTTGACTTCCTGCATACTTGACTAATTATAGTCACATCTAGTCAAGTTGCTACTCGACGCGGATTTCGATCTTCGATCCGTCCGCCCCGCCGAAATAGACACGCTGCGTGGCTTTCACGAAATCGCTGGACAAGGCCTTGGGAATCTCCATGAACTTCTGCGGATTTCGATCCGTCAGCGGAAACCACGAGCTTTGAATCTGCACCATGATGCGATGCCCCTCGCGCCAGGTATGCGCGACGTCGGGAAGGCGGAAGGTGATGCGGTCCGGCTTGCCGGGTTCGAAGGCAACCGGCTTTTCGAAGCTCTTTCGATATTTGCCTCGGAACGGTTCGCCCCGGATAAGTTCCTGGTAGCCGCCCATCTTCACGGCGTTCGGCGGGCCCGTCGGTGGACCGGGAGGGCCGTTCGGTGCCGCGCGCGGCGCAGGAGGGGCGTTGTAGTCGGGGTAATCATCCGGGTAGACGTCGATTATCTTGACGACGAAATCGGCGTCGGTTCCGGTGGTGGAAACCTTCAGATCGATCGAGATCGGGCCCGATGCCGTAAGGTCGTGATCGAGCTTCTCCGACTTGTACACCAGCACGTCGGGCCGCGCCGCCGCGAAGCGCTGGTCTTCGGTCATGTAGCTGTTCAGCACGCCGTAGTTAACGAATCCGACGTAGGGAACCGGTTTGTTCGGATCGGCCAGATACTCATCGAAACCGGATTGCGCCGGGTGCTGCCAACCGAGTTTTCCCTTGTCGTCGAGATACAGCGCTCGCGTGTTGGCGGCGCGCGGCGGCCAGTCGTTAAACTTGCGCCATTGATTCACGCCGGTCTGAAACATCCAGGCCTTAGGGAATTTGCCGTCGCCTTTGCCTTTCAGGTGGTACATGAAGAACGGAAATTCGATGTTCTGTCGGTAGTAGAGTCCGGTCTTCGATCCAAACGTGACGTTGCCGAGTTTGTCGCCATCGCCGCGAGCGAAGCCGCCATGATTCCAGGGGCCCATCACCAGCATCAGATCCTTGGGCGGCTGATTCTTCTCCATGAAATCGAACTGGCGGAGCAAACCCTGCGGATCTTCCGTGTCGTACCAGCCGCCGACCAGCATCACGGCGGGTTTGATCCCTTTTAAGTGTTTCCAGATGGCGCGCGATTGCCAGAAATCGTCGTAGGTGGAGTGCTCCAGATTCAGCAGCCAGAGCGGCTGTTTGTGTTTGAAAAATTTCTCGTCGAAGTTCGCGAGCGATCCGACGCTCAAGAAAAAATCGTAGCCGTCCGGCGTGCCGGGATCGAAGCGCACCTGGTTCGCGGGTGGCGGCTCGGGATCACCTTCGCGCAGCTTAAACCCGTTATAGAAGCCAAAGCGATGCGCCAGCATGAATGCGCCGTTATGATACACGTCGTCATTCATGTAGTAATCGCTGACGGGCGCCTGCGGGGAAACGGCAACCAGCGCCGGATGCGCATCGATCATTCCCGCTGTCGCATAAAAGCCGGGCTGCGAGATTCCCCACATCCCTACCTTGCCGTTGTTGCCGGGCAGATTCTTCACCAGCCAATCGACCGTGTCGTAGGTGTCGCTGCTCTCGTCGATATCCTTGATGCCCTTCTTCATCGGATTATGAGGGCGCAGCAGGCTGTATTCGCCTTCGCTCATGAAGCGGCCGCGGATATCCTGATACGCAAAAATGAACTTCTCGCGCGCGAAGAATTCCGACGGGCCCAGGTTTTCACGATACTGATCCGGTCCGTACGGGTGGACGTTGTAGGGCGTGCGATCGAGCATGATCGGATAGGTTTTGCCGTCGGTGAACACATCCTTGGGGATGTAGACGGAGGTGAACAGCTTTACGCCGTCGCGGACAGGGATGCGGTATTCGAACTTGGAATAATTTTCACGGATGTAAGCGGCGTTAACCGGCGGCATAGCGCCGCCGCGCGGAGCACTTTCTCGGGGAGCATTGTCTTGGGCGAAGACAGAACATGTGCCCAGAAGCAGCAGCATTGGAACACGCATTGCAGCAATTTTAGCAGGGAGCATCCCGGCAAAAGCAGCTACGATTAGGCACGGCATGCAAAATACACGCGTCGTCCTCACGGCCCTCGGTGGACCGGAGGTCCTTAGGATAATCGAAGACGATGTCCGCGATCCAAGCACCAAAGAGGTGCGCGTCCGGATTCTTGCGGCAGGTGTTGTCTTCGCCGATGTTCTGATGCGCCGCGGGATGTATCCCGGCTCGCCTGCTCCGCCCTTTTGTCCCGGCTATGAGATCGCAGGGGTGGTCGAATCGTGCGGACCAGGCGTCTCTCAGTGGAAGCCCGGTGATTCGGTCGCCGCACTGACTCAGACTGGGGGATATTCCCGCTACATCGTGTTGCCCGAATCAGAACTGGTGCGGGTTCCCGAAGGGATCGATCCCGCCGAGGCGGTCAGTCTGGTTCTTAATTACAGCACCGCGCACCAATTGATCTATCGCATCGCCAGGTTGCGCCACGGCGACAGTGTGCTGATTCACGGCGCCGCGGGCGGGGTGGGGACTGCTGCGCTACAGCTTGGCTCGATCGCAGGGTTGAAGATGTTCGGGACCGCGTCAAAAGCCAAGCACCCGCTGGTGGCCGCGCTCGGCGGCATACCTATTGATTATCGAACCGAGGATTTCGTGGAGCGCGCCGCCGGGGTCGATGCCGTCTTCGATCCCATCGGCGGCCGCAACTGGCTGCGATCCTATCGGACGCTTGGGAACGGTGGACGGATGATCGGTTATGGAATGTCGGCGGCGATAGGAGGCGGGCACAGACATGTGGTCCTCGCGGGTGCGAGCTTTGCATTGCTCACGGCGCTGCGTCTGCTTCCCGGAAAATCCGCTCGCTGGTACAGCATCACGACGGAGAAGAAGAAACACCCTGAGTGGCTCCCTGAGGACCTCACCCAATTGCTGGCGATGCTGCGCGACAAGTCCATTCATCCGGTGATCGCGGAACGGATGCCGCTATCGGGCGCGGGCCGGGCGCATGAGCTGCTCGAACGTGCGTCCGTCAGCGGAAAGATCGTACTGATGTGCCAGGAATGACCTGCGTTTCTGGCCGCAGATACCGCCGATGCACGCGGGTACGAAATTGTCTTTCTTGATCCGCGTCTATCGGCGTGTATCTGCGGCCAGCATCAGAAGATCAACTTCAGGCCGAATTGAATCTGCCGCGACGTGGTGGTCGTCGTGGTGATTAATCCCGCCGTCGAGCTGACGTTGGTGCCGGAGAACACGATCGCATTCGGGGTCCCGAAATTTGCACGGTTCAGCGCATTAAAAAATTCGGCGCGGAATTGCAAGCTGGTTCGCTCCGCGATGGCGGTGGTTTTGAAAAGCGAAACGTCCAGATCGGCGAGACCGGGCCCGGTGTAGACGCCGCGGCCGAGGTTGCCGTAGGTGCCCGGCGTCGGAAGAGAGAACGCGGCGGGGTTGAACCACTGGTTCGGGCTGCTCAGAATAATGGGACCGCTGAACGATGTATTGACGTTGGGCCGGTCAGGATTGCGCGTGTCGCCGTCGCCGGAGCGGTTCGATCCAACCTGCGGCGTGAATGGAAATCCGGTCAGCAGCGTCAGGATTCCGTTCAACTGCCAGCCGCCGATCAGCTTGCCTTCGATGCCATGCATGCCGCGGCCGAAGGCAAGTTCGTAGCTGGAAGAAATGCTCGCCTGGCTGGTGATATTCAGCGCCGACGGACCCCAGTCGCGGCCGAGATCGTTGCGATCGAGAATCATCTGCGCCTGATTGTTGGCCTGCGCGCCGGTCAGACCCGAATTCATGTCCAGATTCTTCGACCATGTATAGTTGCCGCGGAACTGCAGGCCATGGCTGAAGCGATGACTCACTTCGGTCTGCAGCGCCTGGTAGCTGGTGTTGCCTTCCGTGTACCAGAAGAACCCCGCGCCCAGATACGGATCGGGACGGCCTTGTACGGGGATGTATTGCGCGCCTTGCGGGACGCTTCCCCGGGTGGTCCCCGGGGTTCCGCCGGAAACGCAGCCGGCTGCGGTCTGGCAAACCTGCGCGGGAATGTCGTTGGGATCGACGCTGACAAATCCGTGATAGCCGAACGACCCGACATAGGCGACGCGCAGCGATGTATTATGCGTGAGCTGCTGCTCGATGGTCAGGTTCCATTCGTTGACCGCGGGCGTCTTTGCGTTTGACTGGAAGCCTTGCGGCGCGTAGGTGGTGCACGGCGCCGGAACGGTCGCGCTGCATTGGGGCGCGGGCTGCACGCCGGGGATCACCGGAATCAACGCCGGCAGGGATGCATTCGTGTAGGATACCGATCCATTGGTCGGGGGCACGGTGTTCACCAGGAAGCTGAGATCGTCGATCAGCGAATAGTAAATGCCGAATCCGGCGCGGATGGCGGTCTTGCCTTTGCCGAACGGGTCCCACGCCAGAGCGACGCGCGGAGCGAACAGCTTCTTCGCGTTATTCTCGGTCAGGATCGAATTGCCGACTACCGTATTCGGCAGCAGCACCCCGCTGGAATCGGTGATGTAATTGGCGGCCCGGCCGGAAACCTCGTTCCATCCGTTGGTGAACTCGTGACGAATTCCCAGTTGCACGGTCAAGTTCGGGCGAAGCTTGATGGAGTCTTCGAAATACCAGGCGCCCATGTAACTGCGCCATCCCAGCTCGTTCGGCGCCGGCACAACCTGGAACGAAGTGACGGTGCCCTGCAGAAACGTAGTCAGACTCGCGAAGCTGGCCTGGCCGAGCTGGCGCGAGGCGCTGTCTTCGTTGTCACGCAGCCGCTGGAGCCACACACCGGTGCTGATCTGGTGCTTGCCTTTGATGATCTGCACGCCATCGGTATAGGTGAACAGATTCCGGCGGTTCCACGATCCGGCGGCGTTGTTCGGTCCGGCGGAGGTGATGGCGGAAAGGCCCGTGGTGGTGACGCCGCCGCCGATAACCAGCCCGCCCGGTCCCGCGCCGGTGACGAAGGAACTGCTCGCTGGAAACTGCACAAACGGCACCGAGCTGAAATTGAATTCGCCGCGTGAAAATCCGGCCGTGAAGGTGTTCAGAATTTGCGGCGAGAATATATGCGTTTCCTGGATGCTGGCCACCTGGCTGCGGAGAGCCTCATACGATCCGAACAAAGGATCGGCCAGCGGGATGATGCTGTTTCCGTCGTCGATGGTATAGGCGATGGAGAGCGTATCCTGCGGCCGCAGGTCATAATCCGCGCGCGCGGTGCCGAAATTCTCGTGGATCGAGGACCTGGGGTTGTTGTAGGAGAGAGCGATGCCGCTGCCCAGGTTGGGACCGTTCGGAACGGGCCAGTACGACATGTACTGAAGCATTGCCGGATTCAGATTCGTGACCCGGGTGGGAACGCCCGACGCGTTCGGCAGATTTCCCAGACGCGCCTGCGCGTCCGGCACTTCGCTTACGCTGCTCAGCGCCAGCGCCTGCCGGAATCCCTCGTAGTTGCCGAACAGGAACAGTTTGTCCTTCTTGATCGGCCCTCCCAGCGCGCCTCCGAACTGATTCCGGCGGAACGGAGGAACGAAACCCTGGTCGAAGAAATTGCGCGCATCGAGCGCGCTGTTTCTCAGGAATTCGAAAGCCGAGCCGTGCAGGGAATTCGTACCCGACTGCGTCACCACGCTCACCTGCGCGCCCGCCCGCTTGCCGTATTCGGCCCCGTAGGTATCGGTCAATACGTTGAATTCGCGCACGGCGTCGATTCCCAAAAGCTGGCCGCTGACGCCGCCCGGCGAGATGGCGAGCTGGCTGGCGCCGGTATATTCGATGCCGTTCATCAGGAACAGATTTTCCGAGGTGCGCCGTCCGGCGACCGAGAAGGTGTTTCCGTCGCTGGTGCTGGTGTTGGCGCTTTTCATGGCGCTGTAGTTAACGGTGCCCGGATTCAGCGCGATCAGATTATCGAAGCTGCGGCCGTTCAGCGGAAGATCCTTCACGGCGCGTTCGTTGACCATTCCGGACACGGGCGCGGTGGTGGTGTTCACGACCGGAACTTCGTCGGTGACCGTGACCTGCTGCACGATCTCGCCGACCTCCATGCGAACATTAACCACGGCTTCCTGGCCCACCGCGAGATCGATGCCGGTGCGCACCACGGACTTGAATCCGGTCTTTTCGACCTTGACTTCATGCCGGCCGAGCGCGAGCGAGAGTGCGCGGAAGTTGCCGTCATCGTCGCTGGCGACAACGCGTGTGGCGCCGGTTTCCAGATTCTTGACCGTTACGGTTGCGCCGTGCACGACGCCTCCGCTGGGGTCCTCGATTTTCCCGGTGATCGCGGCAGTCACTTGCGCCGCCGTGGGGAGTGCGCACAGCATCAGAGTCGTAAGCAGAACATACAACGATACGCGATTCTTCAAGACGGACCTCGCTTCGTGGCTTTGGCTGTTACCCGCTGGCAGGCGTGAACTGTTCGGAGCCCAGCATGCGAATGCCGCGGCTTTCGCCCATGCCCCAGCCGATCGCAGCCATGCGTTCGGGGTTCGCGCTGAACACGATATGGAAACTGCTCGGGTCATCGGGCGCCGCAGGCGGTTTCCCCTTCAATGGGGACACCAAAGCTAAGTACTTAAGGATAGTATAGATGTTCCCTTCTTCGGGCAAGGTTATGTCGTACTCCTGGGTCTGAAAACGGACGTGCGTTCCGTGCTCGGCCAGTCGAAACGCCAGGAACGCGGCGCAGTCCAACGCGGATTCGAACCAGGCTGTGGATTCAAGCGGCACGTCGAGGTCGAAATAAATCAAAACCCGGTGATCCTGTTCCCGCGCGAATTCGCGAACTTGCAGATCGCCGGTGTGCGCCGTGGCTTTCCAGTCGACGTGGCGCGCGCTTTCCATGGCTTCATAGGGCCGGATGCGATAGAAATCGTGGCCGCGCCCGCGTTGCAGGGCTTCCATTTCTCCGCTGACAGACACCAGCAGCGCTTCGAAGCCGGGCTGCGGATCGATACACGGATAAACGATGACGTCGTGGCGCGCCGTTACGTTTTCACGCCGCTCAGCGAATCCGAACGGGAAACGGGTGGAGAACTGGAAGCTTCGTTCCCGATGCGCCCCGCGCTTAGGGAAATACAGCTCGACCGATTCCTCCAGCACCGCGCCGCCGGGGATCACCGGGAAATAGAGAATGGATTCGAGCCCGCTCTGCGGCGCGCCGGCCAGGTGGATGCTGAACGACGGCACCCAATGCTTCAGATTTTTAAGTCGAATGCCGGCGCGAATCCGGCGGCGCGCGGAGATGTGCTCCGGCAAGACCAAATCAAGCTCCAGCCCGGCGAGCCCCAGGCGGCTGATGAATCCGGAGACCAGGAACGTGGAGAACATCGCCGCCAGAATCAGGAACAGAAGGTTGTTCGCGGAGAGGAACGCAGCCAGCGTGACCACGGCCAGCGTCGCGACGTAGCCGATACCGGCGCGGGTGATCCGCTGGCGCAGCCCCTGGGTCCAGGCGAAGGGCAGCGCGCCGGGAAGCTTCTGCAGCCAAGTGGTCACATCCACAAGGCTAGCCTATTCGTATCGCAGGGCCACCATCGGGTCGATCTTCGCGGCCCGGCGGGCGGGAAGATAACCGGCCAGAATTCCGACCGCGGCCAGAACCGCGGCGGCCGCGACGAAGGAGGCCGGATCGAGCGCGGTTAGCCCGAACAGAAGGCTCTTCACCAGCCGCGTGGATCCGGCGGCTGCGATGATCCCAACGATGGCTCCGGCGCTGACCAGGAACATCACCTCGCGTAGGATCATGGACACGACGGTCGAAGCGCCGGCGCCCAGCGCCATCCGGATGCCGATCTCGTTGGTGCGCCGTGCGACGGCGTACGACATGACGCCGTACAGTCCGATCGCGGCAAGCGTGATGGCGAGCAGGCCGAAGAATGCGGAAAGATTCGCGATCAGGCGCTCCTGCACCAGAGTCGAGTCGATCAATTCTCTGGCGTCCTTGATGCTCAGGACCGTCAGATTGCGGTTCACCGCCTGAACTTCGCGGCGCAAGGCGCTGCCGATGTCGCCAGGATGCGCCGAGGTCCGGATCTCGAAATTGGCGGCGCTGATTGCATCGATAGGCTGGAAGTAGGAGACGTAGTAGCGCCGGACCGGCTCGGCGCGAAGATCGTGATCCTGCACATCTCGAACGACGCCGACGATTTCCAGATCGAACCCGTCGGCCTTGATGTGACGGCCTACCGGATTCTGGTCCCGGTAGTAAGACTTCGCCATGGTCTCGTTGATCACAATGGCTCGCGGCGCGTTAGGGAGATCGCGGTCGGAGATATCCCGGCCCGCCAGAATCGGGATTCCTGTGTGGGTAAAATAGCCCGGACCGACCTGATCGAACCGGCATTCGCGATCGTCGTCCGATGCCGGCACGTATCCGGGGACATCGACGTGATTCATGGACTCGGTTCCCGAAAACAGGCCATTTTCGGAGAACGTCGCTTCGCGCACTTCGGGTAAGACTGCGATTCGGTCGAGGATCGTTTTCACGGCTCGACCAACCTCGTCTCCGCGATAGCCGGCGCTGACCGGATCGATCTGCATGAGGACGAGATGATCGGGATTGTAGCCGAGATGTTCCGCCTGGAGATTGTAAAGCGTCCGGAGAAACAGGCCGGTTCCGATCAGCAGCAGCATCGATACGGCGACCTGCGCGGCGACCAGGAATTTGGCCACCGAGACTTTCGCGCCCGTGGAACCGCGGGACGTTTCCTTCATGGTATCGGCGAGCGTGATGCGGGTCGCGCGAAACGCCGGAGCGAGGCCGAACAGAACGCCCGTGAGCAGCGAAATGCCGGCGGTGAAGCCGAGCGTCCGCAGATCCGGCTCGAAAGAAATGTTTAACGGGCGGCCGACCTCGGACAGGAGTACGAGCACTGCTTTTGTGCCGAAGTATGCGATGCCCAGGCCGAGCAATCCTCCCAGGGCTGCCAGCGCCAGGCTTTCGGTCAGCAACTGGCGAATCAGCCGCACGCGGCCGGCGCCCATTGAAAGCCGGACTGCGATCTCCCGTCTTCGAGCGGTAGCGCGGGCAAGCAGGAGATTGGCCACGTTCAGGCAGGCGATCAGCAGAACCAGTCCCACCACGGTCATCAGCACCTGGAGGGGCGCGGAGAATTGTCGCCGGATCTGGCCGAAGCCTTTTTCACCGGATTCGATGACAATCTTGGCCTCGAAGATCTGGCGCCTCTGCCTCTCCGTCATCTTGCTGCCTGCTTCATCGATCATCACCTGGCGGAAGAGAGTGAGCAGCCGGGCGCGCGCCTGTTCCTCGGTCACACCCGGTTTGCGGCGTCCCATGATATTCACCCACACCGCATTTTTTTGACGCAGGAATGGCCGGCCCGGCATCACGGACCCCTGCATCATCATCGGTATCCAGATATCGGTGGAGGCGCCGACTGTATCGCCGAAAAACTCAGGCGGAGCAACACCCACGATAGTCAACAGAGCTCCATCGAAAGACTTCAGGCCTGATTTCTGATTGGGGTTGTCATACACGTCGAGCCCGCTGGTGCCGCCGTTGGTCATGCCGGTCCGGACCTGGATCTTTTTTCCGAGTGCGTCCGGCGCCCCGCCGAAGACGCGTTTCCAGTAGCCATAGCTGATTACGGCAACCGGGCTCGATTCCGGCGCGCGATCGTCTTCCGCGAGGATTGTCCGGCCCAGTGCCGCCCAGACGCCCAGGGTCTCGAAATAGGAGCCAGAAACCAGTTCGCCGGTGGCGAGCCCGGAAGGGTTGCCCGGAATCGTCACCTCCATTGCGGGCATCAGGTGCATGCCGAGGATTCCGGAGAACACGTCGTTGCGATCGCGGATCTGTTCGAAGGTTGGATAGGACAATAGCCGGCGCATCACCAGCAGCTCATGCGCGTCGCGGACGGGGAGCATGCGCAGCATCACGTGATCGATCAGGCCAAAAATAGCGGTATTCGCTCCGATTCCCAGGCCGAGCGATAGCGCCGCAATTGCGGTGAATCCGGGGCTGCGCCGCATTTGGCGGAGCGCGTAGCGCAAATCCTGCCAGAAATATTCAAGAGAACGAAAGCCCCACATTTCGCGGCTGAGCTCCTTTACGATTCCGATGTTTCCGAATTTGTGGCGCGCCTGATGATGATCGCCGGTTTCCGCGGCGCGCATTTCCATGTGGAAACGGATTTCTTCGTCCAGGTCGCGGTTCAGAGCGCGGCGCTGGAACAGGAACAGAAGTCTGCGCCAGAGTTCGCCCATGGGATCAGGCCGGTTGAATGACTTTGGTAATCGCGCGCACGGCATTTTCGAACGCGGCGATTTCGGTGTTGAGCTGACGGCGTCCGGCAGCGGTCAGGTGGTAGTAGCGGGCCCGCCGGTTGTTCTCGGTCTGCTTCCATTCCGCGGAAACCCAGCCCTTCACCAGCATTCGCTGCAACGCCGGATAGAGCGAGCCTTCTTCCACCTGCAAAACGTCGCCGGAGGTCTGCTGAATATAGTCGGCGATGCCGTAGCCATGCATGGGTCCAAGACGAGCCAAGGTTTTCAGGACCAACATGTACAGCGTCCCGGGAGGGATTTCTGAGCGTGTTCCCATAGTGTGACTACCCTAGTTAGACTATGCTAACGCGAATCGGTTAGCTCTGTTTCGCGACCCGGCCGATGGCGTTGACGAGTTTTCGATAGGGAATCTTGTCGAACGAGTCGAAGGCGATCCATTCGCCGTCGCGCCAGCTCGATCCGTGCCAGCGGAGCAGGATGGACAGGTGTTCGGGATTCGGCGTTCCGGCGGGCTCGAGACCGGCGATCATGTCGCGGATGCGGTGGTCCAGAGACTGTCCGGCGCCTTCAGACACGGGAAGCGCGCGCGGATCCTGCCAGCGGCCCGAGAGCATGAACCACAGGTCGACCGTTTCCGCCTCCGAAGATGGAACCACTGCGACACCGTTGGTTTGCTCAGCCGTGCGCGCCAGATCGCCGGCCAGGGTCTGTACTTCACGGATTCGTTCGACCCGCTGATGCAGGCGCTCGGCGTCTTCGAACTGCATTTCGGAACTGGCGCGATCGCGGGCGGTTTCGGCGCTGTCGATGAGCGAAGCGCCGCGGGTGCGCAGGAACAGCTCGACGCGGGAGGCTTCGCCGCGATATTCGTCGAGCGACACGGCCTGCTGGCAGGGGCGCAGGCAGCGGTTCATTTCGCCGTAGATGCATCCGGGATGTTCGGGCGAAGGCGCCAGGTTTTCCTCGCAGCGGCGGAGCTGGAAAAGGTCGAGCATCGCCCCATCGAAGTGTTCGGCGGCGGCGCGGCTCCCGAAGGGTCCGAAAAAGAGACCTTTGCCGAAACGCGTTGTGATCATCGTTCTGGGGAACGGATTATCCAGCGTCAGGCGAAGAAACACCGGGGGACGCAGACGCGTCAGGCGTGGCCAATCGTCGGGAAAATAGCGCTGGGCGAGTTCGAGGTGTATGAGAGTCGCTTCGATTTGGGAGCCGGTGGGCCAGTATTCGATGCGCTCGACTACGCCGCGCAGATTCAGGACGCGTGAAGCACGGTCCCGCTCCGAAATCAGGCGCTTCAGACGGCGGCGGAGGAGCGCAGTGCGGGCCAGGTAGGGATTTCCTTGAGCCGCCCAGACGAGAAAAACCGCGGGACGATCGGGAATTAAGTCGAGTTCGGAGGGCAAAGCGGTGATGGGGTCCCGCATCGCCTCCGATTCTAGCGAACCTTCTGAACACTTCCTTCGTCTATATCGCGATGAGCCACGATTTCGATCTGGCGGTGATCGGGGGAGGGGCAGCGGGACTCGCCGCGGCCCGATTGTCGGTCAGGCTCGGGGCGCGGACGGCGCTGGTCGAGTCGAATCGTCCGGGTGGCACACGCAATTGGACGGGATGTATTCCGAGCAAGGCCCTGATCAAGGCCGCGCGCGTCGCGCACCTGATGCGGACGGCGCAGCGGTTTGGGATGGCAGCGCATGAGCCGGAGGTCGATTTTCCATGCGCGATCGGGCGGGTGAAGGCGATTTGCGAGGAGGCGCGCGCTGACGAAGATCCCCGTATCCGTATGTTTCCCGCGCGGGCGCGTTTCGTGGACCCGCATACGATTCAGCTTTCGAACGGCGAGAAAATCACATCGCGGTACTTTCTGGTTGCGGCGGGAAGCCGTCCGCTGATCCCGAAAATTGAGGGAATCGAGAGGGTTTCATACCTGACCAATGAATCGGTGTTCGATCTGGAGCGATTGCCGCGCAGATTGATGGTCGTGGGAGCGGGAGCGGCGGGCGTCGAGATGGCGCAGGCGTTTCGCAGGCTGGGCTCGACGGTGACCCTGGCCGAATCGGAGCATCGGATTCTGGGGCGCGATGACGCCGAGCTGAGTTATCTGCTGGAAACCGTTCTACGCGAGGAAGGGATCGACGTGCGGTTCGGCGAGACGGTGGAGAAGATCGACGGCAATGTAGTGGCATTATCTACGGGGTCCCGTGTAGAAACGGACGCAATTCTGTTTGCCATCGGACGGCAGGTGAACGTTGCCGATCTGGATCTGAAAGCCGCGGGGATTCGAGTGACGGAGTATGGCGTTTCCGTCGACCAGCATTGCCGCACAGGGGTGAAGCATATTTTTGCGGCGGGCGACGTGACGGGACGTCATCAGTTCACGCATATGGCGGAGCACATGGCGACGGTCGCGGTGAAGAATGCACTGCTGGGCGCGCGGGCGAAGATCGAAAGCGGCCAGATTTCGTGGTGTACCTACTCGGACCCGGAACTGGCGCACGTGGGAGCGTGGGAGGATCAGCTTAAGAACCGCGATGTCCGGTATGAGGTCTATAAGCTTCCGTATTCGGACGTCGATCGCGCGGTGACGGAGAGCGAGTCGACGGGGCTGATCAAGGTCTTCGTGAAGGCGCGGACGGGGGTGGTTTTGGGCACGGCGATTCTCGGGGCCCGGGCGGGGGAGATGATCGCTCAGTTCGCGCTGGCGATCCGGTACAAGCTGACGATGGCCCAATTGGCGGCGACCATCCTGCCGTATCCGACTTATGCCTCGGGAGTGAAGCGAGTGGCAGAAGAGTGGACGGAGTCGCGGAAGATCGCGACGGGGATGCGAGCGCTCCGGCGCGCGTTGGGGCGTTAGGAGCCAACACCCGCTTGGCCGCGCGCCACGCTCTTGAAATAGAGGAAGGCAGGTCGGGGACCTGCCCTACTTATGCTCTCGCCGAGGAGGAAGCTGTATAGGCTTCGACGTAGGCGGCGGTATCGCCCATGTTCACGAAGCGGGCGACTTTTCCGTCTTTTATCTGGAAGAAGTGGCCGACCGGGGAATCGAATTTCTTGCCGGTTGCGGTGACCGTGCCGGTATAGCGGCCGTAGGTCGCGACGCGATCGCCTTGCGCGACGAACTCATCGGTGGTCAGCTTCATGCCCGATTGGGTGGTGGCGAGGGCCATGAAAAATCCCTTGGTTTCTTCGATTCCGTGGCGCTTTCCGGTGAACGGGACGATCGAGGGACCCTCGAAGATCCATTCGACATCCGGAGTCAGGTTGCTCAAGATGGTCGCGACGTCTCCTCTCGAAAATGCGTCGTAGAGGCGCTGGATCAAGGCAATGTTGGCTGGTTCGCTCATTTTTTATCTCCTCGGCCGATGATACGAACGGCAGCGAAAGTTGGATTTATAACTTTTCGAGATTTTCCAGCAGCCGCATCATTTCCGGGGCGACCTCGCGGCGGCCGCCGAAGCGGAATTCGTTGTAGAACGTGGTCAGATCCTGCACGACGCCGCGGACTTCCGAGGCCGGCAGCACGCGGGCGAATTCGGCGGGCGTAAGCCAGGGCGGTTTTTGGATTCCGCGACGGGC
>DATGGL010000372.1:0-26750 GCA_035308605.1 Bryobacteraceae bacterium
TCCACCACCCAGATATTGTCCTGAGGATCGATGCGAACCGCGTGCGCGAACACGAACCCGTACATCTGCTTCCCGATCTCCCGTACGAATTTCCCGGACGAATCGAACTCGAACAGCCGCGCCCCGCCGCTCTCGAACGCGCGCGACGTTCCCTCGCTCACATAGTTCGTGCCCGTTCGCGTGTAAACGTAGATATTCCCCTTCGAATCCGTCGCGACGCCCACCGCCTCCCCCAACGGGATCTTATCGGTCAGCTTCAGCAGATTCGGCGTCGAATCGTACGCGATTTCCGGAATCACCAGTTGCGCCTTCACGAGAAGCGCGGCCGCCAAAAACAGAGACGTTCGTATCATGACAATCTCCTTTACTGCGCCCCGCTCGCCTGCCCCTTCGGATACAGCTTGAATCTCTGCACCCGCCAGCCGGTAATCTCCGCCACCGTAATTTCGTTCTCGTTCCGGCAATCGATCTCGTGGACCGTCGTAAACTGCCCCGGCAGCTTTCCCCCCTTCCCGAATTTCCCGACCACCGTGCCATCCAGCTCCATCTTGTAGATCTCGCCGCTCACCGCCAATAATTCCGGACTCGTATTGTTCGGATTCGAATTCGAGCTGAACAGATACTGGTGCGGCCCCGGCGTGATGCACACCGCCCACGGCACGCCCACATGATCGTAAATCGCCCGCAGTGTCAGGTTTGAATCGAGCACCTGAATCCGCTTGTTCCCCCGATCCGCCACGTAGACGTTCCCATTCGCATCCGCCGCGATCGAGTGCGGCGTATTGAACTGCCCCGGCTCCGCCCCGTGCGTCCCGAAGGACTTCACGAATCTCCCGTTCTTGTCGTACTTCACCACGCGCGCGTTCCCGTACCCGTCGGATATATAAATGTTGCCCGCCGCATCCCAGGCGACGTCGGTCGGCCGATTCAGAACGTACGGCTGCGCCGGCGGCTCGGGCGTCCCCGCGGGCGGCGTCGCCAGCATCCCGTGCGATTCCGGACGCCGGCCGATCAACATCAGCACCCGCCCCTCCGGGCTGAACTTGATCACCATGTTCGACCCTTCATCCACGGCCCAAAGGTTATCCTGCGAATCGACCCGCAGGACGTGGGCGAACACCAGCCCATACAATCCCTCGCCGACGAACTTCAGGAATTTTCCGTTCTGATCGAATTCGAAGATCCGCGTCTCATGTCCCCGGTCATAGACGAACGTGTGACCCTTCGAGTTCGTCGTCACGCCGACGCTCTCGCCGAAGTACAAATCGTCGGGCAGCTTGAGAAAATTCGGAACCAGCTCATACGGAATCGGCGTCACATTCTCGATCTTCGCCTTTAAGTTCAATTGAGCCGGAGTGAGTGTCTGCGCGGGAACCAGGCAGGCAAACGTCAACAAAGCAACCACCAGATATCGAGTCACGCGGATATCCTCCTTACTGCCAAATCGCGGAACTTACTTTGATCGCGGCAGCCCGAACGTAAAGATCGCGTGCCCGGCCGCCACCGAAACATACTGCGCTCCATCCACCGTGTACGTGATCGGCGAATTTGCTACCTGCATTCCCAGATAGCGCTTCCAGAGTTCTTTGCCCGTTTTCGCATCGAGCGCGAAAAAATATCCTTCGCGATTCCCGGAGAACAACACGTCGCTGGCCGTCGTCAGAATTCCCGCATCGCTGACATCCATCATCTTGTAGTCCCAAACTTTTTCCCCAGTCGCCGGATTCAGCGCCCGCACCACGCCATAACCCCACTCCGGACCCCACTTGATGAACGGCTCCCGCCGCAGCGACGGAATCGGACTGCGCGCCGAGCCTCCCGTATACGATTTCCCCGCCTCGTATTTTTGATCCCAAGTGAAATACGTGGTGTGATAATCCTCCCACGTCGTCAGATAGAACAAGCCCGTGCGCGGGCTGAACGACGGCGCGTACCAGTTCGTTCCGCCCTGCACTCCCGGATATACGTCCGTCCCCGCGATGCTTGGGCTCTTTCCGGGAACCTTCACCGGCTTCCCCGCATCGTCCAGCCCGCTTGCCCACGTCACTTTCATGAACGGCTTGCCCATCAGAAACTGGCCGGTGGTTCGATCCAGCACGTAGAAGAACCCGTTGCGATTTCCCCACAGCATCGCCTTGGTCGGCTTCCCCCGCCAGGTAATATCGGCGAGCACCGGAACCTGCACCGAATCGAAATCCCATTCGTCGTGCGGCGTGAACTGGTAATGCCACTTCAGCTTTCCGCTTTCCGCATCCAGCGCCACCACGCTATCGGTGTAGAGGTTGTCTCCCGGACGCACGGTCGGATTCCAATCCGGCCCCGGATTTCCGATTCCCCAATAAATCAAATTCGCCGCCGGATCGTACGATCCCGTCACCCAAATCGACCCTCCGCCGGTCTTCCACGAATCGCCGCCCCAGGATTGATGCCCCGGCTCACCCGGCTGCGGAATCGTGTGGAACCTCCAGACTTCCTTGCCCGTTTTCACGTCATACGCGGCCAGAAATCCCGAAATCCCGCGCTCGCCGCCCGCCGGTCCGATCACGACTTTATCCTTCACCACCAGCGGCGCCACCGTCAGCGAATACCCTTGCGTGTAGTCGACCACCTTCGTTTCCCATTTCACGCGGCCCGTCGACGCATCCAGCGCCACCAGGTACCCGTCCAGCGTCCCCATGAAAATCGAATCGCCGAGAATCGCCAGGCCTCGATTCACGTTGCCGCAGCAGACAAACGTCGCATCCGGCACCGGACGCTCATATCTCCAGTACGGCCGCCCCGTCCGCGCGTCCAGCGCGACCGCAGTATTCGGCGGTTCGGTCACATACATCACACCATCGATCACCAGCGGCGTCGCCTCGAATTTTTCGAGCGACTGCACCTGCGACACCCATTTCAAATCCAGATTCGCCACGTTCTCCGGCTTGATCTGATCGAGCCCGCTGAAGTGGTTGCTCTGAACGTTGCCGTTGTAAGTCAGCCAATTCTGCGGTTCGCTCGGAGCCGCCGCCAGCCGGTCAAACGTAACCTGCGCCTGCATCGACGCCGCCGTCAAAAGCACAACTGCTGCGTATTTCATTTCGCGGCCCCCTCAGTAGCCGCCGGTTCCCGCAAACTCGCCAGATACGCGACCAGATCTTGAAGCTCCGTAGCCGAAAGCTTTCCCTTGAACGACGGCATCGGCGACGTCCGCACGATCTCGAACTTGTTCAGCTCCGCTTTCATCAGCGTCCGCAGATGCCCGTTCCGTTCGCGAATCTGGATCGAGTCCATATCCTCATTCATCCGCATTCCCGTGACGGTCTGTCCGGCTTTCGTCTGCGCCGTCACCGACCAATAATCCGGCGTGACTTCGGCATTGGGATCGACAATCGAACTCTCGATCTGGTCCAGCAGCCGGTGCGATCCAATCGTGCTCAGATCCGGCCCGAAGAACCCTCCCGAGCCCGTTCCATTGGTATGGCACCGCCCGCAGTTATTCGCCGCGTACACGCGCGCCCCCTTGGCGGCATCGCCCGGAGCCTTCCCTGCCGCCTTCGAAATATTCATGGACCGCAAAAACGCGATAATCTGCCACGTCTCCTTGCCACCCAGCGGAAACGCCGACATCGCCGTTCCCGGAACGCCCTTCGTGATCACGGCGAACAGCGCGTCATCCGATCCGCCATGCTTGAAAGTCCCCGAAACCAGGCTCGGCGCAACCGACCCCCCGGAAGCATCCAACCCATGACAAGCCGCGCACTGGGATTTAAAGGACTGCTGCCCCTCAGCCACATCCTGCGGCGTCGAAAACGGAAGTCCCGCGATACTTCCATGCTGGGCCTGCGTCACCGCCAGTCCCGGCAAGAAAAAGAGCAACCAACGAGCGCTCATTTCACACCTCAAAGAATAGTCCTTTGTAACACAACGAATCCCAGTAGGGCAGGTCCCCGACCTGCCAGGCGCGGCAACATCAATTCTCCGTCGGAACCCGCTCGCACCGGTCCACGACAATGACCTCGATCGGTTCCCTCTTCTTCACCAGCCTGAGGCCAAGTTGCTGTTGCAGTGCTTGAACCAGGTTAGGGCGAGGCTCGGACGCGCCGGCGCGGTCGCTCGAAAAATCATCCGAGGCCCAATACAGCTCGATATCGTACTTCCCGGTCAGTCCCGTGGAGTCCACCACCGGACCGCCCAATTGCCCCTCCAGCAATCCCACAAACTGCTTCATCGTCTGCCTCGGATACCGCATCCGTGCGCGATCGCTAATCCACGACATCTGGTAGCCATCTGGCAGCGTCGGGTATCCATCCGTGCCGAGCTTCGACTCCGGCGTACCGGCTTTCTTCGAGCCGTCTTGCGCTGCTTCCTCTTCCGCCGGCTTCAGCTTCGGACCACCCTTTCCCACCAGCAACTCATACGCAGTCATCTCCCTTTTTTCGCGATGTACAGCCAGATGGAAACGCTCCGCCAGCAGGTTCTGGAGCATCTCGCGGAACTGTTCCTTCGTGGTCCTTGCAGGTACTCGCGCATTGATGACGAATGCGGTTTGCTGCATCCATCCCGGGTCAATCACGCGAAAATACTCGACACCGAAGGCGTACGATATCAGCACATTGAGCGAACAGTTCTCGCAGTTATACAGCCCCGGATCATCCGTTCCTGGACCGCCATTCGAGCGAACAAAGTTGATCGGCTGCTTGGCTGCCTTGACCGACGCAACCTCAAACGCGTTTTGTCCGAAAACGCCGAGGCACGCGATCAAACCGAGCGCCGTGAACCGCATGTTCCTTCGATCCTATCCGAAATCCCCGCGTCGCCAATGGCAGGCCGGAGGCCTGCCCCACTCGATGATAAAATACCCCGTGAACCCGTCGCCCAATCCCCGCAACGCTGCGGTGGATCTTAACGAACCAAAGGACCCCATCATGCGACCCATCCCACGACGGCTTCTCCTCCTCGCCACCCTCTGCACCGCCCTCGCCTCCGCCCGTTCCATCGACCTCGACTCGGCAACGCTCGCCGACCTCAACGCCGCTCTCAACTCCGGCGCGCTGACGTCCGAAAAACTGGTCGAACTCTGTCTCGCCCGCGTTCACGCCTATGATCACCAGGGCCCCGGCCTCAACGCCGTCATGTTCCTCAACGCGAAAGCCCTCGAAACCGCCCGCGCCCTCGACGCCGAGCGTAAAGCCAAAGGCCCGCGCAGCCCCCTCCACGGCATTCCCGTCGTCCTCAAAGACAACTACAACACCGCCGACATGCCGACCACCGGAGGCTCCGTCCTTCTCGAAGGCTCCATCCCGCCTGCGGATGCGTTCCTGGTGAAAAAGCTGCGTGACGCCGGCGCCATCATTCTCGCGAAGGTCAACATGAGCGAGTTCGCCTCCGCCGGCGCCTTCAGTTCTCTCGGCGGACAATCCCGAAACCCGCACGATCTTCTGCGCACGCCTTCCGGATCTTCGGGTGGTGTCGGCGTGGCCGTCGCGGCCGGATACGCGCCCATCGGCATGGGCACCGACACCGGCGGTTCCATCCGCGGCCCCTCGACGGCAAACGGCATCGTCGGCCTGAAGCCGACTCACGGCCTGCTCAGCCGCGACGGCATCATTCCCCTCGCCCTCAGCTTCGACACCGGCGGCCCGATGACCCGCAGCGTCTACGACGCCGCCGCGGCCCTGAGCGTCATGACCGGCCTGGACCCCGCCGATCCCGCCACCAAAAAGAGCGAAGGCAAATTCGCCGCGGATTACACGAAAGGCCTCGACGCCAACGCGCTAAAAGGCGCGCGCATCGGCATCGCCCGCGACTTCCTCGGCGTCGATCCCGACGTCGACTGGGTCATGGAAGCCTCCATCGACGCCCTGCGTCGCGCCGGCGCCACCGTCGTCGACGTTCACTATCCCAAGTGGCTGATGGACGCCAAAGGCGAGTTCTACAACGCCATCCGTTATCCCGAATTCGTCGTCCAGATCAAGCAGTATCTTTCCACGCTCGGTCCCAAATATCCCAAGAGTCTCGATGAAATGATCGAACGCGCCAACCACTTCAACGCCACGCGCCCCGACGGCGCTCGCCCCAATCCCAGCCGCTGGTCGCTGTTCAAGCGCGAAGCCGACAGCGGCACGCTCGAAGACTACCAGTACACCTCCGTGCGCGATTACGGCCTCCCCATGGTTCGCGCAGCCATTCTCGGAATTTTCGAAAAACAAAATCTCGACGCCATCGTCTATCCCACGTCTTCACGCCGCCCCGGCCTGTTGAGCGAACCCCTCGCCCCCGCCGGCGGCGGCCGCGACTCCGCCACCAACATCGCCAACCTCACTGGCTTCCCCGACCTGATCGTCCCCGCCGGATTCACCGGCGACCGCCTCCCCGTCGGCATCTCCTTCTTCGGCCCCGCGTTCAGCGAACAAAAACTCCTGGCCCTCGGCTACAGCTTCGAACAAACCACCAAAGCCCGCCGCCGCCCCATCCACGCCCCCGCTCTAAAAGGCGAAACCATTGCCCTCCCGTAAACCCACGCGCTTTCGTGCGCGCCTCGCTATTCACGGCCCGTTCGCAAGCGCCACAGAACCGCGCGCGCCAGCAAGCGGGTCCCCACGTGTCTCCAAGCCCGCGTCAGGAGGCCCACCCTGGACGTCCACCTGATCGACGGCACCTACGAACTCTTCCGCCACTTCTACGCCCTGCCTCCCGTCATCGACGAAAAGGGCCGCAACGTAGCCGCCGTCCGCGGAGTCCTATCCTCCATCAAAGGCATGATCCGCGACGGCGCGACTCACCTTGCCGTCGCCACCGACCACGTCATCGAATCCTTCCGCAATAACCTATGGCCCGGATACAAAACCTCCGAAGGCATCGATCCCGACCTGTGGGCCCAATTCCCTCTTCTCGAAGAAGCCCTCGTCGAGGCCGGCATCCTCGTCTGGCCGATGATCGAATTCGAAGCCGACGACGCCCTGGCAGCCGGAGCCGCCGCGGCCGCAGCCGATCCGCGCGTCGATCGCGTCCTCATCTGCACGCCCGACAAGGATCTGGCCCAATGCGTCCGCGGCACGCGCGTCGTTCAACTGAACCGCCGCACCCGCACAACTTTCGATGAAGAAGCCGTCGTCAGGAAATTCGGCGTCCTGCCCGAATCCATCCCCGACTATCTCGCCCTCGTCGGCGACTCCGCCGACGGTTATCCCGGCCTTCCCGGCTGGGGCGCCAAGTCGACCGCGGCAGTCCTCGCGAAATTCAAGCACATCGAATCCATCCCCGCCGACGCCGGCGATTGGCACGTAAACGCCGCCCACGCCGGCGCCCTCGCCACGACCCTTATCCGCGACCGCGAACAAGCCCTGCTATTCCGAACCCTCGCCACCCTCCGCACCGACATCCCGCTCTTTAAAGACGTCGACGAACTCCGATTCCAATCCCCTAGCCCTGTTTAAAACCCGCCAGGATCGCGTCAGCGGCCATACGGCGAGCCAAACCGTCGGACAAACGAGAATTAGACGAAGGGTCCGGGCGAAGCCCAGGCCTCGCGGCTTGCATTCGCCGTAAATCGTCGTTACTCCTTCTCGTGCAAGCTAAAAACGACCTCCACACTAGTGGACACTTCCTTGGGCCTGCCATTCACGACAGGCGCTTGAAACTGCCACGTGGAGACTGTTTGGATGGCAGACTGATCCAGTCCCATTCCAAGAGGCCTGATTACCGTTAAATCCTTCGGCGAGCCATCCACGCTCACAACTAACGAAATGATAACGGTTCCTTCCAGCCTCGCCGCAAGAGCTTGGTCGGTGTAGGGAGGCTGCGGCGAGTAGATTATCGCCGGTCGAGGTTGAGGTCCCGTAACCGGCAATCCTGGCTCGTTGATCGCCAACCTCAGCTTCTCAACCACCTCTATCGGCAGCTCTTTGGGACCCCATACAAGATCGAGTAAGCAGGGAACACCAACAGACTCGCCGCCTCTTCTCCCCGGATTGAACCGCCACCCGCTAACCAACAATATCGCCTCGGCACCCCAAATGTCTTCGGAGGCCCTTATGACTCTAAAATGTCCGGGCACCCCATGATCATCGATGTCGAACGCGAGCTTCGCCGTAGCCTGCCGTCCCATCGCACCGACGATCCTTCCTTCATCGAAGGCGTAGACGCTTATGCCTGCTCCAAGAGGATACGTGACGCTGGCGAAGCTCGGCCGTGTCACGCCCGCCGGAGGCAGGAACGTAACTCCAATCAAGTGCCACCGCGATAGCGGCGCGAGGACAAAATCCCCATCAACAGCCACCGTAGATACGCCAGGACTCCCCGGGCTGGCCTCCCATGGTGATAGCCGCAGGGCATCGATCATCTTTTCGTCTAGACCGAGGCCTAGAGATCGTGTGATCCGTAAATCGCTTGCGGTTCCGTTGTCGCGTATTTTGTACTCGACCTGGACCCGCCCTTCGAGCCTGGCAAGCCGAGCTTCTTCTGTGTACTCAGGGTGAACCACCCGGCGCATCGTCAGGCCGGCTGTGTCCTGGCCCAATAGAAAGGCTAACGTCGCCTTGATCGCGACAGCGGTCCAGAGGAACTTCACGTGGAACCCTAGACGAGAGTATACGCCGCGCGTCGCTCGTGTGCGCGACTTACCCACGTCACGTTTGCTTCCATTCCGTGACCGAATTTTCTGACGTCGCTTTGTCAGGCACTACAAAGAAGGCTGCCGATAAAGAAGGCAGCCCGTCCGCAAAACCCGAACACGCGCTTTAAAGACGTCAACGAACTCCGCTTCTCGTCCCACGCATAATCCGCGTCACCAGACCTTGCACGGCTTCGCCCGAACCATCGGCTGCCCCACCTTACACGAGAACGCGTTGGCAAACTCCGGCATATTCGACACCACGCCGTTGATGCGATACTCATCCGGCGAATGTGGATTCGTGATCGCGTTCACACGCTTGTTTTCCGGCCGCTCCGCTCCGCACGCCCACTGCGCCATTCCGATAAAAAACCTCTGATCCGGCGTGAACCCGTCCATCGGTTTCAGATTCTGCCCCGCGTCCGCGTGCTTCCAGGCGATATACGCCAGGAAAGTCCCGCCCAGATCCGCGATGTCTTCGCCCATGGTCAGCTTCCCGTTGATCTTGATATCGTCGATCACCGTGTACTGCGAATACTGATCGGATACGCAATCGGCGCGCTCCTGGAACTTCTGGGCGTCTTCCGCCGTCCACCACTCCTTCAGGTTGCCTTTAGCGTCGAACTGGCGCCCTTCGTCGTCGAAGCCGTGCGTCAGTTCATGACCGATGGTCGCGCCCGTGTTGCCGTAATTCGGAGCATCGTCCATCTTGGGATCGTACAGCGGCGGCAGCAGAACGCCCGCGGGAAAATTGATATCGTTCATCTGCGCGTTGTAATAAGCATTCACAGTCGGCGGAGTCATGCCCCATTCGCCGCGATCCACCGGCTTCCCGATTTTCGCCAGGTCCCGCCTCGATTCGAACTCGTTCGCGCGATTGACGTTGCCCAGAAAATCGTCGCGATCGATCTTGATCGAGCTGTAGTCGCGCCACTTATCCGGATAACCGATCTTGTTCACCACCGTATGCAGCTTCTCGAGCGCCCGAACCTTGGTCGCCTCCGTCATCCACGGCAATTGCCGTATCTCCGACTCCATCGCCGCTTCAATCTCTTTCGTCATCGTCAACGTGCGCTGCTTCATCTCCGGCGGAAACGCCTTCTGCACGAACACCTGCCCCAGCGCCTCACCCAGATTGCGATCTACCAGCCGCACGCACCGTTTCCAGCGCGGCGCCATCTCGGTCGTGCCCCGCAGATATTTGTTGTAGAAATCGAAGTTCGCCTCCACAAACGGCGACGCAAGATACGGCGCTTCGCTATGCACTAGGTGCCAGCGCAAATACGCTTTCCAATCGTCCAGGCTCCGCGATTTGAGCTGCCCGTCGAGCGCCTTGAAGAACTCCGGCTCCGTCACATTGAAGATCGATGCCGGCGGCGCGGCGGCCGCTTCCAGATAGTCGTTCCAGCGGAAAGTTGGAACCAGCGCCTGCAACTGCGCCGGACTCATCTTGTGAAACAACTTGTGCGGATCCCGCCTCTCGACCCGCGTCAGCGACGCTTTCGCCAACGCCGTTTCAATCTCCATCACTGTCCGCGCCTTAGCCGCCGCTGCTTCGGTTGACTCGCCGAGCAGCACGAACATCCGCGCCACATGCTCCACGTATTTCCGCCGCGTCTCTTCCGATTTCGCATCCGTCTTCGTGTAGTAATCCCGATCCGGCAGCCCCAGTCCGCGGGACGTGGCGAACCCGATCACGCTGTTCGAATCCTCCATGTCCTGGTCCGATCCGAACCCGAACATCATCCCGCTTCCGCTCACCCCAAGGTGCGCCCGGCCCAGGTAACCCGCCAGATCGCTCACCGTCCGCAATCCGTCGATCTTGGCCAGCCCCGGTTTCAGCGGCGTGGCCCCCAGCTTGTTGACCGCGCCTTCGTCCATGCAAGCGTGGAAAAAATCGCCGGTCTCTGCTTCCACGGCGCTGCGTTTCGGATTCGGTTTCGCGGCCTCTTCCAGCAGCCCCCACAAAAACCGTTGATTCTCCTCCTGCAGCTTCGAATACACGTTCCACACGGCTTGGTCCGGCGGAATGGGATTATTCTTGATCCAGCCGCCGCACGAGTAGCGATAGAAATCGACGCACGCGTTGACCGTCTTATCCATCGCGCTGATATCCAGGCTGGGCGTATACGGGATCGCGGACAAGGGCGATTCCGTCCTTTGTCCCAGCAACAGGACGGCTCCCGATAAAAGAACCCAACCGATTCTCAGATAACGCATGACCGTATGCTCCCTCATTCCAGAACCAGCAGCTTGATTTGCGACCCGTCCGCGCCCAGATAAACCCGCTGCGTGGCCTTCTTGAAGTTCGACGGCTTAGCCGTCGGAATCTCCGTAAATTGCTGTGGATTTCGATCCGTCAGCGGGAACCACGAGCTTTGGATCTGGACCATGATGCGATGCCCGGTCTTGAAAGTGTGCATCACGTCCGGCATCCAGTATTCGATGCGCTCCGGTTTGCCCGGCGTGAACGGCTCCGGCTTCGAAAAACCGTTGCGGAATTTCCCGCGAAACGGCTCGCCGCGAACCAGTTGCTGATACCCGCCCATGTGCACCTGCCTCGGATTCGGATCCGGCTCCGGATAATCGTCCGGATAAACGTCAATCAGCTTCACGTCGAAGTCGGAGTCGGTCCCGCTCGTCGAAACCCGCAGCGACGGCGTCACCGCGCCCGCGATCGTAACGTCGTGATCCAGCGGTTCGGTCTCATACGTCAGCACATCGGGACGTTCCGATGCGAACCGCTGATCGAAAGTCATGTAATTCCCCGGCATCCCGAAGCCGCCCGTGATCTCCCCGGTCGTCGGAACCGGCCGGGCCGGGTCGCTCAGATATTCATCGAACCCGCTCGCCGGCGGAGCAGTCCAAGCAAGCTTTCCATCGGACGCAAGAAACAGCGACCGCGCTACCGCATTCTTCGGCGGCCACCGGTCAAAGCGATGCCACTCATTGCGTCCCGTCTCGAACACGATCGCCTTGGAGCTGCTGATCTCCGGAGTCTTCTTCACACCGGGCTTTTCTTCCTTGGGGTCTTTAAGATGCTGTACAAAAAACGGCAATTCGATACTTTCCCGAAAATACTCGCCCGTGTTGGTATCGAATCTGAGATTGCCCAGCGTGTCGCCCGGCCCGCGCGACCAGCCTCCGTGCGACCACGGCCCCATCACCAGCGTGTTCGCCGCCGCCGGACCATTCTTTTCCACCGCGTTGAACAGCTTCAGCGGACCCGACAGATCCTCCGCATCGAACCATCCGCCGACAAACAGAACCGCCGGCTTCACGTTCTTCATGAACGGCGTCAGCGCCCGTGACCGCCAGAAATCGTCGTAACTCCAGTGCGAGATCTGATCGTCCCAATAAACGTTCTCCTGCTTGAAATACTTCCGCGCCGACTCCGCCAGCGTTCCCATCCGCAGAAAGAACGTATACGCGTCGAACGTGCCCGCGTCGAAGCCCGGCTTCGCATCCTTCTTTTCCAGATCCTGCTTGCGCGGCTCAAAGTTCGCGTAGAACCGGAAATTCGCGCCCAGAAAGAACGCGCCGTTGTGGTAAGCATCGTCGCCATCGGCAAGATCGTTCATCGGAGCCTGCGGCGACACCGCTTTCAACGCCGGATGCGAATCGATCAGGCTATGCGCCGCATAATGTCCTGGATACGAAATGCCCCAGATGCCGACCTTGCCATTGTTGTTGGGCGCATTGTGAACCAGCCACTCGATGGTGTCATACGTATCCGTGCTGTCGTCGATATCGCGAGGCCCATCCAGCTTCGTCTTGTGAGGCCGAACGTCGACAAACGTCCCTTCCGACATATAGCGCCCGCGCACGTCCTCATATACGAAGATGAATCCTTCCTTCTCCGCCGCCTCCGACGGCCCGACGATAACCCGGTAATTATCGGCTCCATAGGGAGCCACCGAATACGGCGTTCGCTGCATCAGAATCGGATATTTCTCCGAAGCGTCTTTCGGCACGTAAGCCGTCGCGAACAGCCGCACGCCGTCGCGCATCGGTATCCGGAACTCGTACTTCGTGTAGTGCGCCCGCGTATAAGCAAGCTGCTTGCGCTCCGCGTCGTCAGCGGCGATGAGAAGAACGGCAGACGCGAGAAAAGCGGGCACTGCAAGGCGCGGAGACATCTTCCACTGATAGCACAGGGTCGATCGCCCCTCAAACCGTTACACAACCGCCCGGCACAAACGAAATGGCCCTGGATGTGCTGCAACACTCCCCAGAAGAACTTTTATATGAGCACCCATCTAGCGTCACCGCGTTTTGTCGTCACCGACCCTGAGGTAGCGGAGCCGAACCGTGAGTCCCAGTCCTCCGGAGTGTCCTGGGGCGCCGTCATCGGCGGAGCGTTTGTCGCTTCTGCCTTGTATCTGATTCTGTTGGCGTTGGGCGCGGGATTCGGCTTATCTGCCGTCTCTCCCTGGTCCAACGTGGGTCTGACGGCGACCGCGGCCGGTGCCATCGCCATCGCTTGGCTCGTGATCATCGAAATAATCGCATCGGCGTTCGGCGGTTATCTCACCGGCAGGCTACGCACAAAATGGACCCTGATCCACAGCGATGAAGTATTTTTTCGCGATACCGCGAACGGATTCTTGGCCTGGGCCGTGGCGCTCGTGGTCAGCGCGGCTCTCCTCGCCTCCGCCGCGGCATCCATGGCGGGCAGCGCGCCGCAAACCAGGGAAACTTCAGTCTCCGATCCCGGTATGTACTTCGTCGATACGCTCTTTCGGTCCGGCCGTATCGGCTCGGAAACTGGCGACGCCCCCGTCAGAGCGGAAGCCGCGCGGATCCTGCTCAAAGGACTCAAGGAGAAGCAGATCGCGCCCGCCGACCAAAGCTACTTAGCCACGCTCGTGGCCTCCCGGACGGGCATCAGCCAGCCTGATGCGGAAAGACGCGTTTCGGATGTCATCACACAAGCCCGTCAGGCCGAAGACAGCGCGCGCGCAGCAACCGCTCACTTATTGCTCTGGTTGTTTCTTGCCCTCTTGATGGGAGCCTTCAGCGCAAGTTTTGCCGCCACCATCGGCGGAAGGCAGCGCGACCACGTCAAGCCCGTTTAACCAAGCCGGTTTTAAGAAGGAGATTTAATATGCGTTCGGTCCTGCTCTACATGCTGGGAGTGCCCATTCCCTTCATTCTTCTGATCGCGCTGTTTACTCATCACTTTTAAGAGAATGGAAAATCCGCTCTCTATTTATCTTCATGATCATTTCGCCGGATCGGGATTCGCGGTCGAGTTGCTTGAGACCCTGGCGAACGAATTCCCGGCCCACGAGACGGGAACCGTCGCGTCGGCGATCCTGATCGAAATTCGCGAAGACCAACGCGTTCTTGAAACGATCATCGATCGTGTCGGAAGAGGCCACGCCAGTCTTAAGGACGCCGCAGCCTGGTTTAGCGAAAAGGTAAGCCGCATCAAACTGCGGCACGACGATCCCGCGGGCATCGGCGCCTTCGAGGCATTCGAAGCCCTTGGCCTCGGCATCATGGGCAAGTTCGGCTTATGGCGGGCCTTGTCGACGATCGCGCCGCACGATCAGCGGCTCAGCGGCTATGATTTCGCTGCCCTCGCCGGCCGCGCGCAAGCGCAATTTGCCAAGGTCGAAGAACATCGTCTCCGTCTTGCCACCCCCGCCCTCACTGCGCGCGCCGTTCGAGCCTGATTAGCGCGCCCACCTCTGCCGAAATTGCGCACGCCGCAGTGCAAAGGTGCGGAAATTGCCGCCTCTCGCCCTGTTGAAAAAGATAATGCCCGGCGTCTCTCTCGACGCCGGGCATCTTTGCAGTCTCTAGCTTCTGGTCGCTCCTATCGCCCGCGGCTGGCCGCCTTCTCCGGCTTCTCCGCCTTCCTGGCATGCGCCGGGCCGCGTTTATCGCCCTTCTCGAGGTTGATATTGTTGCCGCCGTCCTCAATGGCAGCGTTCTGGATCAAGGGATCCGAAATCGCCGTCAACAGAAAGTCGGCACTTTCTTCCTCGCCGAGCGTGTGCGACAAGAGCCGCGCAGCGTCGTTCTCTCCCAGTTGTCGGGCAAGGCCCCGAACCGTCCCGTAACAGGCGATTTCATAGTGTTCCACCCGCTGGGCGGCGGCAATCAGCGCAAGGTCGGCCGCGCCGGGTTCCTTTTCCCCGCCTGCTTCGATCGTCTCCTTACCTTCCTCTATCAATCCCATCATGGCTTTGCAGGGCTTGGGCGCGGCGGTTTCACCCAGCATTTCGAAAATCGTGCGCAGGCGCTCGACATGACCTTTGGTCTGTACAAGATGCTTTTCAAAAGCTTCTTTCAGTTTGGGGTGATGGGCCGCTTCCGCCATCTTCGGCAAAGCTCCCGTCAATTGGCCTTCCGCATGGAGAAGGTCCTGAAGTTGTTCGACAAGTAGTTCTTTAAGTTGTGGCATCGTTTCGTCCTTTCGATCTGTTATTGAGTCCTGGCAGCGCCTCTCGCGCCCTGTTGGCGCGTGCCGGCCTGCGGTGATTTGAATTCCTGGAATGCCGGGGCCGTCACCATTTCCCAATCCCCACCCTGATTCCAGGGCCCCGTCGCATCCCCTTCGCCGCGGTCGCCCGTCCCAGTCGAGTCGTTAAAATACTGATCGACCAGGCCGGCCGTCGGTGGAATGCGGCCGATGGAAAAAGCGGGCTTGCCCATGCTTTCCAGCGCGGCCGTAAAGGCCTTCATATGCGTGATTTCCCGGGTCATCAGAAACTGGAGCGTATCGATGGTTCCCTGGTCATCCGTGAAATTGATCAGGCGCTCATAGACGATCTTGGCGCGTGCCTCCGCGGCGATATTGCTGCGCAGGTCGACATCCAGCTCGCCCGTGATTTTCAAATAATCGGCCGTCCATGCATCGCCCATGGAATTGAACAAGGCAACGCCGCCGCCGCCCGCGATGGCGATAAGCGGGTCGGCATGCGCCGCTCGCCGGTCGTTTTTCAAGGGTTTCAAGTGCATGCGGGCCAGCGTTCCGACCACTTCCAGATGGCTCAGTTCCTCGGTACCGATATCCATCAAAAGATCCTTGCGCTCCGGATCGTCGCAATTCAGGCCCTGGATCGAATACTGCATTGCTGCGGCGAGTTCCCCGTTTGCCCCGCCGAACTGCTCAAGCAGCATATTGCCGAAACGGGGATCAGGCACCCCGATGCGGACGGTGTACATCAGTTGTTTTATGTGGTGATACATGCCGGATTAACCAGCACGCCGCAGGCCGTCGCAAAAATCGCCGCAGTTATGGCTGCAACACGCGGTTCGCCACAATGGTCGTCGAAGTGGGTGATCCGCCGACCGCGCTTATGCGAAGCAGCGCCTCAAAATAGGTGGACCGCCGTGCTTCATCCTGAATGCCGAGCGCCTTCTGCAAAAGTTGGCACTCGCGCTGATCCGAGAGAAACAGGCCGGCCGCTTCCGTGCCCTCTTGTTGCAATCCCTGGATGATCATCACCTTGCCGCGCCGCGTATCCGTGGGCAGCACGGAAATGGTCGCGTAGTCTTCGCCGTTCTGTCCGGTGAGCGCCAGTCCTTTGTAAGTGGCCTGCTCGCCGGGCCGCGGCTGGCGATTCACGAAATATTTGACCGACCCCCGAACCTCATCGCTGCGGACTTCCTGAAAATTGAGACGATTCTCAAACAGCAGAACCCACGGATTCGATGCCGGGCTGCCGATGAAAATGTAGTTGCCTTCTTCCAGGTCCCGCAGTCGCAAATCGCGTCCGGAACGGATCGAGACGCGATCCATATGCGGAGAATTCAGTTTTAAAAAGGTGGTCGCGACCGCTACGTCCGCGTACGATGTCAGCAACGCGTTGGCCGTATAAGCCGCCAGAAACTGTTCATTGTCGCTCGGGTCCGGGAGCTGCGGCCGTTGCAGGAAATCGCGCCGCAGATACGCGTCCAGCGAAACCGGAGCCTGCGTCATCAGCCGCCGCATCGCCCAACTCACATCCGCCACCACGATTTGCGTCGGATATCCGTTCCCGAACATTTCAGCCAGCGGCCACGGGACGGGAGGGCTCTTCGGAGCCTCCTCGCGCCGCCATAAGAAAAGGCACAGCGCGGCCAGAACGATAGTCAGCGCCCACGGCAATACGATCACCGGACGCGGGAGCTTCAGGCGCTTTTCAACCGGCGTCAGGACCTCGGTTAACACCCCGGCCGGCGAATTGTGAAACGCCAGCGCGTAAGATCCTTTGGGAATCTCCACGCTGAGAGTTTCGTGGCGTCCTTCGCTATCGAAGTATTCGTGCAGCTTCAAGCGAAGCTGCCGCATGTGAACGCGGACCGAACTGTCTTCCGTAGGGCTGTAGTCGACCGGCTTGGCGAATACCGCCTGTCCGATTCGCTGCTCGCTCAGCTCCGCCGCGTCGCCGAAAATGGAATGCCGCGCGACATGCCGCAGCAGATCGCGAAGACGTCCGGACTTGCGAAACGCCGCGCTCGCGACAATCCGCTCGATCAGCAGCCACCGCTCGTCATGATCGAGATCGGCCATGGAAGTTCCATGACCCACCGGCGACGTTGCGGTGTTCGACCTTGGCGGATTTTGCGTTCCCACGGTTATATCAGGGCAACTTTCGAGAGAAGTATATCACCGGATCGGTTCCATGGCGCAGCTCGACGCCAGCATATGGAGCGACGTCACGTTGATTTCGTCGCCCTCCGCATGCCGGATTAGGAACCCTTTCACCGCCATTTTGTGGTTCTTATGGGATGCAGGCTTGAAGTAGCCGGCATCCAGCAGCGTGAACTTCTGTTTCCCCGGCGGCGCGGCCTGAAAAGCTTTCAACTCCACAGGACTAACGGCATCCGGATTACTGCTCTTGGAAGGCTCGGTCGCCTGTGTAAGCGTCCAATGATCGCCGGGCGCTTCGATCAGACAACCGATTACCGATACCAATGCGAAATTGGGAACGGGCTCGGATCCCGTTTTTCCAACAATTTTAATATTTTTGAGGGAATCCGATTTCAGATTCTGTCCGCCTGCCGGAAATCCGTTCACCTGCAATACATAAGCAACAATGTCCAGATACGTTTCGTCCCCAAGACTCGCCGGCGCGTCGCGCGGCATGGTAGTTTTCGTCAGCCGAAACAACGATTCCAGAGTGTCTCCCTGAAAAGTCTCGACGAACGCTTTGCCGTGCAGCGCGCCTCGATAAGCCGTCAGATCATCCAGATGACACGAACTGCAACTGGCCGTGTACGCCGCCTGGCCGCGCGTGGCCTGCTCGGTCGAATAGACGCCATCCAAAACGGTTTTCCCGTCGTCCGCGGCCCAGCCACCCCACGCGATCGAGAACACCAGCGCCGCCAGCTTTGCTCCTGTGGTCACGAATTATTTGGGCAGTTGCCAGGATTCGTCGAAAAGTCCCGCGTAAGCGACTTCCGGAACACCGCCGCCTTTGACTTTCAACACCGCGAAATCGCCGAGCTGCGGCATGCTGTAGTCGGAATTATACTCGCGCTCTTCGATCGTCAGTCCGCTGTTGATGACAATGTATCGGGCCCGATTCAAAGGATTGGGATAGATCATCACAGGCATGCTGTCCGCCGCGGCAAAGCTCTGTTCTCCGAAACTGACATTTTCGCGAGTCCAGCGCAGCGGCAATTTCCCCTGCACCTTCGCGATCCACCGGTTACTGCCCGGATCGCCGAACAGCGCGACATTGTATTTCGCGAAGTCCGCATCGGTGACGTCTTTGTCATCCTTGACCCGCACATGCGCTCGATAATTCCGCGCGTAGACGCGCTCGAACTGTTCCAATCGCTCGATGGCCTTCCGGTTCGCTCCTTCATTCCACGCCGCGCCCGTGGGACGGACCAGCAGGAACGGATCCAGAAACGCATCGTCGATGGGACCCTGCAACGCGTGCGTCTTGTGCAAGCCGGCCCATTTGCCGCTCGCCACACGCCACGTCGGACCAGCCTTCTCCAGAGTAATTTCCGGGCTCGACTTGAGCTTCAGGTCCTGCCCGTCGATGTTCATTTCCGCTGCGTGACCCGTCTCCCGCAGCGTAAGACGGGCGATATTGTGCGTCGTGATCTGGTACCGCTCGCCCCCATTACTCCGCACCGCGTCGATATCGGCGCGTTCGTAGTGCTTTCCAAGTCCATCGACCGTGACCCAGTAATCGCGGTTATACCGCGTCGTATACGTGAGAAACCGGATGTGATCCGGCGAAACGCGCCCGCGATCTCCCCATTCTTTGACGAACGCTTCCAGGTGCTGCTTCACCACCGGGCTGGCGCTGTGGCCCGTGTTTTCGGAAATCATGAAGATCGAAGTTGTGCCCTTGGCGCGGAGGAAGTTCGGCTCCCCTTCGGACGGAAAACCCTCCTTGGCAAGCTGCTCGCGCACGCGAATGGAGGATTCCAGTTGACCTCGCGTCGGCGCGCCCGGTTCCGGTCGAGGAATCGAAGCCACCTGCGGATCGTTGTCGCCGTCGTGGCCCGCGATCGGAAGATTGTAGGCATTCAGCGCCCACTGCGTCATGTTCTCCCAGATGCGCAGCGTGGCCGCCTGGTATGGCGGGAATCCGGACATCGTATAGCGTCGAGGCCACGTGCCCGCGCCGATCTCCGCCGCCGCAAACCGGTCTGGATGATGCAACGCCAGATGCCACGCGCCCGCGCCGCCCAGCGAGAATCCGCGCAGGATCACTCGGTCTGGGTCGATCTTATAGCGCTTCTGAACATCCGCGATCGCTTCGAACGTGTCCACTTCGCCGGCCCAGT
The DNA here is from genome assembly GCA_035308605.1 of Bryobacteraceae bacterium. Taxonomy (GTDB): domain Bacteria; phylum Acidobacteriota; class Terriglobia; order Bryobacterales; family Bryobacteraceae; genus Palsa-187. The sequence goes on from DATGGL010000372.1 coordinate 19,343, forward strand.
GATTGGCGTTGTTTCCCCGGCTGTAAACCTCCAGTTGAATCTGCCCGAGGTCCGCTGAATTCGCCAGATTCTGCGGCGCCGGCGTCCGCAGGAAGCCGGAGATAAAACTCGCCTCGGTCAGCGTGTTATTGCGCCCATGCAGCCACACATACAGCCGAACCGGATGCATCCCGTCATAGGATTCCGGCACAATCAGGCCGTACGGTTGGATCGATCCATCCAGCGCCGAATAAAATCCGTGAATCTTGCGGCCCTTTTGCGCCACCCACGGCGACTGGCCGTCCTGAAGCTGCCGCGCACGCTCCACGCCCGAATCGAGCACGGTTAACGCGTTGTTGATTCCGTCCTGCGTATAAAACGTGGTCGGATATTCCAGCAGCCAGCGCCCCGCCCGGGCATAAACTTCGACATCGGCAACCACATCATCGCCGGCATGCTTTGCCCGAGCCTTGCGGACACTCTCTTCAATCGCGTCAACCTTCGATTGAAGCTGAGCCTTCTCCTCTGCCGTAGGAAGGACGGGGGGTTGCTGACTGCCCCTCCCCCCTGGCGGCTGCTGTGCGGCCAGAAAGACAAGCGGAAGCGTTGCCAGCGTCAGAATCGCAAATCGCCTCATTTTAGGCTCCACGTTTGGATCTTGATTCAGCGCAACGACGGCGTCTTGGGCGTTGCTCCCGATTTGATGATCAACGCAGTCAGCAGGTCCACCGCTTTGTCGATGGGAAGCCGGTCCGCCAGTTCGATCGCGGTTCTTCCAGCCCCATCCCGCTCGTCAAGCTTCGCGCCGCGATCGGCCAGAAACTGGATAACCTCGACGACGTCGTTCTGGGCCGACTGCGTCCCACCGTTCGCGGTCCCGGACACCGACGCGTGAATGATCGTCATGCCGCTTTCAGTAACAGCATCGATGCTTGGATCGAGGGGATACGTGAATTTGACCACGGCGGGCCTGCCGCTGCCCACCGCCGACATCAGCAGCGTTGTGCCATCCTGGCCCTTGAGCTTGGGATCCGCGCCGGCCGCGAGCAAAAGCTTCATCGCCTCGATATGATTCCCCCGAGCCGCGTAATGCAGAGGCGTCAACTCGCCGGTCAGCGGACGGAATCCGCCGCCTCCGCCCCGCCCGCCTGCCACCTTCGCGGTGCGCGCGTTGGGATTGGCGCCTTTTTCCAGCAGCATCTTGATCATTTCAAGATTTCCGAGTTGCGCAGCCGTGTGCAGCGCGGTGGTCCCGGAGCGGTCCGCAACGTTGACGCCGGCCCCCGCGTCAACCAGGGCTCCCACCGATTTTGTATTCCCGTAAGCCGCGGCGATGGTCAACACCTTCGCGCCGGAGGGCAAAGCATAATTCAAATTCGCACCAGCGGCCAGCAAGCTCTGGATACTCGCGGTATCGTCCTTGATCGCCGCGAAAACTAGGGGCGTGAAGTTGCTCGCCGAAACCGCGTTCACGTTTGCCCCGCGTTCGATCAGAACTTGCACAACCCCGGGGTGGCCTTCCGCCGCCGCCCACATCAGCGCGGTCTGCTTCTTCGATCCGCCGGCCGCGTTGACATCCGCGCCGTGCTGGATCAATTCGCGCACAGCCTCGACGCTGCCCGCTCCCGCAGCGATCATCAAAGCAGTTTCCCCGTTCCAGCGCGCCGCGTTCGCGTTCGCTCCGGCCTTGAGAAGTTGAGCCGCCAGCGGCCCGTCTCCACTGGCACACGCGAGCGTCAGCGGAGTTTCGCCGTACGCATCGGCGGCATTGACGTTCGCTCCGCCGGCCAGCAGTGTTCCGGCGATTTCCCGTTCGTCCAGATACGCGGCCCAGGAAAGCGGCGTGCTCCCATCGGGCAGCGCGCCGTTGACATCGGCATGCTGATTCACCAGTAACACCACCGCTTTTGCATCCCGTCTCTTAACGGCGTCAAGAAGACGCGGATCGGAAGCGCCCAGGCAGGAAACAACCGCGGCCACCAGCACGATCCCGGATTGTGTCGGACCGCCGCGCATTTTAAACGTCGGCGAGATAGGCGAGCTTCCCGGTGCTGTCGCCGAACTGCTCGCAGCGCACGCCCGCACGATCCAGCACGTTCAGGAACAGATTGTTCAGCGGCGTTTCTTTGGGATAGCGAATATGCCGCCCGCCCTTGATCTGGCCCGCGCCGCCGCCCACCAGCACGATCGGCAGATCGTGATGCGTATGCAGATTCGCATCGCTCAGGCTGCTGCCGTACACGATCATCGTGTGATCGAGCAGCGTCCCGTCGCCATCCTGCGTCGTCTTGAGCTTTTCCAGCAGGTAAGCGAACGTCTTCACCAGATGCGCGTCGATCTTCCCGACCTTGGCGATCTTTACCGGATCGTTCAAGTGATGCGTGATCGAGTGATGCCCATCCGGAATCCCGATCGAAGGATACGGCCGGTTGCTTCCGGCGCGACCCAGCATCAGCGTGACCACGCGCGTCATGTCGGTTTGATACGCCAGCACCTGCAAATCCATCATCAGCTTCGCGTGATCGTCGAATTCCTCGGGAATTGAGCCGGGCCGTTCCAGAATCGTAAGCTTGGTGCTCGCGTTCTGCTGCTCGGCCTTTTGAATGCGCCGCTCGATATCGCGGATCGCGTCCAGGTAATCGCTAAGCTTACTCCGGTCGCGCGGCCCAAGATGCGTTTCCAGCCGGTCGATGCTTCCCAGCACGTAGTCGAGAATGCTGCGCTCTTCCTTCAGCCGTGCCAGCCGCGCCGCCGGATCGGTGCTTTCCCCGTCGCCGAAAAGCCGTTCGAAAACCGCTCGCGGATCCGGTTCCATCGGCAGCGGCGTCGACGCCGAGCTCCAGCAAACCGTATTCGTATACGCGCAGCTATAATTCTGATCGCACGTGCCCGCCAGCGTCGGCGCTTCCAGCGCCAGTTCGAGCGACGCCAGTTGCGTCTGTTTGCCGAATTCCTTGGCCGCGATCTGGTCCGCTGAAATGCCCGCGCGCACGTCCGTCTCCGTCCGCTTGGGGTGAACGCCCGTGAGCCACGTGGCGCCCTCCCGCGCATGATCGCCCGGACCGTCGCCCAATGCGCGTCCATTCACCTGAGCCAGCCCGCTCAGGACAACCAACCGTTCCCGGAACGGCTCCAGCGCCTTCATCGTCGGCGTGAACTCGAAGGCCGCGCCTTCGACTGCCGGAGTCCAGCGGTCCATGATCATTCCCACCGGATGATAGACGAAGCCCAGGCGCATCGCCGGCTTCGAAGCCGTGGTCGCGGCGCGACCCGTAGCCGGTACCATCGATTCAAGAAACGGCAGCGAGATCGCCGTGCCGGCTCCCCGCAGAAGCGTCCGCCGGGTCAAGGCTTTATTCGTGAGAATCGTCAAAGCTTTATTCTTGAGAATCATGGTTCGGAACTCCTTCTCATCTGAAACGGCATGCTGTTCACCACGGAAATCACCAGCGATGTCATGCTGTAATGCTCCCCCGCCGCCGCGCGCGTGATGGAACGCACGGCCGGCTGGTCGTAATATTCGAGTCCGCGGCCAAGCGCGTAGGTCAACAGCTTTTCCGTAAACGTGGAAACGAAATCGTCTTGATACTTGGTTGCCAGCAGCCTGGCCAGTTCGCCCGGCCCGGTAAACTGACCGCCATCCGGAAGCTTCCCGGAAACATCGATCTTCGTCCCGGCATCTTCGCTCCGCCAGCGCCCGATCGCGTCGTAATTTTCGAGCGCGAATCCGATGGGATCCATGCGCGCATGACACGACGCGCAGACCGCGTTCACGCGATGCTGCTCCATCGCCTGCCGCAGCGTGAGCTGTTTGCCGTCTTTTCCTTCGGCCTTGAGTACCGGAACATCCGCCGGCGGCGGAGGCGGCGGCGTGCCCAGCAGATTCTCCAGAACCCACTTCCCGCGCTGCACCACCGAAGTTCGATTCGGGTACGACGTCACTGCCAGAATGCTTCCCTGCCCCAGTAAGCCGCGCCGGTTCGGATCGGTCAACGTCACGCGCCGGAATTGCGGACCGTAAATATCCGGGATCCCGTAATGCTCGGCCAGCCGTTGGTTGAGGAAGGTGTAATCGGCGTCCAGAAGCTCCAGAACGCTGCGGTTCTCATGCAGGATGCTCCCGAAAAACAGCTCGGTCTGCGCGCGCATGGACCGTCGCAGGCTTTCGTCGAATTGCGGGAAAATCCCCGCGTCGGGTTTCAGCGTCGTCAGATTCCGCAGGTACAGCCACTGCCCCGCGAAGTTGCTGACCAGCGCGTCCGACCGCGGATCGTCCAGCATCCGCCGCGTTTGCGCTTGCAGCACCGCCGGATCTTTCAGCTTGCCCTGCTCCGCGATTTGCAGAAGCTCTTCATCCGGAATGCTGCTCCACAGGAAAAACGACAGCCGGGACGCCAGGTCCAGATCGTTGATCTTGTACGCCGTCCCGGGCTTACAACCCGCCGGATCGGTCTCCACGCGGAATAGGAAATCCGGCGACACCAGCAGCGCTTCCAGCGCCTTTTCGATTCCGGCATCGAAATCGCCCGCTTGGCGCCCCGCGCGGTAGAACGCCAGCAGCGGCGCAATATCGGCCTCGCTCGTGGGACGTCGAAACGCCCGTCGCGTCAGATTCGCCAGGATGACATGCGCGCAGGTTTCTTCGTCCTTTGCAGCGGCCGGCCGGCAGACGAATATCTTTTCGCGGCTCGGCGTGTTTCCCCGGCCCGTTGCCGAATACGGCCCGCCGACCATCACATCCGCGACCTCCGGATCCGCGCTTCCATGCGGAACCCCGAAACGCTTGAGACGCGTGTTATCCAGCCACAGATCCATGTCGTCCGTCCGCTCCGGTTTTGAATCCTTCATCCCCGCGGCAGGCGGCGGACGGCGCGCGCCCGGCGGAAGCTCGTTCTCTTCTTTCGAAGAATCGCGCGGGAAGGTCACGCCCACGGCATGCAGACCGGCCTTCAGGGGCAGACGCAGTTCGAACAGCGCCGGCTTCTCGATCCCCTCCGCCGCGGCGATCTGTGGATCGGGCTTCATCTTGATTTGAATCAGATATTCCGCATCCAGCGGAAAATATCGTTTGAAATCGACTCCGCCTCGGGAATCGAAAGGCAGATCGTCACCCGCCCGCTCATTTCGCGGACGCCGCGCCGCCGCCGGATCCCGCGGCGGCTCATAGTGATCCTTGGTCGCCTTGACGTTCAGATCTCCCACCGCCAGCCGTGCGACCGAGCGCGCCACCGAAACGTATCTTTCGAGCAGCGCCGGCGACATCGAAAGCACGTCGGCAATGTTGTCGAACCCGAAACTCGTATTGTCCGTGGGAAGCGAAGCTCCTGGCTGCGTATCCAGGCCCAGCAAATCCCGGATCGCGTTGCTGTATTCCGTCCGGTTCAACCGATGAATCGCCGGCCGCCCCGGATTCGGATTGGCCGCGCCTTCGCGGTCCAACGTTTCCTCAAGTGACCGGGTGAACGCCGCGTACTCGGCCTCGGTCGGTCGGGGCAGCCCCTTGGGAGGCATTTCGCCGGTCCGCATCTTGCGAAGCACTCGTTCCCAGACATCGGCATGGCCGGAGGGTTGCGCGACACTCAATCCCTCGATTGCGATTCCACCAGTCTTGAGCTTGGCGCTATGACAACCGAGGCAATACTGATTCACCAAAGCCTGTTCCCGATCGCCCTGGGCATGGGCGGTCTGGACCGCGCCGCCCGCTATAAAAGCGATAGCAAGGAACCGCCGCGCGGAGCGGAGGACGTGATCTTCTCCAAACCAGTCAGCCATTTATATTGTTGTGAGCGGAGCCCAACCGCCAGGCACACGCCCAGGTACCTCTATATATTAAGCGGGATTTCCAGCCTAATCACGTGATTTCTTTGTGATTCACAGGCGATCGTTGCTGGTACAACTCGCCAAGTCCCCGGCCGCCGCCAGGGAACATGAGGCGAATGAAACCCCGCTCCCTAACCAGTAACTCCGTAAGACAGTGATTTTTATCATGCGTTACAGCGATGTGAATCACAATGCATTCACATGCTAACCACTTTGCAACAGCTCGCGGCAGGCTCAAGATACTAGAACGATTGTCTCTAGCGCTCAAATGACTCTGTGCGGCTGACCGGCCTAGATGCCATGTCCGTCAATTTGGGGGGGTGAACCTGTGCGACATTTTCAAACGAAGTCCACGCGGGGCTGGCGGTAGCGGTCCTCGTCTGTTTCGTTCTCTTGCCCGCGCCGTCTCTGGCGCAAACCTCCTACGGCTCCATCGTAGGAACCGCGATCGACGCTTCCGCAGCCACCATCCCGGGAGCTTCAGTAACCCTGACCAACAGCCGCACAGGCGACCGCCGCGTGACTCAGAGCAACTCCGACGGCGCCTTTGAATTCCCGAACCTCCTTCCAGGACAGTACCGCGTGGACGTCGAGAAGACCGGATTCAAGCACCTCACCCGCGACAACATCGAAGTTCTGGTGCAGGCCACCGTTCGCGTCGATCTTGCGATGCAGATTGGCGATGTCGGCCAGACCGTGGAAGTCAGCGCCCAGACATCTCTGTTGCAGACCGACACGTCCTCTCTCGGGACCGTCGTCGAGTCGCGAAAAGTGCAGGAAATGCCGCTGAATGGCCGCAACGTGATCAACCTAGTGACGCTGGTTCCCGGCGTTGTGGCGCAGGGACAGTCGATGACCAATCCCACCGGTCAGAACATATTCTCGTTTGGCAACTACCAGATCGGCGGCGCGATCGCCGGACAAAACGCCACCTTTTACGACGGCGCGCCTCTGAACGTCGCGCAAGGCAGCCTGATCGCGCTGATCCCCACGCAGGATGCCACGCAGGAGTTTCGCGTCCAGACTAATAGCCTTGGGCCGGAATTCGGCCGTTTCGCGGGCGGCGTGATCAATCTGGTCTCGAAGTCCGGAGGCAACAGCTTCCACGGAAGCGGCTACGAATTTCTGCGAAACAAGGTCCTGAACGCGAACACCTTCTTCAATAATTCATCCGGCAAGCCGGTGCCGGCGTTCACGCAGAACCAATACGGAACCAACCTCGGCGGTCCCATCAAGAAGGACAAGACCTTCTTCTTCTTCGCCTGGGAAGGATTTCGCCTGCGCTATGGCGTGCCTTTCCTGGTGGCCGTGCCCACCGCGCAGCAGCGCATCGGCGACTTTTCCAACACTCGCAGCGCCAATGGAGCGCTGATCCCGATTTACGATCCGCAAACCAACGCAGTCGGCGCGAACGGCCAGGTCACCCGCACGCAATTCCCCAACAACATCATTCCGTTGACTCGTCTCGATCCCACGGCGAAAATTCTGGCGAATTACTGGGGTCTGCCCAACACCACCGGACTCCCGTTCACCAACGTCAACAATTTCAGCGCCAACGCCAGCGCGGGCGGCAATAACGACGAGTACAACACCCGCATCGACCATAATC
>DATGGL010000373.1:0-15311 GCA_035308605.1 Bryobacteraceae bacterium
CCTTGACGCAAAACACGGGCCTCAAGGTCATCGGTATCTGCGATACACCGAGCGAGCTGTTTCACAGAATCGCCGGCGCAGTCGGCGCGCCGGCCAGGGACGTCGTCTGCCATTACGCCGGCTTGAACCACCTTGGATGGGTACGCCGCGTGCATCTTCGGGGCGAAGACATCACGGACCGCCTGCTGAACGACCCTGCCTTGCTGCGCACGCTCTACCCGGCCGGTCTCTTCGACCCCGCGTTAATTCAAACGCTTCGACTGATTCCGACCGAGTACCTGTTCTTCTACTACAGTCAGCGAACCGCATACCGCAATCAACAGAAGGCGGGAGCCAGCCGTGGCGAGGAACTTGCCCGCTTGAACACGCGGCTTTTTGAAGACCTTGGCGCTTTGACGGACTCGGAAGCGCTTGAAGCATATCGCGCCTATCTGCAACAGCGCAATGCGTCGTACATGAAGCTGGAAGGGCAGGCCGGCTCGGCGTTTTCCGCTGCGGAGAACGAACCTGATCCTTTCGAAGCCGCCACCGGATACCATCGCATTGCGCTCGACGTTATGACCGGACTCCTGTCCGATCAGCCACGCGAGATTGTACTCAACGTTCTTAACAAAGGAGCGATAGACGACCTCGAATCGGATGACATCGTCGAGGTTCCCTGCGACGTCGATCGGACCGGAGCCCACCCGCGCCGAACGGGGCGTCTGCCGGAATCGGTCCGAGGATTGACCCTGGCCGTGAAGGCGTATGAACGAACGGCGATCCGGGCCGCTCTCGAAGGCTCCCGGGCGATGGCACAGCTTGCGTTGCTCGAATATCCGTCCATTGCGCAGTGGGAGATTGCGGGGGAACTGCTGTCGTCCCTGACGGCGGCCGATCCGGAGGGTCTCGGTCATCTGAAGTAAGCGCCTGAAGCAAGTGACGGCGGTACAATAAGCGAACATATGAAGTTCTGGTCAAGCCAGTTTTGTTCAAGCCAGTTTTGTTCAAGAGTGATGGCTGCGATTGCGGCGCTGACATTTGCCGGGGTGACGCCAGCACAGCAAAAAGCGCAGACCTCGGATGAGGTCTTCAAGAATATTCAGGTGCTCAAGGGGATTCCCGTAGACGACTTCATGGGAACCATGGGGATCATGTCCGCCGCCGTCGGCTACGACTGTTCGGAGTGCCACAACAATGCCGGCACCGAATTAGTGAATTGGGCGGCTGACAATCCGAAGAAAGTGGTCGCGCGCCAGATGGTCACGATGGTGACCAATATCAATCGCGAAAATTTCTCGGGCCGCCAGATGGTCACGTGCTGGAGCTGTCATCATGGCCGCGACCGTCCAGCCACGTCGCCCGCGATGGAAGTCGTTTACGGCCCTGGATCTCAGGAAATGGACGATGTCTTGATTCAGATGCCCGGACAGCCTTCGGCGGAAGAGATTTTGGACAAATATATCCAGGCCGTCGGGGGCGCGCAGCGGTTGGCCTCGCTGAAGAGTTACGTAGGCAAAGGGAGCAGCGTGGGATTCGGCGGATTCGGGGGCGGCGGACACGTCGAAATCTACGCGAAGTCTCCCGATCAGCACACCACCCAAATCCAATTCGATGCTTCGACCGGCCGCGGCGACAACGTCAGAGCTTACAACGGCCGCCTGGGTTGGATCAAGACTCCATTGGCGGTGCTCACGGACTACGAGCTGACCGGAGGTGAACTGGATGGTGCACGGCTCGACGCGCAGTTGGCGTTTCCGGGACAGATCAAACAAGTTCTCACGAATCTGCGCACCAGTTTACCGACCACCATCACCGATCTTCCCGGACCGTCCAGCCAAACTTCGAACGACGCAGCCGCAGCCGCGCCCAAAGAACGGGTCGTCAACGTCCTACAAGGCGCCGGCCCACGCGGCCTTCTGGTGACGCTCTATTTCGAAAAAGAGACCAATCTGCTGGTCAGGCTGATCCGCTACGGCAGATCGCCGATCGGCCGCGTTCCCACGCAAATCGATTTCTCGGACTATCGCGACGTTGGCGGGATCAAGATGCCGTTTCACATGACGTTCGCATGGCTTGACGGACGGGACGCGATTCAACTCAACGAAGTGCAGACGAACGTCCCGATCGATGCCGCGAAGTTTGAAAGGCCGCCGGTGTCCAAGGGACGGTAGTTATCCAATGCGGGCGCGAACCCATTTCGACGCGCGCGCCAAGTCTGTCGGATCGATGAATAAGACGTAAGCCGACATCACGTCCCACTGAAACATCGGGATGTTCAGCGAATACTCCAGGCTGAGGTGCATGAACAGACCCAACGCCATCACGTAGTAACGGAACTCTACGATCCATATCAGAGTTCCCAAGAACAACTCCAGTGTCAGGGCGGACCATGTCGCGAGCTTGACCATCGCGGGATGCAGCAGCCACGCCGGCACCGGGAACCTTCGCAACTCATCCAGGTGATATACGTAATAGAGCGCCGTCCCGCCCACCCACGGAATGCCCTGGGCCTTTGAAAAAAAGGCCGTCACGTACAAAAGCGAGACTTCAATCTGAATCATCCGTTGGGCCCACGGGCTTTGCGGAACAATGATCGCGGCATCCTCCTTACCCCGCCGGATGCGGAGGAAGCGATCGACGGATATCGCCGCGCCGGCGGGAGCGAATATCAGAAAGAATCCGGTTACGCGCAAGAACGTGTCTCCGCCATGTGTCAGGAACAGATTTCTTTGGTCAATCGAGGTGAGGCACAGGAACACGATCACACTTCTGACACGCGTGAAGAGTCCAGTCGCAAGAAACATCGCCGATGCCAGAGCAACCCAGAAAATTGTTTCCACCCATGCGTCGCTTTGCGGAAACAGCGCAAATAGATTGATTCGCGTGCCGGGTTCCACATGGTGCATCGTCGGGAGACTCACCCACGCATGAGTGCCGAACCAGTTGAGCCAGTCCGGACGCAGCAAGACGAGAGTCGCCATGACCAGAACGCCATAGAGAATTCGGAACACTGCAATGGGAACGGGGGACTGAGGCTCAAAGAAAAACGTGTTCCACGCTTGAATCAGGGAGCTGAGCCTCACTTCACATCCCCGGGCTCCACTGTGTAGGCGTAGAAAACTTGAGAGTCCCAGGCCGCCGGAAGGTGCGGTTCGTTCTGCGGGACGATCGGCGACGAATAGCGTACCAGGAAAACCATCGCCGGCTCGCTCTGGCCGGTCGCATTCAGCCGGGCAATTCGACGGGCAGCGTCCGGCCACAGGGCCGAGTTCGTGTCTTCGAAGAGATTCTCGGCGAATTTGCGGTAGCGTTCCTTGAAGTAGCGCTCTGTCAGGCTCAAGCGATCCATTCTTGGAAATACCCAGTTCTTGGTGGTGCCATCTTTATAGAGGACGATCGCCTCGATGTAACTGTTGATCGCTCTGGGTGTCGGCGAGAACATGTCCCAGGATTGAAATAATCCAGCCCACAGGAAATACGGCCGGATCAGATTGCGGCCGGCGGTCAATAGCGGATTGGTGAGCGGCATCGACCAGCAGATTATGCCGACGAGGTGAAAAATCAGGAACGCATTGATCGCCGCCCGCGTGACGCGGGGAGCCCAAGGTCTCTTATCAGGTAGTGCCGGGGAAACGCGCTGTTTGCCAGTTGGCATCGTCAACCGCGGGTTTTCGCGCGAAAGTGGCCCAAAATCCTCTTACAGTTTAGCGCGCCGGAGAAGACTGACGTTGCTTGCATAGTATAATTTTGAACATCGCATCGGGCGACTGGATCTCACCCGCGTGGGTCTCACCCGGGAGCTGTGATCTGCAACTCTCGCGAACCGGTTTTTGGAGAATGCACATGAAACAAGTCTTCATCCGCTGTCTTATTGCCGCGCTCGTAGTTTGCGAGGGTGTATCCGCGCAGGCGCAGAACATGGATCGGCAGGAGGGATTTATCCCGCTGCTGTGGGATGCCGCGCAAGGCAAGCTCTATTTCGAGCTGTCGCAATTCGACAAAGACGTTCTGTTCTACACCGAGATCGCCAAAGGCAGCGGATCCGGCAGCGTGGGATTTGAATGGGCCGGCGGCGGAGAGGGCGGCGTGATCCAGTTTCAGCGCGTCGGACCCAAAGTGCTGGTCGTGCAGAAGAACACGCGCTTCCGCGCAGGTCGTGGCGGACCCGGTCTGGAACAGGGCATCGACGAGTCCTTCCCGGATTCGATTCTCGCGAGCTTGCCAGTGGTCAAGACTGACGGCGGAAAGGTGACCGTCGATGCGACCCCGCTTGTGGTTCGCGACGGAGTCGGATTCGGTAGCGGGGGCCGTGGACGCGGCGGCACGTTGCCGGGCGGTGTAACGGAGCTCATCGCCGGTGTGTCGTGGCAGTTTGACCCGGCGCGCAGCACCATCTATTTACCGCGCACCAAAGCGTTCCCGAAGAATTCCGAAGTCGAAGTGACGGCCACCTATCAAGCTCTGACCGGCGGCGCGCGCACTACACCCGAAGCGCGGGTTCTCAGCGGACGTCTGCACTACAGCTTCGTCGAACCGCCGACCGACTATACGCCGCGAAAGGCCGATATGCGGATCGGCATCGGTACGGTCCGGTTTGCGGATTATTCGAAGGCGCCTTCGGGCGGCACCGAGGTCGAATGGATCCGCCGGCATCGCATCGAAAAGAAAAATCCTGGCGCGGCGATGAGCGAGCCAAAGGCTCCGATCGTTTATTACCTGGATCCGGCGATCCCGGAGCCGACGCGCTCCGCAATGAAGGACGGATTCCTGTGGTGGAACAAATCCTTCGAAGCGGCCGGCTATAAGAACGCCCTGGAGATCCGCGATATGCCCGTCGGGATGGACCCGATGGATGTTCGCTACAACCAGATCTACTGGGTGAATCGCGATGAGCGCGGGTACTCGACCGGCGGCGGTCTCACGGATCCACGAACCGGCGAGATTCTCGCGGCCCGTGTGCGGCTGGAATCGGATCGTGTCCGCACAGCGAGTAAATATTGGCAGAGCTACATGCCGACCGGCGGCGGTTCCAACGGGCAGAACAATTTCTTCTTCCTGCCCGACGCTCCTTATTCGTCGCCCGACAGCGAGCAGCAGCTCATGCTCTTACGCCAGGCTCTGCTGACGGCGCACGAAGTCGGCCATTCGCTCGGCTTCGGCCACAACTGGAATTCGAGTATCAACGATCGCGCTTCGGTGATGGAATATCCGTCGCCGCGAATCAAGCTGGTGAACGGGAAAATCGATTTGACGGACGCGTATCAAAAACAGATCGGCGCTTACGACACGATGATGGTCCGCTACGCCTACACATGGTTCGCTCCGGAAAAGGAAGCCGCCGGGCTCGAAGGCGTCATTCAGGACATGCGAAAGCAGGGGCTGCTGTTCACGCCGTCCACCGATCCGCGCTGGAACCGGTATGACGACCTCGCCGATCCCGCGGAATATCTTCGCCAGACCATCGCGCAGCGCAAAGTCCTGATGGACAAGTATGGACCTGGAGTACTCCAAGCAGGCGAACCCTACGGAAATCTTCGCGGTATCAGGCTATGGATGGTATATCTGCATCATCGCTGGGCGATCGACACTGCGACGCGTTACATCGGCGGCATGTATCACAACTTCGCCGTGAAGGGCGATTCTATTCCGCCGACGGAAATTGTGCCCGCCGCTAAGCAGCGCGAAATTGTCGGGCTCCTGACCGACGCGCTGGACCCTGCGAACCTTGCCATCCCCGAAAGGATTCTATCGAGCCTCACTGTATCTAGCGACGGTCCTCAGCGCCGCGGTGGTCCGGAGCTTGAAAATATGGAAATGTCCACCGGGTACGCGTTCGATCAGCTCTCCGCCGCGCGAACCATCGCCGGGCTGGTGATGGATCAGCTCTTCGAACCTGAAAAAGCCGCGCGTTTGGTCAGCTTCGCCGACCGCCAGCAGGGCGCTCTGACGTTGCCCGAATTGATCGAGACGGTTTCGAAGAAGGTATGGGATTCACCGGCCCAGGGACCCGCGAAATCGCTGCAACGTCAGACCCAGCGCGTGTTCGTGGATTCACTGATGATTCTCGCCGCCAACCCCAACGCGACGGCCGATGTAAAAGCCGTGGTGATGGCGCAGATTACCGCTCTCCGAGCCAAGGTCGCGGAACGCAAGGACCCCGACCCGGTGACCGATGCGCATCTTCGCCAGGTGGAACGCGATCTGGCGCGGTTCATCCAAAATCCGACGACGGCGCCCAAGCGCTCCTCGCCTCCGCCGCCGATCATGGCTCCGATTTAATAGTCACGAAGCTTTCAAATTGGGCCGCTAATCTATGAGCATGACTCATAGAATAATTGCGGCCCTTTGCGTTTGGGTGATGTGCCAGCCACCGCTCGAGGCGTGGGGATTCCGCGGCCATACCGTGGCCAATCTGGCCGCGGTCGAAGCGATCCCGGCTGACGGCCCGGCGTTTTTGAAGGCTTACAAGGCGTACATCGGGCACCTCGGTCCCGTTCCAGACACCTGGCGCAGTCCGAGCGACCCATATCTCCGCATCTCGGAGGACCCGAACCATGGCTGGTATACCGAATCCTTCGATTTCATCAAAGAGATTCCGCGGTCCCGGACAGAATTCACCCTGCGTGTTTACGATGAGTATCTGCGCGTGAGCAAGACCAATCCGGAGCGCGCAAAGTTTCTGAATATCCGCTACACCGGATTGCAGGCCTACTCCATGATGGAAGGCTACGAACGCGTGAAGGCTGGCATGCGGCTTTACCGGCTGGCGAGTTCGAAGACCGGCGAGTCGCGCTACAGAGACATTGCCGGCATGTATTCCGCGATATCACCGCTGTACAGCGACCGCGAGCAAATGAAAAGCTACCTTGCCCAGGACATCGCATTCTACATGGGCTGGCTGGGCCACTACATCGCGGATGCCGCGCAGCCTCTGCATAATTCCAGGCATCACGACGGCTGGGATGGCGAAAATCCGAAAGGCTACACGCGCGACACGCAGATTCACGGACGCTTCGAGTCGGCTTACGTCGATCTGATCGGGACGAAAGAATCCGACGTGCAGCCCTTCGTCACGAAACAGGCGCGGCATCTGGACGACCCCTGGATGGCGATTCTGGATCACATGATCGAAGCTCGCGACGCGGTCGAAGAAGTATATCGCCTGGACTTGCGCAGCGCATTCAAGGATCGCGATGACGCTGAAGCGAGAAAGCTGGTCTACACCCGGCTGGCTTCCGGCGCGAGTTTTCTCCGGGATCTGGTCTACACAGCTTGGGTTGAGAGCGCCAAGGAAGATCCGCCGGCGCGTTCCGTGGATGTGCCCAACAATCCGGACAACCCGCGATACAATCCGGCGACGGGATCCGCGCCGGCTCCAGCGAAGAAATAGATTAGCCGGCGAGTTTCCCGAGGGCAACCCGCCGGCTCAAAGTTCGTCGGACGGCGTTAGGCGGGCGAGCTACTTCCTGGGAGCGTACGGCCCAACTTCGGGCTTGCCCTGCGTGTCCTTTAAGTTGCCGAGTTCGGCTGCGACACCGCGTGCAATGGCGGCAGTCTCACTGGCATTTTGGAAGCACGTGAAATCCGGACGATCGCGCCATGCGAACGGCCCGCACAGCCGCTTGCCGGCTCCGAGAGCTGCATCGTGCACGATGTTAATCAGGCGCTCGTAGTCCGGGTCGCCCTGTTTGTAGCCGGAGAAATTGCCCAAATCTCCGCTAGCCGCAAAAATTCCTGTCACGCCTGGAATTTTGGCGATCTCGGCGGCGGCCATCGCTCCATCGAGCGTTTCGATCATTTCGATTAGCACAACGTTCTGGTTGATGGTCTGGCGATATCCGCCGGGGACGTTGCCCCACATAGACGGATCGAAAGCCTGGCCGCCACCCTGGCTGCGCTTCCCGAGCGGGGGGAACATGGTCCAGTCGCGGGCGGCTTTACCTTCTTCAACCGAACGGACCGTGGGAACCACGACGACCAGCGCGCCCAGATCCATCGCGTGCTGGATTTCGCGCTCATCCGTATAAGCAACGCGGACGCCGGGAACAGCCTTCGCATGCGGACAGGCTTTCCACATGTGGCCTACGGCTTCCCAGTCGCGCGAATCGTGCTGCATTTCAGTCCAGATGAAATCGTAGCCGGCATTCGCCATGGCGCAGTAGGTCTCGGGACTATCGGAGCTGAACACCGTGCCGCCGGTGACCTTTTCCCCGCGCATCATCTTGAGCATTACCGGATTCCAGATTTTGGAGTCCTTCGGAGCATCATAAGCCGGCCCGTATTTCCACTTAGCCGGGTCAAGCGTTCCCGTATTGACGGCCCCAGATGGCGGTTTGGAAATCGCACCCGAATCTTTTCCGGCGGCCGCCGCCAGGGGGAACTGCATTCTTCCCGCATCCGGGTTGTTCGCATAGGGATCCGCTGTGGAAGGACGCGGCGTCTGGCCCTGTGCCTGATACATCACTAATCCGAGCGCTATCGTCAGCGCCAAGCCTGGAAATCGACGATTCATCTCAAACTCCCTTCTCCGTATTCTCGTGGACTAGGCTGATGGATAGTCCAAGCCAGTCTGATAGAGTATAACTCCCTTGGATGCCCCTGGCGGAGCGCGGCTTTATTAGGTCCAGCGCAAAAATTCACGATTTTAGAAATTTGTATTCATGAGGCTTGACATATTCCCATATGGGAATATAATCAGGATGTGCCCCGAGCCGCAACCACCTCAGACGTTTTCAACGCAATAGCCGAACCCAGGCGCCGGGAAATCCTGAGTTATCTCGCTCCGCGCGAACGGCCGGTCGGCGATATCGTGATCACGCTGCGACTAGAGCAGCCTTCGGTATCGAAACATCTCGGCGTGTTGCGCAAAGTCGGCCTGGTGCATGTCCGGCGCGAGGGGCGGCAGATTTTGTACCGGACCAATGCTGAAGCGATCCGTCCTTTGCATGAGTGGACCAGCACATTTGAACGCTTCTGGCGGCGTCAACTCCAGCGAATCAAGGAACACGCCGAAAGCGAATCCAGTTTCCCCAATCCCAACAAATCAACCAAGGAGGAATCATGAACCTGACTGCAACATCAGTCGAAGAATTGACTCTGAACATCATCGAAGAAATTCACGTCCGGGCATCGCTGGACAAGACTTTCGCCGCGCTTCTGGAACAACTCGGACCCGGCGGCGAAGGACCCGAAGGCACTCCCATGCCGATGAAAATCGAGCCGTGGCCCGGCGGACGCTGGTATCGCGATCTCGGCGATAACAACGGACACTTCTGGGGACACGTGCAGGCGATCAAACGGCCCACGCTGCTTGAAATTACAGGCCCCCTGTTCATGTCGTATCCGGCGGTCTCGAATGTTCAATACCGGTTAAGCGAAGCGAACGCCGGAACCCTGATCAAATTCCGTCATACCGCGCTTGGGCTTATCAGTGATGAGCACCGAAAGGGCGTCGTCACCGGCTGGTCGCATATTCATGCCCGTGCCCGCGCACGGGCTGAAAAGCCCTAGTAAGAGGTCCACAATGTGTCCCGTATGCATAGCGAGCGCGGCGGTCATGGCCGCCGGCGTGACCTCGACAGGCGGGATCGCGGCACTGGCTCTCAAGATTTTTGTCCGCAAGAAAGGAGAATCGAAAATGACACCAACAATGACGCAAACGGAACATCCCCAGGTTGTATCGGAAGCGGAATGGCTCGCGGCCCGCAAAAGGCTGCTGGTTACAGAGAAAGAATTCAGCCGGCTGCGCGACGCCTTGAGCGCGGAGCGGCGGAAGATGCCATGGGCAAGAGTGGAGACCGATTATCTATTCGAGGGGCCCGGCGGAAAGCAGACGCTTGCCGATCTGTTTCAGGGTCGAAGCCAGCTCGTTGTCTATCACTTCATGTTCGGCCCAGGATGGTCGGAAGGCTGCCCGAGTTGCTCCTTCCTGGCCGATCACTTCGACGGCGCTAATAATCATTTGCCGCATCGCGACGTGACTCTGGCAGTGATTTCGCGCGCGCCGTTTGACCAGATCGAGGCATTCAAGAAGCGGATGGGCTGGCGCTTCCCATGGGTTTCGTCGTTCGGCACCAATTTCAATCGCGATTATCACGTGTCGTTCAACCCGGAAGACCGGAATGAAGGCAAGGTGGAGTACAACTACGCCCGGACCGAATTTCCCAGCGACGAAGCTCCCGGCCTCAGCGTCTTCTACAAAGATCAAGCCGGCCAGATTTTCCACACCTATTCGAGCTACGCGCGCGGTCTGGATATCCTGCTGGGCACGTACAATTTCCTTGACTTCGTTCCAAAGGGACGCGACGAGGACGGCTTGAAGTTTTCGATGGCGTGGGTTCGGCACCACGACAAGTACGACGGCAGACCGGTGGATCCGGAGCAGACCTACGTTCAGCCAAAGGCGAACGCGGACTGCTGCGAGGGCCACAGGTAACGTTGCGGGCATCAGCCCCCGCTCGTTGTTCGCGCGCGGTTCCGTGAAATCCGCACTGAACCGCGCACGCAGTAAGCGGAGTTAGAAATGGAGCTTCCCGACGAACTCGAAATCCCGCGGATTACCCGCGGTCGTGATCGTCCCGAAAGCAGTGCTTCCGAAGGAGGCGTTCGGATCGTTCAACGGAGGCGTGTTGCTCACGTTGAACGCTTCGGCGCGAAACTCGAAGCTGATTCCCTCCGTGATCCTGAACATTTTGCCGATCATGACGTCGGCATTCTGAAGTCCCGGCCCGCGGATTGGATTGCGAGAGCTGTTGCCGATCGTGAACTGCGGCGCCGTCGTGAAGGCGGCAATATTGAACCACTCCGAGGCGCTGCGGTTCGAGAACGTGTTCGGATTGCTGATGCGGTTGGGTCGCTGTAAAGCGTATCCCACCGCCGAATTCAAGTTCGTCGCCTGAGAAATCGGAACCGCGTCGCCCGTCTGAATACGCACCAACCCGGCTATCTCCCAGCCCGAGATCTTCTTCCAACGCGGTATCCGATATAACCATCCCGCGGAAAAAACACGTGGGATGTCGCCGCTCGAAACGTCTCGCTCCAACTTCCTGTTGAACGCGTCGACGGCGCCAATCGTTGTAAGTGTCGGGCCCGTGAAGATCGTTTGCGAGAAATAGGTCGAAGCGTCGTCGATCAATTTCGAAAATGTATAAGCAGCCGTGAACGTGAGACTACGCGAAACGCGCTTTTCCAGCTTCATCTGCAGAGCTTCATATTCGGAATCCGCGACGTTATCCCGGAAGAGCTCGACGTTGGTGAATCGCGGATAGGCGCGCAGCAATTGCTGCTGGGTGATCGTCGCCTGGCCCAGCGATGAAGAAGCCGGAACCTGCCCGAAGAACGGATTCGGGACTTTCACCAGCAGGACCGCGCCCTGGGAGAGATCGGCCGCCGGCAACTGGTTCAAGTTCGCTTCCGGCAATCCGAGATGGGTGTTCTTGGACCCGAGATAGCCGATTTCGAAATTGAAATCGTTGCCGAACGTCTTTTGAACCGTAAAATTCCATTGCTGCGAGTAGCCGGAGCCGGAGTTCCGGTCCACACCGAAGACTCCTTGCCCGAGCCCCGAATTCGGATTCGGAGGCGTTACCTGAACCGTTGGTCCGTTGGCGAGCAGGAATGCGGCATTGATATTGTCCTGCGACTGCTGCCCGACGGTTTGAACGAACGGAAACTGCGGCAGCGTGAAAGGCGTCGTGATGCCGGTCTGTTCGAAATACACGATTCCATAGCCGGACCGGACCACCATGGAGTTTCCGATCCGGTACGCCAACCCGACGCGCGGGCCGAAATCGCAGCACTCTAGGTTGCGGGCGGTGTGTGGAAAATCCAGAACCTGCGTATTCAAATTGAAAATCGCACCCTGGTTGTGAACTTCGGTCGAAGGGAAGTTGAGGGTATACCGGGTGCCGATGCTCAGCGACAGGCGGTTCGTCACCTTCCAGTCGTCTCCGACGAAAAACTCAGCGATATGAGCGCGCTCCTGCAACGCCTTGTTCTGAATGTCGATGCTGAAGGAATTCACCTGCCCGAGCAACAGGGACGCCAAAGCGTTGCCGCTCGCGGCGGACGCGGAGTCCGTTCCGGTAGTGGTGAAGGCGTACGCGCCCGTTGGATTCGGCGGGTTCACGATATCGAGCGCCTCCCGGCGGATGTCGGTGCCGAATTTGATAGTGTGGCGTCCACGAATCAAGGAGAACGTATCGAGATACTCAGTCACCGATGTCGTGAAGTTGGAGTTCGCGGCGGTGGTCGGACCGATCTGCTGAAATCCAGTCACAGTGAAAATCGGGAGTGTCGATGCGAACGAGTTCGACGGGACGCCCGGTATGGTGATGCCGCCATTCTGGAGCGAGGATTGATCCACCGCTCGCCGTGTATACCCGAATCGCGCCTGATTCAGCATCGTAGGTGAAACTGTCCAGTCGTATTCGGACGCGACTCCGTCGCCGCGAGTAATCGCATGGCCGATCACGCCCGTGGATAGTGTGCCGCTGCCATCGGGCAAAGGCGCAACCGGATTGTCGTCGTCCCGCAGATAGGAGTACCGGGCGAACACACGATGTTTTTCGTTGAACACATGGTCGACGCGTCCGTCGAACTGGTCCTGGCTATCAGGCTCGACGGCGGTGCGGACGAAGTTGTTGGCGGTCCCGGGAAGGTTCGGCAAGGGGTAATGCTGGAGAATTTGCGACGCGATCGGGTCGAAGCGGCTGGTAGGAATGGTATTGGCCGCAAAGGGAGTACGCGGAGTCGTGTTCGGATCGTAAATTGTCGTCGTGAATACGCCGCCGCGCTGCGCGACGGTCGGGACCGTGCTGAAGCGCGTCAGGCCGGTGAGGAGCCTGGTGCCTTGCCAGTCCGCGAAAAAGAAGGTCTTGTTCTTGCGAATCGGGCCGCCCAACGTGAAGCCGTACTGGTTTCGCCGGAACTCAGGGCGCGGCCCGGGCTGGGCAAAATAATTGCGCGCATTCAAGTCTTCATTGCGAATAAATTCGAAGAGCGTGCCGTGGAAATCGTTCGAACCCGATTTACCGATCACCATGACCGTCCCGCCATTCGATCGTCCATATTCCGGCGAATACGCGTTGATGTTGAGCTTGAACTCTTCCATCGCGTCGATGATGGGATAGTAAGCCACCTGGCCGGGCTCCGGTTGCAGGACGGAAATTCCGTCGTACAGATACTCATTCGTTCGCGGGCGGCTGCCGTTGATGCGCGGCAGCAGCGATCCGCCTCCCGGAAGCGCGACGCCGGGAGCTAACGCGACCAACGGAATAAAATTTCGGCCGTCGAGCGGCAAACTTTCAATTTTGGCGCCATCCACGTTGAACCCGACCGACGGATTGACCGTTTGCAGCAGCGGCGCTTCCGCATGCACTTCCACCGACTGTGTGGGCAGCCCCACCTGCATCTGGATGTTCATTTGCGTCTGATCCGTCAGACGGAGCACGATGCCAGTCTGTTTATAGGTGCGAAACCCGGGCTGCTCTATGGTTAAGGTGTACAGTCCTGCCGGCAATCCGAGCAGATGATAGTCACCCGAATCGCCGCTGACGGTCTGGAACTGAGCCCCGGTCGCCACTTCATCCGCGGAGATTTTCGCGCCCTTTATGGGTAGGGAAGACGAATCGGACACGGTCCCAAACAATTCCGACTTTCCCGCCTGCCCGAAGCACGGGAGCGAAGAAGCAACGAACGCAGAAACAGCCAGCACGGTGACAACCTGAAGCGATAAGTAGAAGCGCATGTCCTGTAAGAATATCAATGTAGTGCTCGCGCTACAAGCGCTGCCTGCGTTGATCGTGTGTACAATAAATGGGGTGGTTATGTATACACGACGCTCGTTCATATTAGGGATCGTCGGAGCGGGCCTGCTGGCGGCGCAAGACCAGCCGACCAGCATTCTGGTAACGGGAGCCGTGAAGCAGGAACTCACGCTCTCCGCCGACGACCTCGCGAAGATGCCTCGCGCCACCGTCCGGACCACCAGCAATGGCATGGAAACCGTCTACGAAGGCGTGTGGCTGCATGAAGTCTTGAAGAAAGCCGGAGTCCCGCAGGGCGGCGAGCTCCGCGGAAAGGCGCTGGCGAGCTACGTACTCGCGCAGGCGCAGGATGGCTATCAGGTCGTGTTTTCGCTGGGCGAGCTGGACCCGGCGTTCATCGACAACGAGATTCTCCTGGCCGATACCGCCAACGGAAAGCCATTGTTCGGCGCGCAGGGCCGGTTTCGACTCGTGGTGCCGAAGGACAAGCCCGGGGCGCGTTCGGTGCGGATGCTGACCAAGCTCGAAGTGGTCCAGTTGCGAAAGTAGCGATGGCGAAACCGCGCGTCGAGAACCGGCTGGGACAGATTCGCAAGAGCAGAGGCGTCGGGGCCTCGGATCTTGCCCGCCGGGTTCGCGTCAGCCGCCAGACGATTTACGCAATCGAAGCGGGGACTTATGTGCCCAATACCGAGGTTGCGCTGAATCTCGCGCGCGAGCTCGAAGTGAGTGTGGACGAGTTGTTCTCCCTGCAAGAAGGAGCGCAGACGTCGCCCGAGTCGCTTTCCTCTGAAGTGCTCAGCGCAACCGCGCCGGCCAAAGGCCAACCCGTGCGGATCTGCCAGATCGGCTCGCGCTGGGTGAGCGTTCCAGTGAGCGCGTCGCCCTATTACATGCCCGAAGCGGACGGCATCATAAAGCGGACGGCGAAAGCGAACGGGCGAGCCGACCTGGTTGTCTTTGCGAAAGACGAAGCCGCCCAAAAAAGGCTGGTGCTGGCTGGTTGCGATCCGGCGACCGGGTTGCTGTCCCGCATGGTGGAAAAGGTCAGCGGCGTCGAAATCGTCTCCGCCGCGGCCTCCAGTAAGCTCGCGCTCTCGTGGCTAAGCGAAGGTAAAGTGCACATCGCGGGCTCTCATTTGGAAGATCCGAAAACCGGCGAGTTCAATCTGCCGTTTATCCGCAAGCAGTTTCCCGACGAGGATTTCACCGTGGTCACGTTCGCGCGATGGGAGGAAGGCTTCGTCATCGCGCCCGGAAATCCGAAGAACGTGCGGAAGGTTGAAGATCTGGCGCGGAAGAACCTCCGGTTCGTGAATCGCGAGCCAGGCTCGGGAAGCCGCGGGTTACTCGACAAGCTGCTGGCCAGCGCCGGGATGGATGCGACTCGAGTTCAAGGATATGATCGCGTCGCCTACGGCCATCTCGCGGCCGCCTACTGCGTTCTTTCACGGGACGCCGACACGTGCCTGGCGACGCGTTCCGCTGCGCAAACCTTTGGCTTGGATTTCATTCCGCTACATAGCGAGCGCTACGATCTGGTGATGCGCAAGCGGACTGCGG
>DATGGL010000374.1:0-4311 GCA_035308605.1 Bryobacteraceae bacterium
CAAGCACCAGCAAAATCCGGCGCATCAGCCGGAAAAACGGTAATCATTCATCCCTTCCCTCCCGCGATCCGCAAGGGCGCGGGAGGGAAGTTCATTCTCCTTCCAAAACGAAACACCCCTCGATCAGAGCACCAAACGCCAGATCCGCGGATATACCCAAGGTGGGTTATTCGTCGGGCAAACGTTCGTGGTAGCGAAGGAACACTCGATCTCGTGACGTGTTTTTTTCTGCGATGCCATACGATGCACTTGAGAGAGAGAGAGCGGTTAAGACACTGGGATTCACGGCCAGAATATCGGCAGCATAGCCGGCGGCACGGTTCGTTTGACGCACACTTCTTGAGGATAAACTTTCATGCCTACCATCACGACCAAAGACGGTGTAGAGATTTACTACAAGGACTGGGGTAAAGGACAGCCTGTAGTTTTCAGCCATGGTTGGCCGCTCAGCGCGGACGACTGGGATAACCAGATGTTGTTCTTTCTGAATCGCGGCTATCGGGTAATCGCCCATGATCGCCGCGGCCACGGTCGTTCCACCCAGACGGCCGACGGCCACGATATGGACCACTACGCCGACGACCTGGCCGCGCTTACGGCGCATCTCGATCTAAAGAACGCTATCCACGTTGGCCACTCCACGGGCGGCGGCGAGGTGACGCATTATATTGCGCGGCATGGAGAAAGCCGGGTAAGCAGAGCGGCGCTGATCAGCGCGGTTCCTCCGCTCATGGTGAAGACGGCGGCCAATCCGCTCGGTCTTCCCAAGGAGGTCTTCGATGATCTGCAGGCGCAACTCGCCGCGAATCGTTCGCAGTTTTATCGTGACATCGCGTCCGGGCCCTTCTACGGATACAATCGGCCGGGCGCGAAAGCCTCAGAGGCCGTCATCGAAAATTGGTGGCGTCAGGGGATGATGGGCGGAGCCAAAGCGCACTATGACGGCATCGTGGCCTTTTCCCAAACGGATTTTACGGAGGATCTGAAGAAGATCAACGTTCCGGTCCTGGTTATCCATAGCGAGGACGATCAGATCGTGCCGTACGCTGCTTCCGGTCCGCGATCCGCGAAGTTGCTGAAGAACGCGACGTTCAAAAGCTACAAGAGCTTCCCCCACGGTATGCCGACCACGGAAGCGGCCACGGTTAACGCGGACCTGCTGGCATTTTTCACTGCCGCTGCGACAGTCGCGGCTTGACCATCTCTTGGCATGGTTGGCGGACGGCCGGGATCACTCACCTCTGCGTGATTTCGGACTATCGGATGCCCGGGATGAGCGGGCTCGATCTGCTAAAACGGGTCAAAGCGGTCCGTCCGGAGACCAGCCGCATTCTCCTCACCAGCCACGCCGACGTGACCAGCGCCATTGAAGCGATCAATGAGGTCGCGTTGTTTCAATACCTCGAAAAACCGTGGGACAACGAACAGCTTCTGCTCGCCACCCGCAGCGGTGTCGAGCGCGCCACTCTTCTGCGCGGCCTGCGGGAGAAAGTAAAGCAATTGGATTCAGCGCATCTGACCCTGAAGAACACGCAGCGTCGTTTGATCCACGCTTTCCTGTAAGAATATCAACGTCGCGTTCGCCGCAGCACCAGAGCAGTGGGCGGCTGACCACCGCGTCCGCCAGCGGGGAACGACGGATCGGAGCCGTCGGGCGGCGGTCCGATCGCCGGGCGCGGTCCCGTGTCTGCCGCCGGAGGTCCGCCGCGACGTCCGCGGCCGGCCGGTGGACTTACGCGCAGCTCGATCTGCTCTCCGTTGATCGTACCCGTGTAGGTCGTCGGCCCTGCCCGGAACGAGATGTTCGAGCCGTCGATTTTGCCGTCTTCGATGGATCCGCCGCCCGCGCCTCCTCCGCCGGGGCCGAATCCGCCGCCGCCCGAGGATTCGACCAAGCCGGTCAAGACCGCGGCGTTCTGACGGAACGTGTAGACGGAGTCGACGTTGCCAGCGGCCAACGTCATGGGATTCCCGGTTTGCGCGGCCCGCGCATTCACCGGCCGCCACAACCCCGTGATGCCGCCTCCCGTGGGAACTTCGCGTTCCCAGACGTGCGCCTGTGGACGAAGCCGAACCGCTTTACTCGCAATGGTCGCCGTCGCCGCCGTCAAACCTGGAGATGTCGCCTCAACCTGGATGTTGCCGGCGGTCTTGGCGGACTGCACGATCGCCATGCACAACCCGGCGAACGCCTTTCGCGATGATCCTCGATCGGGTTCGTGATTGGTGGGGTCCCCGTTTCCGGTGCCGATCAACTCGCCCGGACCCGTCACCTTGAACGTGACAGGGTTGTCCGTCACCGGCAGAACTCGGCCCATCGCGTCCTGGACCTCGACCACGAAGATCGCAGCGTCCTCGCCGTTAGCCGAGATCTCCTTGCGGTCGGGCCGCAGAACCAGTTTGGCTGCCGGTCCCGTGGTTTCGCGCTTCGCGGCCATCACCTGCTTGCCGTCTTTATAGCCTCGCGCCTCGATGACGCCCGGAGCGTACTTCACGTTCCAGGCCAGGTGCTGGTCCTTTTGGATTTCCTTGGCGCCCAGGCTCTGGCCGTTGTGGAACAACTCGACGCGGTCCAGATTCGAGTACACCCATACGGCGATCTCTTTTCCATCCAGCCCCGGCCAGTCCCAGTGCGGGAATAAATGCAGCACCGGCTTTTCGGTCCACCAGGACTGGTAATAGAAGAACGTATCCTTCGGGAATCCGCAGGTGTCCATCACTCCGTATTGGGAGCTGATGTTCGGCCACTGATACGGCGACGGCTCACCGCGGTAATCGAATCCGGTCCATACGAAACCGCCGGAGATATACGGTCTTGCGCTGACGAACCGCCACCAGCCTTCCGCCGACGCGCGGCCCGTGGTTGTGTATGGATCGTAGGAGCCGACGGTTCCCTTGGCCGGGTCCGTCGCATACGCGCCGCGCGTGCCGACGGCGCTCACGTTTTCCGTCCCGAGGATAGCGATTCCTGGGTTCTTTTTGTGCCAGGCTTCGGCTTCCGGGTCGGCATAGTTGTAGCCCATGACGTCGCAGACGATGAGCCCGCCTTTGCCCATGTAATCCCCGGCCGGCGGCGGCGCGATCGATATCGGCCGCGAGCTGTCGTGTTTCAGCGCCGCCTGCTTCATCGAGGTGAGAATATTGCGGCCGGTTTCCGTGATCGAAATGCTCTCTTCATTGCCCATCGACCAGATGAAGACGCTGGGATGATTACGATCGCGCCGCACCACGTTTTCAAACTGAGCGATGCCTTCGGGATTCGAGGACAGCATGCGCGTCTCATCCAGCACCAGCATGCCGAGTTCGTCACAGGCGTCGAGCAGCTCGGGCGTGGGAGGGTTGTGCGAAGTGCGGATGGCATTGCATCCCATTTCCTGAAGTTTTCGTACGCGAAAATACTGCACGGCGTCGGGTAAAGCCACGCCGAGGCCCGCGTGATCCTGATGGTTGCAGGTGCCCTTGACCTTCACCGCCTTGCCGTTCAGCAGGAATCCCCGGTCGGGGTCGAACTTCAGATCCCGAATCCCGAAGCGCGTTTCGTAGCGGTCCGTCACGCGCCCGTCGGACTCCACCTCGGTCACCAGCTTGTACAGATTTCGTTGCTCGAGCGACCACAGCGCCGGCTGCCGGATCGCCAGCGTCTGTTCAAAAGCCCTCTCATTCAGGAGCGGAATCGGGGACGCGGCGCTGGCCGCTTTTCCGGCCTCCTTGCCGGCGGGATCGAAAACTGTCGAGATCACGCGGACGCTCGCCGTACTTTTCGAATGGTTTTCAATTTCCGAACGGATCGAGACTGCGGCCGATCCCGGCTGCACCCTGGCGGTGGCGAGCGTGCCCCATTTCTTCACATGCACCGGGTGGTTCTTCACCAGCCAGACGTGCCGGTAAATTCCGGCGCCTTCGTAGAACCAGCCGTCGCTCAGGGTCGCATCCACGCGGACCAGCAGAACGTTCGGCGTGCCCGGCAGTACGAAATCCGTCAGATCGAAGCTGAAAGGATCGTAGCCACCGCTGTGCCGTCCGATGTAATAGCCGTTGAACACGACCATCGTTTCCCGATAAACGCCGTCGAACTCAAGCGAGATCCGGCGGCCGGCATCGGAGGCGGGAACGTCGAAAACGCGGCGGTACCAGCCAACGCTGGTCTCGGGATATTCGCGTCCCAGAGGATAGCTGCCCTTGCTCGCCAGCGCGGGATCGTTCTTGAACGGTAACCCGATCACCCAATCGTGCGGCAGGTCCACCGCCGCCCACTCACTGTCGTCGTAGGCGAGGCTGCTGGGCGCGAGAAAGCCACCGGATTTCTGGAAG
>DATGGL010000375.1:0-27380 GCA_035308605.1 Bryobacteraceae bacterium
CGCTCTATCGCACCAATCGCGACGAAATTGTCACCCAGTTCGATGGCAGCGCGCTGGAGAAACTCCAGTTCCTGAAGATGGATTTCCTGGGCCTGACCACCCTCACGCTCATCGACGACGCTTTGAAGCTGATCGAAAAGCGGCACGGTGTGCGGCTGGTGCCCGAGGACTTACCGCTCGATGATGCGGGCACTTACGAAATCTTCTGCAAAGCCTACACCAGCGGCGTGTTCCAGTTTGAATCGCCGGGCATGCGCGACATTTTGCGCCGCTATCAGCCGGATCGTCTTGAGGATCTGTGCGCGTTGAACGCTCTGTACCGGCCAGGTCCGATGGGCATGATCGACGACTTTATCGATCGGAAGCATGGCCGCCGGGAAGTCGTTTACGATCTGCCGGAAATGAAGGAAATCCTGGAAGAGACCTACGGCGTAATGGTCTACCAGGAGCAGGTCATGCAGATTTCGAATCGCCTGGCGGGATATTCGCTGGGCGAAGCCGATTTGCTGCGTCGCGCCATGGGAAAGAAAAAGCTTGAGGAGATGGCCAAGCAGCGCGCCAGATTTATCGAAGGCGCGAAAGCAAATGGGCACCCCGCGCGCAAGAGCGAAAAGATTTTCGATCTGATGGAGAAGTTCGCCGGGTACGGCTTCAACAAGTCGCACTCGGCGGCGTATGCGTACCTGGCGTTTGTTACTGCTTACCTGAAAACGCATTATCCGCTGGAATTCATGTCGGCTCTGCTGACCTCGCAGACCGGCAATACGTCGCAGGTGGTGAAGTACATCAACGAATGTCGCGAGATGGGGATTCGCGTGCTCCCACCGGATGTGAACTCTTCGGATTTCGACTTTACGCCGGTCGAAAACGCCTCGGAATCGGGGATCCGGTTTGGCCTGGGCGCGATCAAGAGCGTCGGCGCGTCGGCGGTGGAATGGATTGTCAAGGCGCGTACGGAAGGCGGACTCTTCGGCTCGATTTACGATTTTTGCGAACGTGTCGACCTGGGTGCGGTGAATCGCCGGATGATCGAAAGTTTCATCAAGGCCGGAGCCATGGATTCGTTAGAAGGAACTCGGGCGCAGCTGACTGCGGCGATCGACAGTGCGATGGAAACGGGCGCGCGGGCATCCAGGGATCGGGCGAGCGGGCAGTCCGGTCTATTCGCTTCGCTGATGGAAGAACAGCCGGCGGCCGAGCATCCGCTGCCGAACGTCAAGGACTGGACCGGGCAGGAGAAGCTTTTCGGAGAGCGCGAGACGCTCGGGATCTATATTACCGGCCACCCGCTTGATCAATACATCGATAAGGTGAAGGAACTCGCGACGCACACGACCTCGCAACTCGAAGGGCTCGCCAAGAGCACCGAGGTCGCGCTGTGCGGGATTTTGACGGGCGTCCAGCGGAAACGCAGCAAGGAAGGCAAGCTCTGGGCGGCGATGCTGATCGAGGATCTGGAAGGTTCGGCCGAGGCGATGGTGTTTTCCACTCAATATGAACGGCTGCTGCCGTTGATGGCGGAAGATAAGGCCGTGCTGGTTCGCGGGCTGGTGCTGCCCGAGGAAAACGCGCCGCCGAAGATCTCCGTTCAGGACATCGTTCCGCTGGAAGTGGCGCGCGTGAGCCATCCTTCTTTGATCTCGATCCGCGTTTCGGTCAACGGCGCCAGCAATTCGGATCGGGCCGACGCACTGCGGCGCCTCTTCGACGGCAAGCCCGGCGAAACGGAGGTCCGGCTGCGAATCGAAAAGCCGAGGGACTTCTCGGTTATCCTGGACGTGACGGCCAAAGTTCGCCCGGACAAGGAATTCTGCGCTGAAATCGCCCGCATCTGCGGCGCCGAAGCGATGGAAGTTCTGGCGGGCTGATTCGAAGCCGCTAATTCATGGACGATTCCCCTTCGCCGCAGCCAAGTAATCCGAGTTGGGAACGAGTTCAACTCGCCCGTCATCCAAAACGCCCTCATTCGCTCGACTACGTGCAGCGCCTGTTTACCGGATTTCACGAGCTGCACGGCGATCGGGCCTTCGCCGACGATCACGCGATTGTCGCCGGGATGGGGTGGTTCGACAGCCGTCCCGTGATGGTCGTTGCCCAGCAGAAAGGGCGCGATACCAAGCAAAAGGTTCTTCGCAACTGGGGAATGCCCCGGCCGGAGGGCTATCGCAAGGCGATCCGTGTGATGGAGCTGGCGGCCAAGTTTTCGCGCCCGATCGTAACGCTGCTCGATACGCCGGGGGCTTATCCGGGCAAAGAAGCGGAAGAGCGCGGAACGGCCGAAGCGATCGCGAATAATCTGCGGGAGATGTCGCGGCTGGGTGTCCCGATTATCGTTATCGTGATCGGCGAAGGCGGCAGCGGCGGCGCGCTTGCGATGGGCGTCGGCAACCGGATCTACATGCTGGAGAATGCGGTTTACAGCGTAATTTCGCCGGAGAGCTGCGCGGCCATCATTTACCGCGATGCCGGCAAGGCTCCGCAGGCCGCGGCCGCGATGAAGATGACGGCGGCGGATTTGCTGGAGCTGGGGTTGATTGACGGGATCGTGCCGGAACCGGGCGAGGGCGCGCACTCGGATCCAGATAATGCCGCGGAAGCCGTGGGCCTGATTCTGCGGGTGGCTTTGCAGGAGCTTTCCGGGATGACACCGCAGCAGCTCATCGACGAAAGATACGAAAAGTTCCGGAACATGGGGGCCTTCTTCACCGAAACCGTCGCGGTGCAGGGGGAGGCAAGATGAAGAAACCTGTACTCGTCGGCATTCTTCTTTTCGCGGCGCTATTGGGACTGATCGTTTATTCGACCATGAGCAGCCTGGGCGGCCAGCGCGTCGAGGTGTGCATGCAGTTCAACGGGAACAGCGCGTGCCGCACGGCTTCGGGATCGACGAAAGAATTCGCGCTGCGCACGGCAACCACGAATGCCTGCGCGCAAATTTCTTCCGGCGTGACGGATTCGATGGCATGCGAGCGGGCTGAACCTCTCAAAGTCACGTGGAAATAACCCGCCGCGCGTGCCTCTGGCTGCTGGCTCTCGCGCCATTGCTGGCGCAGGATCGGGTTCAGCCGCTCACCATTCTCCACTCGAACGATCTGCACGCGCATTTGTTGCCCGACGCAACGGGCGCTGGCGGATTCGCGTACTTGGCGGCGACTGTCCGTCAGGAGCGTTCTCGCTGTGCTGCGTGCCTCTACTTGAATGCGGGCGACCTGGTGCAGGGAACTCCAGTATCGACACTATTCCACGGGGTGCCGGTTTATGAAATCGGCAACGGACTCGGATTCGACGCGGCTGTCATTGGGAATCACGAATTCGATTACGGATGGCGCAGCGTCCAGAAATTCGCAAAGATCGCGAAGTACCCGGTGCTGTCTGCAAATGTAGTCAATGACGCGGGCAACCCCATCACTGGAAAAGCATTCGTCATTCTAAATGCCGGCGGGATGCGTGTCGCTGTGATCGGTGTGGTTATGGGCGACATGATGGGGACGCTCGTCACCCCAAAGGACGCGGGCCCTTGGCATGTTGCACCGTTGATCGAGACGATCCGTAAGTATGTGGCGGAAGTAAAGGATCGCGCCGATTTGATCGTCGTATTGGGCCACATCAAAGATCAGGAGGGCGACGAAATTCTGCGGGACGTGCCGGAGGTCGGGGTTGTGGTGATGGGTCACGACCATCGCGGACTTACGGAGATGAGGCGAGTGGACGGTCGGGTAGGTGTGCTGCTTCGAGGTTATGGAGTGGAACTTGGACGTCTGGATCTTCAGGTCAACGTAGCGACCCACAGTATAAAATCCGCCGAGTGGACCCGGATTCCGATCGATTCGAAGAAAATCGAGCCCGCGGCGGACGTGGCTCGTTCGGTTGCGCAATGGGAAAGTAAGGCGTCGAAAATTGTGGACGTGCCGGTTGGGGAATCAAAACGGTCACTCTCGGTCGACGATCTGCGCGTCCTGATCGAGAAGGCCATGCAGGAAGAAACGCATTCCGATCTCGCCTACATGAACCACGGCGGCGTTCGTGACGTCATCCCGGCCGGCCAGCTTCTGGCGCGGAATGTCTGGAACGTGCTGCCGTTCGAAGATTATGTGGTCACCGCGAAATGTAAGGGAAGCCAGCTCCCGAAAGCGGTAGCTGGCGGCCGCTCCATCGACCCGGACCGCGAGTACACCTTCGCGACCGTCGATTTCGTCGCGACCGTGGAGTTTGCGAAAAGCAGGATCGTGTTTACAAACTCCGGCCTGCTGATTCGAGACCTGATGATCGACTGGATTAAGAAGAAAAAGGTTCTGGACTAACGACTACGCGGCCTTCTGGATCTTGCCGCTTTTGATACATGACGTACAAACGCGGATTTTCTTGGCCGCGCCGCCGACCATGGCGCGCACCTGCTGAAGATTGATGTTCCAGCGCCGCTTCGTCACGTTGTGGGCGTGGCTGATGCGGTTTCCAAACTGAGGACCGCGGCCACAAACTTCACACATCTTCGCCATCTCAATAAGCTCCTGTTTCTTTTGAATAGTTTACCATACCGGCCGAGAATCGACAGCTTGCACTTAGACGGTCCTACTTAATACCCTCAAAGCGATCGATAGATCGTTGAGGACTCATACGTCCCACGATGGACCACCGTTATATCGACGAGCTTTCGGTGGCTGAGCGCTATGTCGACAATGCGCTGCGGCCGGAGGAGCGCGTTGCGTTCGAGGCGCACTTGGTCGATTGCCAGGAGTGTACGGATCGCGTACTTCTGGCCGGAATGTTCCACACGCGGGCCGTTAACGGGCTCCCGAAAGCCGAAATCCCGCCGCCGAAGACCGGGTTGGTCGTACGGCTAAAGTTGTGGCAAGTCCTTTTGATTTGCGGAGTTGGCGTGCTACTGCTGGTGGCGATCCCGACGATTCTGATCCCGATCTGGAAGCTGGTTACGGCGCAGTTATCCAAGTAAACCGGGAAACCTGGGCTTGTCATATCCCGGGAATACCGCCGCCACCTGGCGATTACCGAGGTGACGGGTAACCAGTTCGCCGAGGACGTCACGGAAATCGGTGGTCAGGTTCAAATCGCGATTTTCGTAGAGCTGTTCCTGCGCGAGGCCGGGCCATTGGCCGTAGACCTTACCACCCTTGATATCGCCGCCCAACGCGAGCATCACGTTCGCGTGGCCGTGATCGGTACCTCGATTGCCGTTTTCGCGGGCTGTGCGGCCGAATTCACTCATCGTGACAACGGTGACGTCCGCCATCCGATCGCCCAGGTCTTGATAGAAGGCGGCCAGAGATTGGCCCAGATCGTTCAAGAGATTCGCAAGCTGGCCGACGCTAGCCTTGGGACCGACTTCATTGACGTGCGTATCCCAGCCTCCGACGTCGGTGAACGCCACCTCCAGTCCGACGTCGCTCTTGATGAGCTGCGCGATCTGCTTCATCGATTGGCCCAGGCGGCCGTTCGAATAACGGGCGCCATTGGCAGGCGTGTATGACTGCTTTTGGATCGCTTGCATCAGCTTCACGGCCTCGAACGTCTCGCGACCGGTGCCGTTCAGCACTTTATCGGTGGTGTTCGCGTACATCGATTCGAACGTCGACGCACCGCGCGGATCGCGCACCTGAAAATCGTTCAGGTTGTTGATCGATACGGCTTCGTTATGGCCGCGCAAGGCGCGCGGAAGGTCGGCGCTGAAGCTGATCGCCCGTACCGGCGATTTCGGTTCCGTTTCCGCGGGCAGAGCCCGATTGAGCCAGCCGTCCGAGGTCGCTTTGCGGCCGGGGGTGCCGGATTCCATGTAGTCTTGGGCGTCGAAGTGCGATCGCGTGGGATCGGGCGAACCGACGGCGTCTACAATTGCCAAGTGGCCGGAATCGTAAACCGGCTTCAACGCCTTTAGCGAAGGGTGCAGACCGAAGAATCCATCCAGATCGATGGCGGAATCCGCGGTTCCGTCAGGTCGTGGGATCGCGATCGTCGGGCGTAATTCGTAATAGCGCTTCTCTCCATGCGGGACGACCACGTTCAAACCATCGACGGCGCCGCGCTGGAAGATCGCAACCAGGATTTTCTTGCGCGGGCTGGGAGCATCCGCGGCGTAAAGCGCGCGCGACAGCCACGCCGGAGTCGACCCAACCCCAACCATCGCCAGCGCGGAGCTCTTGAGAAAGATTCGACGATTCATGCTGTACTCCATTCACCGTCTCTGAAAATCGGGGGAACCGATCACCAGACCAGCCACCAATGCTGGCGTAGGCGCGCCCGGATTCTTCGCCTTTTCGTTGGTTAGCGCGTTTGCAATGGCGTCGCGAGTCTGCGGCGTCGCGTCGGTGAACAAAACCTGCCGCGCAGTTTCGACGGGATCGTCGACGAAGCGGCCGAGGTCGACCCGTACGCCCTGGACCTTGTTCTGCGTGAGCGACAGCGCAAAGTTCATACGGCCGAGTAACGATGCCGAGCTGACCCACTCGGCATTGGCGCTCGAATAACCCGTCGGTTCGAGCTTCTTGTACAACGGCTCGCCGAGCTGTCCGATCTGCTGCGCGAGCGGGAACGCGTAATCGACCTGCGCTCCGGTGGCGCGAACAGCGCTTGCGATCATCTCGAAGGGCGTTTTCACCTTCGCGTGATACGCGCCCGCCGAGAAAAATTCCTTCGACGTCAGCATGGTCTTCATCACTTCGCGAATATCGCCGTGCGAGTGCTGGAACGTTTTCGCCATGCGGGCGATCAATTCCGGCGGCGGATTATCGGCCACGAACCTCTGCGCCAGCTTGATCGAGATAAATTTCGCCGTGGACGGGTGAGTGGCCAGGATGTCGAGAACTCTCTCCGCGTCTTCCTTGCCGCCGCCTGCCGGGATCTTGAAACCCAGCACGATCTTCTCGCCTTTGTCGTGGACCCGTTCATTGAACGTAAAGCCGCCGCCCTGTTGGAGATTCTTGATGGTCCAGCCCGTAAAGCAGCGCGCGACTTCGGTGACATCCTTCTGCGTATATCCGCCGTCCACGCCGAGCGTGTGAAGCTCCATCAACTCACGCGCGTAATTCTCGTTCAGGCCGCGCTGCGGGCGATTTCCGTTGGGCCGGCGCGTGACTGTGGGAGCCACACTTTGCCAGTTGTCGAGATAGAACAGCATCGCCGGGCTGGACGCGGTCGCTTCGAGGAGATCGCGGAAATGGCCCAGCACATGCGGACGGATCGCCTCGCGCTCATAGCTCGGGATCATGAAGCGGTCCGCGCCTTTATCGAAGAAGACGTTGAAGTGATTGAACCAGAAATCGACCAGCGCTTCTTCGAGCTGGCGGTTACTCAGGATGGCGCGATAGAGCTTCGCTTCCGCCAGGTCGTAAAACACCACCTGCTGAGGCGAATTGGCAAGCAATAGTCTTCGGCGTAGCATGGGACTCGCCGATGCCATCAACTGGTTCCGCATGCCCGCAGGCATCGCGATCACCACATCGTCGATCGATTCTTCAGGGATGGACTCAAGCAGCTCCCGTTTCTGATCGATCGTGCCGGTCCGCAGCGTTCGGATCTTGTCGCGACTCAGCAGTTGATCGAGGGGAATTACAGGTTCCATCGGACTGTCGTCCTTGCCGTCTTTCTTGATCTTGAAACGACGGGCCTGGCGCTCCACGGCCGCTCTTGCAACCGGATCTTCAGGCAGCGGCTGGCGTCCCTGGGCGACGGCTCGAATAAGCTGCGGCGGCGGATAAGCAGCCGCGGTCTCCGATTGCGACATGCGCAGCGATTCGAGAGGCTGAAGCTTTCTTACGAGTTCGGGATTTTCCTTGATGCGTTCCGGATGAAGCTGAAGATCGATCCATTTCTTAAGTCCGATCTTTTGCACCGCTTCGAGATCGCCCGGCTGTGGGCCAAAGGTCAAACGGTCAAGCGCATGCAGCACCTGCTCGTCTTTAGAAAGCTTTTTCTGAAATTGCGTGTAGTCGATCTCGGGTTTCTTTTTGATCGTGCGCGCGGAAACCGCTAGCGCGCAGAAAAAAGTCAACCATAACGCGAAAGACTTCCGCATCCAATTTGCCTCTCTTCTATTAAACGCTCAACCAGACCAAAAGTTGACTGTTTTCTTTCGACCGGCCTATGGAACATTCATCTGCGCACATGTTTGCACCAGGAACCGGTCCGTCATTCCCGCGATGTAGTCGCACACGCGGCGGTGCGCGGGCTGATCCTTCGTCTCTTCTAAGTAGTTGACAGGCAACAACTCGGGTTGTTGCATGAAGAGATCGAAAAGCGCGCGAATGCGAACCACCGAAAGTTTGCGGGCTTCCACCAGACGGTCCGATTCGTAGACGGCGCTGCGCAGTAGTCCCTTGAGCTGTGTAGTACCAGTGGAGGTTTCTGGCGAAAACCGCGCGACCCTCCGCGGGCTGGAACGAATGTCGTCGATGGTTCCGAGATCCGATGCCGCGGCTAAGGTTCCTTCCATAAGACCCGAGACCAGCCAGTTGATCAGGCCGCGCACGATCTCATGCACCCGCACCCGCTCGGGCGCGCCCGGAAAGTGCATATTCGTGATCTCTTCAAGCTCACGAACCTTGTCGACGTTGCGGCTCGCGTCCTCCAGCCGTAGCATGCCGGCGAAATAGGCATCGTCGAGGTCGGCGGAGTTGTAAGCGATCTCATCGCATAGATCGATAAGCTGCGCTTCGAGTGGCGGGCGCATTCCGGGCAAATACTCGTCGAGTTCCGCACTCTCGCCCGCGGCAAAATCGCGCGAGTGTTTCACGATGCCCTCACGCACTTCGAAAGTCAGGTTCAGCCCCGGGAAGCGCGCGTAGGGATTCTCGAAAGACTCGACGATGCGAAGCGCGTGCAAATTGTGATCGAAGCGGTCGCCGTAGCGGTGCATGCATCGGTCGAGTTCCTCTTCTCCGGCATGGCCGAACGGAGGATGACCGATGTCGTGGGCCAGCGCTAACGCTTCCGTCAGGTCCTCATCCAGCCCGAGGACGCCGGCGACGGTTCGGGCGATCTGCGATACCTCGATCGTGTGCGTAAGGCGGTTGCGGAAATGATCGGAAAGGCCGGGCGTAAAGACCTGGGTCTTGTTTTCCAGGCGCCGAAACGCGCGCGCATGCACCACGCGATCACGGTCGCGCTGAAACTCGTTGCGATAGGGATGGGGAAGCTCGGGATACCGGCGCCCGCGGGCCTGGTCGACTGGAAAACGGAGATGGGCGAGGGGGCTCTTCACAGGCGCAGCGCCTGCCCGATGGCCGGCACCTATTTGGGGCAGTTATCGGCGTGAATATCGCCGAGAGCCTGCACCGCCGCGCGGCTGATCGCCGTCCGGTCCGTGCGCATCGGCTCCAGCACCTTGCGCGCGGCGCAAGGATCCGCCTTGGCTTGCAGCACCGCCAACTGGATGGTCGCCTGTTCCTTGGATACCGTCGAGGTCGGATTCGCGATCTGTTCCTTCAGGAGTTTCTCGGCGTCGGCGGTCTTTCCCTGCGCCTGGTAAATTTGCACCAGCGCCATGCGAGCCAGCGCCGCGTAGGCCTTGGGGGCAGAATCCATGATGTCCTTGTAGCGCTTCTCGGCATCCGCCAGATTGCCTTTGTCGGCGACATCAGAGGCGAGATACATCGCGGCAATGGAGCCTTCCTGCGAGCCGTGATACTTCGCCGCAATCTCGCTAAACGCCTTTTGGCGCGCCTTTTCCTTTTCCTCGGCGGTCGGGAACGTCATCGCGGACGGCTGTTGCGGGTTGGCGCCGATGTTTGCCAGATCGATACGGAGCGCTTGCGCCAACGCCTCTTCCCGGACGGTTGCCTCATGCCGCATATAAAAGAAAATCGCCGCCGCCACGATGATTACGCCCAGGGCAATCGAGCCGTAACGAACCACTTCGTTGCGATGCTCGGAAACAAATTCGAAAGTATGGGTGACTTCCTGGGCAAACTTGTCGCTTTTTAGATTTTTACGGGTTTGTCGATCCACTACGAGCTCCGGAAGCCCTATTCTAACATCATTCGCCGGGTCCGGCCGTTGTGGAATCGGCCTTCGCGCGCTCCGCGCCGGGCAACAAAAGATAGCCGGTAACCGAGCCCTTGGTCACGTTCGTGATAACCAACTCGCGCTTCTTCCCGTCTTGAACGCCGTAGAATACTACCGGCTGCTGCGCGTTCTGATTCTTCAGCCAAATGGTGCGCCGGTCCTGCATCACCCACATCCAGCCGTTCACATTTCTCCGAGACACGTCCGTACCGGTGATCCCGAGCGAGATTCCTTCGGCAAGCTGCCGGCTGTGGTTTTTCGTGACTTCGAAATCCACGCGCTGCACGGCCAGTTTCTGCTCAATCGCACTCACGTCGCGGCGGGCCGCTTCTTGCGTTTGCTTCACGCCCGCAAGCTCGCGATCTCGCGCGGCGCCGCTTTCCTCTACCTGGCGCCGCACGGCCGCAAGCTCGTCGGCTTGTCTGGCTACATCGGAGCGAGCCTGGGCGGCATCGCGCTGGGCTTGCCCGAGCTCTTCTTGGAGTTTCGCGATGCGGGTCTGCTCGGTATCGCTCGCGGACTCGAGATGTGCCAGCCGTGTCTGGACGCCTTGCAATCGCTCTTCAATCTGACTTTCCATGCGGCGGTACGCCTGGGCGGAGGATACTTCCGCTATTCTCACTGCGGCATCAAGCTGGGAATGAGTCGTCGCGCGCAGCTTGTCAAATTGGTCGCGCAGAGTCTGCTGATCGCTTGCCCAGGCCTGGACCTTCGCGTTCGTCTCCTTAACCTGATCGCCCATGCTGTCGACGACCCTCTGCACGCCGATCAGATGGGCGAATTCCACTTTGTATTGTTTAAGAATCGGAAAGGCATACCACGCCCCTCCGGCGATGACGAGAATCAGCATCAGCCAAGCCAGGTTGTGGAGGACCCCATGACTGCTTGAAGCGTCGTCATCGAGATGAGTTTCACGGGGCTTAACGGTTACATCGCCAAACATGAAAAACTCCTTCGCGCTTGAAATCGCAATCGACGTGCCGTCGCAAGTTGCTGAGGCTTATGAATGCCACGCGTTGTAACGCGGGGCTGAAGTAAGTCTTTCCGGGTAGAAAATGCCTCAGCCGACGCCAGCGAGAAGATGTGGCTCATCGCGCCGCGGCATCCGCGCGACTCGTTCCGGCGAGTCCAGCCGAATGGACGCGAGTTCGGAGATCAGATTACCCGCCCATAGGTAGATATTGTGCTCGCGGACATAAGTGCGCATGCGGGCCATGCGCGCGCGCTTTTCGGCGGGGGCCATGGCAAGCGCGCGATAGATCGCATCCGCCAGTTCTTCCGTATCGTACGGATTTACCAGCAGCGCATCCACGAGTTCCTGGCTGGCGCCGGTGAACTTGCTCAGGATCAGGGCGCCTTGCTCATCGTTGCGGGCTGCGATGAATTCCTTGGCCACCAGATTCATCCCGTCGTGCAGCGACGTCACCATGCAAACGTCGGCGGTGCGATAGTACGGCAGAATCTC
Organism: Bryobacteraceae bacterium; assembly: GCA_035308605.1. GTDB lineage: Bacteria > Acidobacteriota > Terriglobia > Bryobacterales > Bryobacteraceae > Palsa-187. Next base: position 11,480 of record DATGGL010000375.1, read on the forward strand.
CTCGTGACTGTGATGGCGCGGCAGAAACACGATCGGCTTCCAGTCACCGGTCTGAAAGCGCGCGTTGATGCGATCCGCTTCCGATTCCACTTCGCTCATCAAGTCGTGATACCGCTTGATGTGCGTGCGGCTGGGCGCGCCGATTTGCACGAACGTAAATTGGCGTCGATAAGCCGGATATTTCTCACAAAACTTCTCGATGCCGCGAAAACGTTCGGGAATGCCCTTGGTGTAGTCGATCCGATCGACGCCGACGCCCAGCATCGACGCCTCTACGCCCAAGCCATTAAATAACGCTGCCCGCTCGGAGTAACTCGTGTCGGGCGAGGTGAAACCGTTGGTGAATCCAACGCTGATCGGGAACGGGCGGACAAATGTAAACCGGCCGCCGCGATTGACGGCGAAGCGCTCGCGGTCGATGCGCGATTCCAGAGTCCGGTCGATGGTATCCAGAAAGTTGTTGCAGTGCGATTGGACGTGGAAACCGATCAGATCGGCGCCCAGCAGGCCGTCCAGCAGCTCCCGCTGCCAGGGGCAGATCGCGAACGCTTCCGGATTCGGCCAGGGGATGTGCCAGAAAATGGCCACGCGCGCATCGGGCCGGGCTTCCTTGATCATTCTCGGGACCAGCGCGAAATGGTAATCCTGCACCAGCACCAGCGGATTCCGTTCGCCCGCGGCTTCCTGCAAGAAGGCGTCGGCGAAACGGCGATTCACTTTGCGATATTGCTCCCAGTCGTCCGCTCGAAACGTGGGGCGGGTGTGAGCGATGTGGCACAGCGGCCACAGACCTTCATTGGCGAAACCCAGATAAAAGCCCTGTTCTTCTTCTTCCGTCAGCCACACGCGCCTGAGCGTGTACTGCGAGTGGTCGGGCGGTACGCGGATCCGGTCGTTTTGATCTACCGTTTCGCGATCGGCGTCGCCGGTGCCTTGCGCAATCCAAGTCCCGTCGCAGGCGCGGAGCACCGGTTCGAGCGCGGTTACAAGGCCGCTCGCCGGAACCGTGCACTCGACCACGCCGTCCCGCCGAATGTGCTCGTACGGCTCGCGATTTGAAATTGCAAACAGACGGCTATCCGCGAGCTTGCTCTGGATGGCGATGCGTAATCGTTCGGCGGTCCATAGCGATTCGCCGGCATCGCGCAAGCGGGCTTCTTCCTCGGCGGCTGCGCGCGCGGCGGTCAAGCTGGTTGCCAGGCGCGCCACTTCACGCTGTAGTGGTTCGAATGTATCCTCGGGCGGCAGAACGGGCGTGCTTCCCGCTCGCCCGCGGCGGACGTCGCTGAGCCAGGTCGTGAGCCGGGCAAGCGGACGCCGCAGGCTCCACTGAAGAATCAGCATGGTGACGCTGACGATCAGCACGGTCTGAACAAGCAGACCTGTGAGAGCATTCTTCCACAGCGATGCTTCCCGCGATTCGATGTAACCGGCGTCGCTGAAAACCGTCAGGGCTCCCACGATGGAGTCGGCGGACTTTACGGGCAGCTCATAGCCGTACATGAGTTTGCCTCGACCGCGGAAGAACTCGCCAAAGCCTCCGGTTGTCCATTTTTGCCGGCCAATGGGAAGCGCGTCGCGGCCGATCCGATCGGCCAGTTGCGGCGTAGTCGCCAGCGGCTGACCTTCGGCGCCGTATATCGCCACGCCAGCAAGCCGCTGCCGCTCCTGGAAACGGTCGATCATGGTTTGCAGCCGGGACGAGGCTTCGATGGCGATCAAGGGAGCGGCTGTACGATCCAGATTTTCGGCCGCAAGAACCGTCTGACGTTCCAAATCCCGCTTAAGACCGGCAGTTTCGCTTTGTGTCTGATAAAGGGCGATCGCCAGCGAGACTACGGCCACGCCGGCCACCAGCGACAAGTTCAATCGGACGCTTAAGCGCACGCGCTATCTCCTTAAAGCAGGACTCGCACAGCAACTCTCTCCCATAGATGCACCCAGACGGCCATTCGTTAAAGAAAACTTAATGCTATTGCCAAGGCACCAGGAAGGCAAGGCCGCCGGCAGGCGAGCTAGTTCGCAACTGTGTTAGCGTTTTGTTGAACATGGCGGTGGTGGGCCGGTCACGGGAGGCAGTTGGCTTGAAGACGCTTCTGGCCAAGGCGAGCCCGGCGCGGTCGGGCGATGAATTGGCCGGAATCGCCGCCGAATCGGCGGAGGAGCGCGTTTCCGCGCAGATGGTGCTTGCGGATACGCCGCTCAAGCGTTTCCTGGCGGAGCCTCTGATCCCTTACGAATCCGACGAAGTCACCCGGCTGATCTGCGATTCGCACGATGCCGCGGCGTTTGCCCCCATCGCGCATCTGACCGTCGGTGAATTTCGAGAATGGCTGCTGGACGAGGAAACCACGGGCGAAACACTTGCGGCGGTGTGCGCTGGGTTGACGCCGGAGATGGTCGCGGCGGTTTCGAAGATCATGCGGGCGCAGGATCTGGTCGCGGTAGCGGCGAAACGTCGCGTTGTTACGCGCTTTCGGGACACGATCGGCCTGGCGGGCCGGCTTTCGACGCGGCTTCAGCCCAATCATCCTACCGACGATCCGCGCGGGATTGCGGCCAGCGTTATCGATGGGCTGCTCTACGCCAACGGGGACGCGGTGATCGGCGTAAATCCGGCGTCGGACGATGTGGGGAGCGTGGAGCGGTTGCTGCGCATGCTCGATCGCGTGCGGGAATCGCTTGAGATTCCCACGCAGATCTGCGTCCTCGCCCATGTCACCACGCAAATGGAAGCTTTGCGGCGCGGGGCTCCGGTGGACCTGGTGTTTCAATCCATCGCCGGGACGGAGGCGGCGAATCGCGCGTTCGGCGTCAACCTTGCGCTTCTTGACGAAGCGTATCAAGCAGCCTGCCAGTTGAAACGCGGGCAGAATGTCATGTATTTCGAGACCGGTCAGGGTAGCGCGCTCTCGTCGAACGCGCATCATGGGCTTGATCAGCAGACCTGTGAGGCGCGAGCCTACGCCGTGGCGCGTCGCTATGCTCCGCTGCTGGTGAATACGGTGGTCGGGTTCATTGGCCCGGAATATCTGTTCGACGGCAAGCAAATCCTGCGCGCGGGGCTGGAGGATCACTTCTGCGGAAAACTGTTGGGATTGCCGATGGGCTGCGACGTTTGTTACACGAATCATGCTGAGGCTGACCAGGACGACATGGACGTGCTGTTGACGCTGTTGGGCGTCGCGGGATGCAACTACATCATGGGCGTGCCAGGCGCGGACGATATCATGCTGAATTATCAGAGCACGTCGTTTCATGACGCTTTGTATTTGAGATCGCTGCTGAAGCTGCGGCCGGCCCCGGAGTTTGAGGCGTGGCTCGATCGGATGGGAATTTTGGAAGATGGCATTCGTTTGCGAGCAGGGCGGGCGCTGCCGCCTGCGTTTGAGCGGGCGATTGGCGCCGCGTGAAGACCGTCGGGAGCTGAGGTGATTGAGAATCCGTGGACGAAATTGCGGGAACTGACAGCGGCGCGGATCGCCCTGGGGCGGGCGGGGCACAGCCTGCCGACGCGCGAGCTGCTGGCGTTCCAGCTGGCTCATGCCAAAGCCCGCGATGCGGTGCACCGGAATATCGATGTTGCGGCGTTCGCTTCTCTCCGACCGGTCCTTTTGCACAGCGCTGCCACCGACCGTGCGACGTACTTACGACGTCCGGATTTGGGGCGGCGGCTCAACGCGGATTCGGCCAATAGGCTTAAGCGCGATGACTGGGACGTCGCGCTGATTGCCGTCGATGGGCTCTCCGCGACCGCGGTCCATCGACACGCGGTTCGGGTGATCGAGGCGCTGCAGCCGCTGATCGAAGATTGGCGAGTCGCGCCTGTCTGCGTAGTCGAGCAGGGGCGCGTCGCGATTGGAGATGAGATCGGCGAGGGGTTAGGGGCGAAGCTCGCGATCGTTTTGATCGGTGAACGGCCGGGATTGAGCTCGCCGGACAGCCTGGGCGCGTATCTCACGTGGTCACCGCGCATCGGACGAACGGATGCCGAGCGCAACTGCGTTTCCAATATTCGCGCCGACGGGCTGGAGCCGGCCCTGGCGGCGGAGCGCATCGCCATGATCATGCGCGCGGCGCTCGAGCAGCAACTCACCGGGGTTCACTTGAAAATTTCGAATTTGTTAAACTGAAGTTTCCCCATGCGCTTCGGTGTCGTCGTCTTCCCGGGCAGCAATTGCGATCACGATGCCTGGTACGCGGTCACTCACAATCTTGGCCAGCAAGCCGAATTCATCTGGCATGATTCGTCTTCGCTCGGCCAGGTGGACGCGGTGATCCTGCCCGGCGGGTTTTCCTACGGAGATTATCTGCGCTGCGGCGCGATCGCCAAATTCTCGCCGGTGATGAACGCCGTGCGTAAATTCGCGACCGATGGCGGATTGGTGCTCGGTGTCTGCAACGGCTTTCAGATTCTGGTCGAGAGCGGGCTGCTTCCGGGCGCACTGTTGCGCAATCGGGATCTGAAGTTTGTCTGCCGCGAAGTTACCGTGCGCATTGAGACGACGAATACGCCTTTCACAGCGTCGGCTACGCGCGGGCAGTTATTGAAGATTCCAGTGGCGCATGGCGACGGATGTTACTTTGCCGATGAGCGCACGCTCGATGCTCTCGAAAAAGAAGATCGCGTGGTTGCGCGATATCTCGATAATCCGAACGGCTCGCTGCGCGACATCGCCGGCATCTGCAATGAGCGCCGCAACGTGATGGGCATGATGCCGCATCCCGAGCGCGCCGCCGATGTGCTGATGGGCTCGACCGACGGCCGGGTCATTCTGGAAAGCATGGTGCACTCGCTGGTTGCGGCCGCCGCATGAGCGATCTGACTCCCGCCGAGCTGGATAAAGTCCGTTCCATCCTGAAGCGCGAACCCAACGAAACCGAAGTCGGCATTTTTACCGTGATGTGGAGCGAGCACTGTTCCTATAAAAGCTCGCGCATTCATTTGAAGAAGCTTCCGACGCAGGGAAAGAGTGTCCTGCAAGGGCCGGGCGAGAACGCCGGGATCATCGATATCGGCGACGGGTGGGCCATCGCGTTCAAGATCGAGTCGCACAATCACCCGAGTTTTATCGAGCCGTTTCAGGGAGCGGCAACCGGAGTCGGCGGAATCCTGCGCGACATTTTTACGATGGGCGCGCGGCCGATCGCGGTGATGGATGCGCTGCGGTTCGGGCCCCTGGACGATCCGGCGCACGGCGCTCGCAATCGCAGGATTTTAGAGGGCGTGGTCAGCGGAATCTCGCATTACGGGAACTGTTTCGGCGTGCCGACGGTCGGCGGAGAATGCGTCTTCGAACCGTCCTACAACGGGAACCCGCTGGTGAACGTGTTCGCGCTTGGCGTGTTCCGGCACGATGAGATTTTTTACGGACGCGCGTCGGGAATAGGTAACCCGGTCATTTACGTCGGCGCAAAAACGGGCCGCGACGGGATTCACGGCGCTTCGATGGCGTCGGCTGAATTCACGGAAGAATCGAAGCAGAAGCGGCCGAACGTTCAGGTCGGCGATCCGTTCATGGAAAAGCTGCTGCTCGAAGCGTGCCTTGAAGCCATGAAGACTGGCGCGATCGTTGGTATTCAGGACATGGGCGCCGCGGGGCTGACCTGTTCCACGTGCGAGATGGGAAGCCGCGCGGAAACCGGCGTGGAGATCGATCTGGCCCTAGTACCACAGCGGGAGACGGGGATGCGGCCATACGAGATCATGCTCTCGGAATCGCAAGAGAGAATGCTCATCGTTGCCGATAAGGGTCGCGAGGACGAAGTGTTCGCCGTATTCCGGAAGTGGGGGCTGGATGCCGTCACCATCGGGCGGGTGACGGACGACGGCATGTTACGTGTAAAGGATCACGGTGTCGTGGTCGCCGAGATTCCCAACCGCGAACTCGCAGACGAAGCGCCGCTTTACGATCGGCCATATCACGCAGCTCCGTACCGGCCGGCTCCGATGGAGGCCCCGGAATTTGTAAGCGGCGATCTTTCGGGCGATCTTCTGAAACTGGTTGGTTCGGCGGATCTCTGCTCAAAGCAGTGGATCTGGCAGCAGTACGATTACACGGTTCGCACGAATACGCTTGCGGGGCCGGGCGGCGATGCGGCGATCGTGCGCATCAAAGAGACCGGGACCAGCGTGGCGATGTCGCTGGATGGCAACGCCCGTTATTGCGCGCTGTCGCCGCGTGAAGGAGCGCGGCTCGTGGTGGCGGAATGCTGCCGGAATCTTTCTACCGTGGGCGCGCTGCCGGTCGCGGCCACCAACAACTTGAATTTTGGAAATCCCGAGCGGCCGGAGATCATGGCGCAACTGGTGGAGGCGATCGACGGGATGTCGGAGGCGTGCAGACATTTCGAGACTCCGATCACCGGCGGCAATGTGAGTCTGTACAACGAAACCTTGGGTGAAGCGATCTGGCCGACCCCGGTCATCGGCATCGTGGGGCTGATGAAAACGGCGATGCCGGTAACGATTCCTTTCAAGGAAGAAGCCCGGACCGTGATTTTGCTGGGCGGGCTGGGATCGCCGGATGTCACGCGATTCGGCGGGACCCAGTATGCCAAGGTTGTCTTGAACAAAATGTGGGGTCTGCCGCCGGCGCTCGATATGGATTACGAGAAGCAGGTGCAGAAGGCGATTCGGGAGATCGTATCAGAGGGTTTTGCGGAATCGGCTCACGACCTGAGCGACGGGGGGCTGGCTGTAGCTCTGGCTGAATGCTCTTACAACGGCATTGGGGCGGCGATCGACCTGTCAACCGATCTGAAACCCGAACTCGCGTTGTTTCACGAAGGACCATCACGCGTGCTGGTGTCGACGGCCGCGCCTGAAGAAGTGGAACGCATTGCGCGCGCTCATGGCGTAGAGTCGCTACGCATCGGCGTTACAATGAAGGAGCGATTACGAATCTGTAACGAGTCGGTAACGTGGATTGATTGCGCAACCCGGTCACTGCGCCAAGTTTGGGAGACCGCGCTCGAAAGTCCTGTTCACGCTTAATTACCAACTATGCTCGATAAATTCCACGATGAATGCGGCGTAGTCGCCATCTACGGCCATCCCGAGGCTTCGAATCTGGCATATCTCGGCCTGTATGCCTTGCAGCATCGCGGGCAGGAAAGCGCAGGAATCTGCTCGAGCGACCGGCGCGAAATCCATTGCCACAAGTCGATGGGACACGTCGCCGAGATTTTCACCCCGGAAGTGCTCGGCCAGTTACCGGGCGATCACGCGATCGGGCACACGCGCTACTCGACGGCCGGGGATACGGTTCTACTGAACGCCCAGCCCTTCTCGGTGGCATGCAATAAGGGACGCATTGCGGTTGCGCACAACGGCAATATTACGAACGCGGGAGAATTGCGGCGGGATCTTGAGCGCGAAGGCTCGATTTTCCAGGCATCGAGCGATACGGAAGTCATTCTGCATCTGGTAGCCCGGTCGCGTGAACGGACTCTGGCCGGCGCATTGCGCGAAGCGATGCTCCAACTGGAAGGCGCGTTTTCGCTGGTGTTTCTGGCGGAAGACCGGATTCTAGTGGCCCGCGATCCGCACGGGTTCCGGCCGCTCGCCTTCGGGCAACTGGCGCTGCCGGGCGGGCAGACCTGTTACGTATTCGCGTCGGAAACCTGCGCGTTCGATCTGATCGACGCGGTTTACCTGGGCGACGTCGAACCCGGTGAAATGGTCATCGTGGGTCCGGAAGGGATTACTCGCGAGCGCTATGCTCCGGTTCGCGCGCATGCACATTGCGTGTTCGAGCACGTGTATTTCTCGCGGCCCGATTCGATCGTTTTCGGGCGGCCTGTTCAGCAATCGCGGGAAATGCTCGGGCGTTTACTGGCCCGCGAGCATCCCGTGGATGCGGACGTCGTCGTACCAGTGCCGGATTCGGGGGTCTCGGCGGCGATCGGATATGCGGCTGAAGCGGATATTCCGTTCCGCCAGGCGCTGATCCGCAATCATTACGTCGGGCGGACGTTCATCGAGCCGTCCCAGGCGATTCGCGATTTTGGCGTGAAGTTGAAACTGAATCCGGTGCGGAACCTGCTCGACGGCAAGCGGGTCATTCTTGTAGACGATTCGATCGTCCGCGGGACCACCAGCCGCAAGATCGTGCGCATGGTTCGCGGAGCTGGGGCGCGCGAGGTGCATCTGCGGATCTCCTGCCCGCCGACCAGATCGCCTTGCTTTTATGGCGTCGACACCCCGAGCCTCGCGGAACTGATCGCCGCGAACAATACCGTGGAAGAGATCCGCAACTTTGTCGAGGCTGACTCGATCGGATATCTTTCGCTCAAAGCTTTGCACCAGGCTGTGGGCGATGAGAAACAGGATTACTGCTATGCGTGCTACACAGGCGATTATCCGACCGAGCTGATCAACATCGAAGAATTGATGGGCGCGAAGGACCGGTTGGGTTAGACGTCGCGAAACGTCGCGAGGATGTCCGGGCGACCTAAAGCCTCTGCCAACTCCTGAAGTTTGGGCAAAAGGTATTGGCGATCGAGGGTCTTCCCAAATCGCCGGACCGGCGCACGAGCGTCTGCAAGATCCTTTTCCCGCTCGGAGATAAGTTTCATAAGCAGAAGACCCTCAACCGTGACGCGGATCGTGTAGCCACCTCGATCAGAGCTGCTTCGAGCCCCGTCATCGCCCAGACAGCAGTGCCAGCGCGGCGCGCATCTTTGCGATCCCATGCTTTTCCGGATCGGGGTCAGATCGAACCACGTCCTCAGGGAACCATTGAAGGAGCCATGTGAGGTCAGCCAGAATTGCTTCCGGCGGACGCTCGACAGATGATTGCTCAGCATTCCACTCGTGAAACAGACGCCATTGACGATTCCGCTTTTCGATTTGCGCGCGCAGAGTCACAAGTCATGGTAGCCCCGGTTGCCGCCGGACCCTCAACCGTTGTCTAATGCGTGTTTGACCACTGCCTCAACAGCGGGTAACCCCAGCTTTCGGGAAAACCGGTTTTTGCACTGGATGTGCATCGGTTTATTCGCTGCCTTTGCCATTGCGGCTTATCGGCCGGACACTTACTTCGATTGGGCTCTCGAAAACGGCGCCGTAGCTCTTGGGTTCTTTCCGCTGATGTTTTTTCTGTACCGGCGGTTCGTGTTTTCCGATTTGTCCTATCTGCTGATGTTCCTGTTCCTGTGTTTCCATGAGTTCGGGGCGCACTACAAGTATTCCGACGTTCCCTTGGGCGAGTGGATGAAGCCGCTGCTGCACACGCAGAGGAACGATTTCGACCGCGTGGCGCACTTCGGTTTTGGATTGATGTTCGCCTATCCGATGCGGGAAATCGCCATGCGCGCCTTGAACGTAAAGGGCCGATGGCTGTATTACCTGCCGGTGGAATGCACGCTGGCGCTCAGCGCCATCTACGAAATGCTGGAGGCGTTCATGGCGAGCATTCTCACGCCCCAGCGCGGCGAGGAATTTGTGGGTATGCAGGGAGACATGTGGGATTCCCAGGAAGACATGTTCGTGGCGGGCTTGGGATCGGTCGTGGCGGTGCTGATCATCGCGGCGGTGGTGAAGGCGCGCGCAGGTAAGAAAGAGATCGCTGAATACGCAGTCGCATCCAAGTAAAATAGTAGTTACTAGATGCCTGCCACTGTTTCGTCCTCCGCACTCGCCGTTCCCCATTCAAGAATTCGTGAGCTTGCCGAAATCGCGATGGGGATGGACGGAGTTTTCAAACTCTACTTCGGGGAATCCAACGTCCCGACGCCGGATTTCATTAAACGCGCCGCACAAAAGGCCATGGCCGATGGCTTTACGTTCTACACCGAAAACGCAGGTCTGCCCTCTCTGCGGAAGTCGCTGGCGCGGTATTACGCCGAGCTGCATGCAGTCGAACTCGACCCGAGCTCGGAAATCGCCATTACCGCTTCCGGGGTCCAGGCGCTGAATGTTGCAATCCGGTGTCTGCTGGATCCAGGCGACGAAGGCATTGTGTTGACGCCGTCCTGGCCCAACGGATCGGCAATCATCCAGATGGCGAACTGCACGCCGCGCGAAATCCCGTATGTTCTCGACCGTGGACGCTATGCCATAGACTTTGACGCGTTGGAACGCGCCGTCACGCCGCGCACGAAGTTGTTGCTGTATACGTCGCCTTCGAATCCGCTTGGGTCCGTGGCGACGGAGGATGAGCAGCAGCGGCTGCTCGACTTCACCCGCCGGCATGGTCTTTGGCTGATGGCGGACGAGGTTTATGAAAGGCTCTATTATCCGGCCATCACGGCGGCCGCCGCGCCGAAAGGCGTCCCATCGGGAGCCGCCCCGTCGATTTTGAAGAAGTGCAATCGGGGAGATGCCGTCGTGGTGATCCAATCCTTCTCGAAGGCCTACTGCATGACGGGATGGCGGCTCGGATGGATGGTGGGCCGCAAGGATCTGATCGGCCGGGCGTCGCAGCTTAATGAGTTCACGGTTTCCTGCGCCTCGGGCTTCGCCCAGAAGGCTGCCGAGACGGCGCTGCTCTGGGGCGAGGATCTGCTGCGCCAGATGGTATGCAAGCTCAGGGAGAATCGCGATTTCTGTCTCGGAGTGCTCAGCAAGGTGAACGGGGTCACGATTCCGGTTCCCGACGGCGCCTTCTATTTGTTTGCGAAGGTGGACGGCGTTACGGACTCCTACGAGTTCTGTAAACAATTGCTGATGGAAACGAAGGTCGGATTGGCTCCGGGTGTTGCTTTTGGAGCAGGCGGCGAGGGGAATGTGCGGATCTGTTACGCATCGGATCGGCCAATTCTCGAAGAAGCCATGGCCCGCGTGAAGTTGTTTCTGGAGTCGCGGCGCTAGCGGCTATTTCCGGCCCAGCGCGCAGACAGTCGACACCGGTTTCATCGGACGCGATTCGCAGTGCACCTCGGAAAAGCCGGCTTTTTTCATTGCATCGGCCAAACCGCGGCCGGCTTGATGTGCGTGGTCTTCGGTTGCGCCTTTGCTGCGTGGCTGCACCGCCAGGGCAGTCCAGCCGCCGGGTCTTAGAACCCGCGCGACTTCGGCCAGCGTAGTGACGGAATCTTTCCAGAATTGCGCCGAGTTGATCGCCAGGACCTTGTCGAAATGAGCTTCGGGATACGGGAGCTGGTTCGCGGATGCGAGCTGGATTTTCACGCGACCTTCGCGAATCGCAGCGGCGTTCCGGCGCGACGCTTGCTTCACCATGACGTCGGAATGGTCGACGCCCGCGACGAACGACACCATGCGGCTCGCGCGAAGCACGTCCGTTCCCGGGCCGAATCCTATTTCGAGAACCCGATCCTCCGGGCGTAAGTCCAGCAGCGAAAAAACCCACTCGCTCCGGTCGGCTGTGGTCATCGCCATCATATGACCGACCATCCAGCCAAGCGTGCCGGTCGGCTTGGCAAACTGCTTTCGCAAATCCATAAAAACGTTAGACGCAAATGACGGGGTTTAGGTTCGGTGCCCATTTGGGATTCGCCTCAAACTTTAGCGATATGCTGGACGTTAGTGCATCGGCGGCTTAGATCGGGCCTGCTACTGTTTGCGTTTGCCAACGCTCTCGGATTGCTCGAATTCCTGTATCGATATCTGGATGTATTGACCCGCCAGCGTCACGAGTCTCCCTGGATCACGTTCCTCGAAGAGTTCACTGGAGCGTATAGCGCTCTTGCGCTGGTTCCGGTGGTGATCTGGATGACGCGCCGATTTCCGCTTGGGCCCGGGACGCCGTTACGAACCTGGCTCCGGAATCTGTCTATCCACATGCCGGTGCTGATCGCCGGGGCGATTCTCGCGACCTCGGTGATGTGGGGTTCGCGATCCCTGCTGTTCCCATGGTTCGGCTTGGGCCCCTACAGCTACGGCAAGATGCCGACGCGCTACTTCATGGAATTCCCCATCCAGATGCTGGGTTACGCGATTGTGGTTTCCTTGACTATGTTGTATGACCGGCAGACTCGCGCGACGCAGCTTGAAAAGAGCCTGGCTCGGGCACAGCTCCACAATTTACGCCTTCAGCTCCAGCCCCATTTCTTGTTCAATACGCTGAATACGATCTCGTCCGTCATGTATGAGAATGTCGGGGTCGCGGACAAAATGATCGCCCGGCTGAGCGATTTATTGCGCATGAGCCTGGAGCAAGGCGGCGCGCAGGAGGTGCCGCTGGAGCGCGAAATCGAGTTTCTCAAACTTTACGTCGAAACCATGAAAGCGCGTTTCGAAGAACGGCTCAATGTGGCCATCGAAGCCACCGAAGAGACCCGCGCTGCCCTGGTGCCGCCACTGTTGCTGCAACCCCTGGTGGAGAATTCGATTCGCCACGGCGCCGATCCGGACTCGTCGATTGTAGACGTGCGCGTGAGCGCGCGGCGCGAGAATGGTTTGCTGCGCCTGGAGGTACGCGATCGCGGGCCCGGCCTCGGCGTCGCCAGAGATGCAGCGCTTCGGAAAGGCATCGGCCTTTCGAACACGGCGGAGCGGCTGGAACGCCTTTACGGCGGTGCGCACCCCGTCGGAATCGAGAATGCGCCGGAGGGCGGGCTTGTGGTTACGCTGATGGTTCCTTTTCATGTCGATTCGCGCGCTGCTGGTTGACGATGAGCGCCCCGCCCGGCGCAAGATGCTGCGCTTTCTCGCGACGGCCAGCGATTTCGAGGTCGCCGGCGAGGCCGATGATGGCGCGGAAGCGATTGCCGCGAATGAGCGCCTGCATCCCGATATCATCTTTCTCGACGTCCAGATGCCGAAGATGGACGGATTTCAAGTGGCGGCAGCTTTGCGCCCGCCCGTCCCCGAAATCGTGTTCGTCACCGCGCACGATCAATTCGCTCTGAAGGCCTTCGAGGTTCACGCGCTCGATTATCTTCTGAAGCCCTACGATGAAGAGCGCTTCCGGAAAGTCCTCGACCGGATTCGCCAGCGCCGGAAAAGCTCCGCGGACAATCACGAACTGGTCGAACGGCTTCAACGGCTGCTGGGTGATCTTAAAAAAGGGTCGGGCTACGTGGATCGCGTCCTGGTTGAAGAAAACGAGCGCGCATTCTTTCTGCCCATCGCCGAAGTGGACTGGGTGGAGTCCGCGCGAAACTACGTAGTCCTGCACGCGGCCGGCAAGACGCACAGCATCCGTGGGACTCTCGACGCGCTTTCAAAGAAGCTCGATCCGGCGGCGTTTGTGCGCGTAAACCGCTCGGCGATTGTCCGACTCGACAGCATCCGGGAGCTTCAGCCGTGGTTTCACGGCGAATACAAGATCGTCATGCAGGATGGATCAGTGGTCACATGGAGCCGCAGATTTGCTTCGACCGGGCTTCCGGACCGGATTCTAAGATGATTCGTCCCGCGCGTAGGCCCGCTGGTCCCGAATCCATTTCGTCTTGAACGGAAGCGGGCAACACTGGATTCATGAACTTCCTGCTACTTGTTTTTGCCGCTGGCGCTCTCAGCGCCGCTGACATCAACTGGCCTCACTACGGAAACGATCCCGGAGGTACGCGCTATTCGGCGATCGCGCAGATTACGCCGAAGAATGTGACCGGGCTGAAACAGGTTTGGGAGTATCACACCGGGGCGCTAATTCCGGAAACGCATCTCAAGGACAAGGCTGCGTTTGAAGCCACACCGATAGTAGTCGATGGGACCTTGTACTTGAGCACACCGTTCGACCAGGTGATCGCGCTCGACCCCACCACGGGAAAGGAACGCTGGGTATACGATCCGAAGGTCGATCGAACGGCGAACTATTCCGAGGTCACTTCGCGCGGGGTTTCCTTATGGACTGATTCCAAGCGGCACAAGGGCGACGCGTGCTGGCGGCGGATTTTCATTGGGACGATCGACGCTCGTCTGATCGCGATCGACGCCGCGAATGGCAAGGTTTGCTCTGGATTTGGGGAAATCGACCTGACCAAGGCGGTCGCACATTTCGACGAAGGCAATTGGCACGACTATCAGGTCACGTCGCCTCCAGCCGTGATCGGCGATCTGGTGGTCACCGGTTCCTCCATCGGGGATAATCGTATGGCAAATTCCGAACGCGGGATCGTACGTGCTTTCGACGCGCGCACCGGAGCGTTGCGGTGGAGCTTCGATCCGCTGCCCGCGGGCCTCAAGAACGCGGGAGCAGGAAACGCGTGGAGTGTCCTGGCGGCCGATCCGGCGCGCGACATGGTCTTCATCCCTACCGGCAGCGCGAGCCCGGATTTTTATGGCGGCGAGCGGCCGGGCAACAACGGATACGCGAACTCTGTCGTTGCGATTCGCGCATCCACAGGCAAAGTCGTCTGGAGCTTCCAGGTGGTGCACCACGATTTGTGGGACTACGACGTCGCCTCGCAACCAACATTGATCACATTCCGTCGCGGCAACCAAAAGATTCCCGCCGTGGCGGTGACGTCGAAAACGGGACACTTCTTCGTTCTGAATCGCATGACGGGAAAATCGCTGCTGCCCATTGAGGAGCGTCCCGTTCCGAAATCTCGGGTGCCGGGGGAAGAATCGTCTCCCACGCAGCCATTTCCTAAGTACGATACCCTCGCGCCGCAGAAGTTCAGCGCTGACGATGCGTGGGGCATCACGCCGGAGGAGCAGGCCTGGTGCAAGTCACGCTTGACGGGCCTCGATTCAAACGGACTGTTCACTCCGCCGAGCCTCGAGGGAACCATTATTTTTCCAGGCAATGTAGGCGGCGTGAACTGGGGCGGAGCCGCGTATGAGCCGCATCGCGGATTGCTGGTGGTCGCGTCGAATCGTCTGTCGACCATCGTTAAGTTGGTCCCGCGGGATAAGGTTGCGGAAGAACGGAAGATTCAGAAGGATAATCGCTTCGACTCGGAGTTTGGCATGCAGAAAGGCACGCCTTATGCGATGGTTCGTGAACATTTGCGGGCTCCCAGCGGGTTGCCATGTAATGCACCGCCGTGGAGCGAACTGATCGCTGTGGACCTCTCGACTGGGATGAAGAATTGGCAGGTGCCGCTCGGCGAAGTGCTGCTCGGCAACGGGAAATCGATTCCGGGCGCTTTATCGATGGGTGGACCCATGGTTACCGGGGGAGGACTCATCTTTGTCGCGGCGACGGTCACCGAGCAGAAGCTGCGCGCGTTTGACGTTGAAACCGGACGCGAGTTGTGGAGCGCCGAATTGCCGGCCTCCGCGCAATCCACGCCGATGACGTATTCGATCGGAGGAAAACAGTACGTCGTCATCTGTGCAGGGGGACACGGCAAGATTGGGAACAAGATGGGCGATTCTGTTGTGGCGTTTGCTTTGCCCTAACCCGAACATCCGCGTATGATTCATTTAGGTGCAGAGCCCTATCGTTATCGCAGCGCTGCTGGCGTCCGTGGCGATGGCCCAGGATTTCACCGAACTCAAGGTGGAAAAGATCGCCGTCGGCATTCGCTTCGCCGAAGGGCCGGCGTGGTCACCCGAAGGATTCCTGCTTTTCAGCGATAGCGTCGCGAACAAGCTGCACAAGTTTGTTCCCGGAAAAGGCGAGGCCGCCTTCGGAGATATCGCGGGCGGACCTAACGGGAACGCGTATGATGCGCAGGGGAGGCTGTACACCTGCGAATTCCGCCAGCGGCGCGTGACGCGGACGCTTAAGAACGGCAAAGTGGAAGTGCTCGCGATGCGCTACGACGGGAAGCGCCTTAACGCGCCTAACGACATCGCTGTGCGAAAAGACGGGCACGTCTTCTTCACCGATCCAGCGTTCGGAAATCAGCAGGACACGCGCGAACTGGATTTTTACGGCGTCTATCACCTGACGCCGAAAGGCGAACTGGAGGCGATCGCGAAGCTGAAAACCCGGCCGAACGGCATTGCGCTGGCTCCCAACGGAAAGACGTTGTATGTCGCCGATTCGGATGCGCGCTGCGTTCGCGCCTACGATTTGGATCATGGCGACGCCGAACG
>DATGGL010000376.1:0-8201 GCA_035308605.1 Bryobacteraceae bacterium
TCGATTCGGCGTATCACGCCAAAGCCAGCGAAGTTTATCTGGTGGAGCAGGCCATGGTCGCGGCCATTGGCGCGGGCCTGCCGATTACGGAACCTTCAGGCAACATGGTGGTGGATATCGGCGGCGGCACGACGGACGTCGCGGTGATCTCACTATCCGGCATCGTCTATTCGCGATCTGTTCGCGTCGCCGGAAACGAAATGGACGACGCGATCATGCAGTATATGAAGCGGAAATACAATCTGCTGATCGGCGAAACCACGGCTGAGAAAGTGAAGATGACCATCGGTTCGGCCTACACCCTGGAAAAGCCGCTGACGATGGAGATCAAGGGACGCAACCTGATTGAGGGTGTGCCCAAGACGATCACCGTGGACGATAGCGAAATCCGCGAAGCGCTTTCCGAATGCGTGGCGACGATTATGAACGCCATTCGCGTCGCCCTGGAGCGCACGCCGCCCGAGCTTTCCGCCGACATAAGCGATCGCGGCATCGTGCTTACCGGCGGCGGCGCGCTACTCAAGAATCTGGACAAGAGAATCCGGCAGGAAACCGGCCTGCCCGTGTCGATCGCCGAGGATCCGCTCGCCTCGGTTGTGTTGGGAACCGGTAAAATGCTCACTGAGTTCAAGCTGCTGCGGCGCATTGCGATTGAGTGAAGCCGTTGTTTTATGGAGCTTCTCCTAAACCGTTTTCGCAATTTAACGGTCCTGTTGTTGGCGATTCTGGCACAGCTCGTGTTGCTCGCCTATCAGGTGAAGAGCAACGGCGAGGTCCGCTTGATCCGCGTCTGGGCTGTCACAGCGGTTACGCCCTTGGCGCGCGCGATTGAAACCGGACGCAGCGGGACGGCCCATTTTCTTACCGACTATTTCGTGCTGCTCGACGTCCGCGAAGACAATAAGCGCATGAAAAAAGAACTCGATCGCGTGCAGATGGAAAACCAGTATCTGCGCACCGAGCTGGACACCGCCGATCGCGCCCGTTCCCTTTCGATTTTCCAGCAGCATTCGCCTTCGAAAACAGTCGCCGCGCACATTATAGGAAACACCACCAGTTCCGGCGCTAAAGTCGTGATCGTCGACCGCGGTTCAACCAGCGGCATTGAGAAAGGCATGGCCGTCACCACCCCGGACGGTATCGTCGGAAAAGTTGTCGACGTCTACCCCATCGCCTCTTTCGTCATGCTGATCACCGACCCGACCTTCGCCGCCGGCGTGACCTCCCAGAAGAATCGCGTCCACGGAACTTTGAAAGGCCAGGGACACAGCACAGTAATGGTCGATTACGTTCAGAACGAGGAAAAACTGGACGAAGGCGAATGGTTCTACACTTCCGGCGATGACCGGATTTTTCCCAAAGGCCTTCCTGTCGGCGAGGCGACCGTGGTCCGAACCGGCAAGTCCCACAAGGAGATCTACGTCACGCCCAGCGGCTTCCAGAACGGTTTGGAAGAAGTGTTGATTATCATTGAAGGAATTCACGCGCCGATTCCCGACACGCCTCCGGGCAACCAGCAGGTCCATCTGTTGGACCCGCCGCCCGCCGAAGGCAGCGCATCCTCCGCTCCCGTTCTACCCCAACCCGGCCCGGTGTCCGACGCGGATCGCATCGTACAGCAGTACCGCAAAATTGGCGAAGCCGAGAAGCACGTCTATGGTGAGCGTGGCACGGGTGCGCCTGATTACAATCTCCCGCTTCAGCAGAAGCCGGCGGATTCCACGGCTCCGCCTGATCCCACCAAACCCAAGGACCCCGCCAAACCGAATCCGCTGAACCCCAGTCAGAACCAATGACCGAGTTCTCTGATGCGTTCACCGAGCCACGAAAAAAAGATCGCGTCTCGACGTTCACCTGGTGGTCCATGGTCGGCATCCCGCTGGCGGCGATTCTCTTCCAGGTCTACGTTCCGCGCTTCCTGACGTTCCTTTCCTATCTTGAGTTGCCTCTGCTGGTCACGGTCTACTTCGCGCTGATGCGCCGGTCGCCTATCTCGGGCGTTCTGTTCGGCGCTGGAATCGGACTCGCGCAGGATTCGGTCTCTTCCCATCCGCTCGGCATGTTCGGAATTGTGAAGACTCTGGTGGGATATTTCGCGGCCTCGGTCAGCCAGCGCTTCGACGTCGAAAATTCCATGGTCCGCCTGGTCCTGGGGTTCTTTTTCTTCTTCTTTCACCAGTTTTTTTACTGGGTATTGTCGCGGGCATTGCTCGGCGAGGCGCTGGATTTCGATCCGCAGCAGACCCTGGTAATGGCGGTTTTGAACGCGGCGGTCGCAGTGCCGCTGTATCATATATTAGACAAGTTCAAGGGAACTGCGTAGTTTGTGACACCAGTAGAAGAGCAACGCGCGCAACCCGAAGCCCCCGGTCGCTTGTTTAAAGACGACACGCGGTTCGCGCTGGGCCGGATCGCCGTTTTTCAATACCTGGCCGTCGCCATTTTTCTGTTCCTGATCTCCGGATTCTGGATTCTTCAGATTCGCGATCACGAGGCCAACAGCGAACTGGCCGAACGAAATCGAATCAAGACCGTTCCGCTGCTCGCGCCGCGTGGAAAAATTCTCGATCGCGACGGCCGCGTGATCGTCGACAACCACTCGGCATTCACCGTCATGCTCGCGCGCGAAACTTTGAAGCCCGAGCACATCGATGCCATTGCCTCCGGCCTGCATCTGGATCCCGACGACATTCGCGTCCGCCTCAAGCGCTTCGAATCGCGCCCGAAGTATGTCCCGATGATGATCAAGCAGGAACTGACGCCGGGCGAACTGGCCTTCGTCGAGTCGCATCGCGATCCCGAGACATTTCCCGAGCTGGAATTAATCCAGAACCAGCGGCGTCTCTATCCCGCCAACGGGATGGCCGCCCATGTCATCGGATACGTCGGTGAAGTCAGCGAGCCGGAATTGAACACTACGGAGTTCGCAAAATACACCCAGGGCGACGTGGTCGGAAAGTTCGGTCTGGAGCGTCAGTACAACGACATCCTGATCGGCATCGATGGCCAGAAGCGCGTCGTGGTCGACAGCGTCGGCCGCGAGCGCCAGGTGCTCGACGATAAGGAAGCGACGCCCGGAAACAACCTGACCCTCACGCTGGATCTCGATCTGCAAGCCGTCGCCGAACTCGCCATGGACGGCAAGCGCGGAGCCGTCATCGCGCTCGATCCGCGGAATGGCGAAGTGCTGGCGATGGTCAGTCGTCCGACCTTCGATCCAAATCTATTCACCGCCCGCATTCGGTCCGAGGACTGGAAGGGTCTGACGTCGGATCCCAACAATCCCCTGCTGAACCGGGCAATCCAGGCGCAGTTCGCTCCGGGCTCGACGTTCAAACCGATCGTCACCCTGGCGGCGCTCGAGACGCGCACCATCGATGAAAGTTTTTCCGTCCACTGCGGCGGCGGCGCAACTTTCTATGGCCATTTCTTCCGCTGCGACGAAAAACACGGAGCGCTCGACCTTCACCGGGCGATCGTTCGGTCCTGCGACACGTACTTTTACACCGTGGGCAACAAACTCGGGATCGATAACATCGCTGAATACGCCACTCTGGCCGGCTTAGGAAAGAAAACCGGCGTCGATCTGCCGGGTGAGTACGAAGGCCTGGTTCCGTCAACCAAGTGGAAACTGCGCACACAGCGCGAGAAATGGTACGCCGGCGAGACCATCTCGGTCGCGATCGGGCAGGGCGCCGTCCTGGTGACGCCGATTCAGTTGGCGGCCGCGATCGGCGGCATCGCCAGCGGAGGCGTCTGGTATCGCCCGCACCTGGTGAAAGCCGCCGGAAACCCCGACCCTGTCCGCCGCGCCGATTTCCGTCCCGAAAGTATCGCGACTGTCGTCAATGGGATGTACGGCGTGGTCAACGAGGGTGGAACTGGAGCGTCGGCGCAAATCCGAGGCCTGGACGTCTGCGGCAAAACCGGCACAGCGCAACGTGTCTCTCTGGAATTGGCCAAGTCCGGCAAGGTTGGCGCGGACCTGGCCAAGGAAAATGGCTGGTTCGTCGGATTCGCTCCCAAAGAGCGCCCCGAGATTGTCGTGGTGGCCTTATTCGAATCGAGCGGCCACGGATACGCCGCCGCCCCCATCGTCCGCGACGTAATCAAGTCTTACTTCGACAAGAAGGCCCGCCAGCAGATGACACGCGGCCAGCAGGTCGCTCTGTTCCTGCCGCCCGGCCGCTAACGAGCAGGACAGCTTCGCTGCGCGCAGCCCGTCTGGATGCGCAGAGTTCAACTTGGCGCCCCGGCTGCAAGCCGGCCCTACTCCACTACACTGGAATTTGACACGTCTCACCGAGCGCAACGCCGATCCCGACCCCATCCGCCAATTTCAAAAATGGTTCAAAGTCGCCCTCAAAGCCGGATTGAAGGAGCCGACCGCCATGACGCTCGCTACCGCAACCCGCGCGGGCAAACCATCGGCCCGAATGGTGCTGCTCAAAGGCGTCGACCAAAAGGGCTTCGTCTTCTTCACGAACTACGAAAGCCGCAAAGGTCAGGAGCTTCAGGAAAACCCGTATGCCGCGCTGGTTTTCTATTGGACCGCGCTCGACCGTCAGATTCGCGTCACCGGCCGCGTGTCCAAAGTGACACCAGCCGAATCGGATCAATATTTCGACTCGCGGCCGCGCGGCAGCCGGTTCAGCGCCGCCGTTTCCAAACAAAGCTCGGTCGTGAAGTCGCGAGCCGCTCTGGAAGCCGAGCTTGCGAAACTGAAGGCCCGGTATCCGGAAACCGGCCCGGAGCGTCCAAAACATTGGGGAGGATATCGTGTCGATCCCGGCGAAATCGAGTTCTGGCAGCAGGGCGAGTACCGCCTTCATGACCGCCTTCGTTATCGCAAGCGCCGTGACGGCACTTGGCGTATCGACCGTCTGGCCCCTTAACGCTGACGGCATCGATCTCAGTCGGACTCTGAAGGGCATCGAGGATCACTACAACAAGATCCAGACCCTCCAGCTCACGTTCACTGAAAAGTACACCTGGCAGCGGCGCGCACGGACCGAGAAAGGCGACTTGTTCCTGCGAAAGCCCGGCCGCATGCGTTGGCAGTACACGTCGCCCGCCGGGAAACTCTTCGTCTCGGACGGCAAGTACATCTATTCCTATTTCCCGAACGAGAATCGCGCGGAAAGAACGCCGTTCAAGGAAACCGACGACATGCGCGCGCCGCTCGCGTTCCTGCTTGGCCGCTTGAACTTCCAGGACGACTTTCGCGAATTCCGCACCGAGCCCGACCGCGACAACATCTTCATCACCGCGCTTCCCAAATCCGATAAGCTACCTTACACCGAAGTAAAGTTCCTGGTCTCGCCCGATTTCGTGATTCATTGGCTGTCCGTCACTGGCGTCGATGGGTCCACTACGGAATTCGTTTTTGAAAACGAGAAGAAAAATCCGCCGATTCCGGACACCATGTTCAGATTCGCGCCGCCTGCCGGGGCGGAATACGTGGACAATGCTCAACACTAGGCGCTAGCCTGTGGTTGATGAGCTCCATCACTCTTCTTCTCTCTCTTTTTCTAGCCCAACAACCGGGTGCCCAGCAGGGAAGGGGCCAGCGCGTCAGCATCACCGCGCCCGCCCCGCAAACGGAGCCTGCTAAACCGGAAGCAACCAAGGCTCTGACCGAAGAGAGACCGATCGTCACCAAGCACGAGATGCACCTTAACGGGCGGACGCTCAACTATACGGCGACCACCGGCATGATGCCGATCAAGAATCAGCAGGGCGAGATCGAAGCGAATCTCTTCTACGTCGCCTATTCGCTCGACGGCGTCAGCGATCTGACCAAGCGCCCGCTGATGTTTTCCTTCAACGGCGGCCCCGGATCGGCATCCGTCTGGCTACACATGGGATGCATCGGCCCGAAGCGGGTCAAGATGAACGACGACGGCGGCCTTCCCGCAGCCCCGTACCAGCTTGTCGACAACGACCAGACCTGGCTCGATCAAACCGATCTGGTCTTCATCGATCCCGTCGGCACCGGCTACAGCCGCGCCGCGAGCACGACTCTTCAGAAGCACTTCAACGGGCTCCAGGGCGATATCGAATCGGTCGGCGAGTTCATCCGTCTGTACCTGTCCCGCAATGAGCGCTGGTCCTCGCCGCTGTTCCTGGTCGGCGAAAGCTACGGCACCACGCGAGCCGCCAGCCTCGCCGGTTATTTGATCGATCAGGGCATCGCCTTCAATGGTGTCGCTCTACTCTCGACCGTTCTAAATTTCGAAACCATCCTGTTCCAGCGCGGCAATGACCTCCCGTACATGCTGTATCTGCCCAGCTACGCCGCGACGGCCTTTTATCACAAGAAGCTGGCGCCGGATCTTCAGAAGAATTTAGAAACCACGCTGAAGGAAGTCGAAAAATGGGCGGCCGGCGGATACAACGAGGCGCTCGCCAAAGGCGATGAAATGACGGACGCCGATTTCAAGGCCGCCGTAACGAAATTCGCCCGCTACACCGGCCTCGATCCGAAATACGTCGACAACTCGAATCTGCGCGTCGAGCTGATGCATTTCCTCCGCGAACTTCTCCGTGATCGTAAGACCATGGCCGGCCGCCTCGACAGTCGCCTGATCGGACCTGCGCCCGTCAACGCCGGCGAAACCGGCGATTTCGACCCCAGCATGTCCGATATCCGCCCGCCCTATACCGCCATGTTCAACCAATACGTCAGCCACGACCTCGGCTACAAAACCGACGCTACATATTACGTCCTCGGCGGCGGCATCCAACGATGGGATTACGGCACGCAGAACGAAAATCGCTACGTCGACGTAAGCGAAGCTTTACGCAGCGCGTTCGCGAAGAACCCGCACATGAAAGTATTCGTCGGCTGCGGCTACTACGACATGGCGACGCCCTATTTCGCCGCTCAATACACGTTCAGCCACATGGGCCTTCAGCCAAGCGCCCGCAAAAACGTGACGTTCCAGTACTACAACGCGGGACACATGTTCTACATCGACGTGCCGTCCCACAAAAAGCTAAAGGGCGACATCACGCAGTTCGTGAAGGACGCCTATCCGCTTCCGTAGGCAGGTAAATCTAGTCATAGATAAAGTCTCTTTCGCCATGTTCGAATGAATCAGGCGAGGAGTTCCTTTGCCCGTTCACATCCTAGGCATCTCGGCGTTCTATCACGATTCCGCCGCCTGCCTGCTGCGGGATGGAGAAATCGTCGCCGCCGCCCAGGAAGAACGCTTCAGCCGCAAAAAGCACGATCCGTCGTTCCCGTCCCTTGCCGTCACATTTTGTCTGAAGCAAGCCGGAATCGCCGCGTCCGATCTGGATCACGTCGTCTTCTACGACAAACCCCTGCTCAAATTCGAGCGCCTGCTCGAAACCTATCTCGATTTCGCCCCGCGCGGCCTTCGATCGTTCCTCCGCGCGATGCCGGCGTGGCTCGGTGAAAAACTGTGGATTCGCGAACGCATTTCGCGCGAACTCGACGTAAAGTCTCCGGTCCTGTTCACCGAGCATCACGAATCCCACGCCGCCAGCGCCTTTTTCCCTTCGCCATTCGAGTCCGCCGCCATCCTCACCATTGACGGCGTCGGCGAATGGGCCACCACCAGCTACGGTTCCGGCAAAGCCAACCAGATCCACCTGACTCACGAGCTTCACTTCCCCCATTCTCTGGGACTGCTTTATTCAGCGTTCACCTACTACACCGGATTTAAGGTCAATTCCGGCGAATATAAAGTGATGGGCCTCGCTCCCTACGGCGAGCCAAAGTTCGTCCAGAAAATCCTCGACGAACTGGTCGATTTGCGAGAAGACGGGTCACTTCGGCTCAACATGAAGTATTTCGACTACTGCGCCGGGCTGACCATGACCAACGCCGCCTTCGACGTTCTCTTCGGCGATCCACCCCGTAAACCGGAAACGCCGATCACCCAGCGCGATAAGGATCTGGCCCGTTCGATTCAAGAAGTCACGGAACTCGCGATGCTGCGGATGGCGAAGCACGTCCACCGGGAAACCGGGGAAAGGAACCTCTGCCTGGCCGGCGGCGTCGCACTGAACTGCGTCGGCAACGGAAGAATCCTGCGCGAAAGTCCGTTCGACAACATCTGGATCCAGCCCGCCGCCGGCGACGCGGGAGGCGCGCTCGGGGCCGCGCTCTCCGTCTGGCACCAATATTTGGATCGCCCCCGCTCCCCGCGACCTAACCGGACCGCGTACTT
>DATGGL010000377.1:0-12186 GCA_035308605.1 Bryobacteraceae bacterium
AGCGCCGCATGTCGCATATTGTCGTCAAGGTCGGAGACAAGGAATAAGATGGGTCAAAAAGTACATCCGTACGGTTTCCGGCTGGGAGTCACCAAGACCTGGCAGTCGCGCTGGTTCTCGAAGCAGGACTACGCCAAGCTGTTGCGCGAAGATCTGGAGTTGAAAGAATCCCTCCGGGATCGTCTAAAAGCCGCCGGCGTCAGCTCGATTGAAGTCGACCGGCCGGGCAACAAGCTGCGTATCACGATTCATACTTCGCGGCCCGGGATCATCATCGGACGCAAGGGCGCGGAGATCGAGAAGCTCAAGGGCGATCTGGCGAAGAAGACCAAGCGCGAAGTTTTCATCGACATTCAGGAAGTGCACAAGCCGGAACTCGATGCCCAGCTGGTATCGGAATCGATCGGATTGCAGCTTGAAAAGCGCGTGGCGTTCAGACGGGCCATGCGTAAGGCAGTCGATTCGGCGCTGCGGTTTGGATGCAAAGGAATCAAGGTCCGTGTTTCAGGGCGCCTGAATGGCGCAGAAATCGCGCGCACCGAGTGGTATCTGCAGGGCCAGCTTCCGCTGCACACATTGCGCGCGGATATCGATTACGGATTCAGCCAGGCCTACACGACGTACGGCGTCATCGGAATCAAGTGCTGGGTGTATAAAGGCGAGATTCTTCCGGGCGGGCAGCGGCGCGGATTGCGGAATGAACCGGAACCGCGGCGTGCGCCACCGCGCGATCGGGACCGGCGGGATCGGGATCGGCCGCCCCGGCCGACGCCTTCGTTCACTCCCACCCAGGAACCCGGTGGCGTGATTCAGGCGACGCCGGGAGATCTGCCGCGGACGTCCGCGCCGATTCTGCCGCCGATGGCCCAGCCGACCCAGCCGAGCTGGAAGCAGGACAAGCCCGAAGGAGCCGAGACCAAGCCCGAGGGAGACAAGACGGAGTAACGCTATGTTGATGCCGAAGAAGGTGAAGTATCGCAAGCAGCAGCGCGGCCGCATGACCGGCAAGGCGTGGCGCGGCTCCTCGCTTGCGTTTGGGGATTTCGGTCTCAAGGCATTGAGATGCGGCTGGATCACCGACCGTCAGATCGAAGCGGCCCGTGTGGCGATGACGCGTTCGATCAAGCGCGGCGGCAAGGTCTGGATCCGGTTGTTCCCGGACAAGCCGATCACCAAGAAGCCGGCCGAAACACGTATGGGAAAAGGAAAAGGCGCGCCCGAGCAATGGGTGTGCGTGATCCGGCCGGGAAAGATTCTGTTCGAGATGGAAGGCGTCTCGCGCGCGATCGCGGAAGAAGCGATGAAACTCGCCGCGGCGAAGCTGCCGTTGCCAACCAAGCTGGTTTCCCGGGAGCAGGCGGAGTAAACGAATGAAAGAGAACGCGGACAAAGCTCGGGCTCTGGATAATGCGGAAATTCAGAAGCAATTGAGGGAGCACGCCGAACAGATGTTCCGGCTGCGCTTCCAGATGCGGATGGGACAGATGGAAGGCCTGAAGAAGGTCCGGTCCATGCGCAAAGAGAAAGCGCGGATGCTGACCGTGCTGCGCGAGCGGGAACTGAATCCTGACGCGGCGGCGAAGCTGTCGGCGGAGGCGAGCGCGAAAGCGGCGGCCAAGCCGAAAACCAAAGCCAAGTCCAAGGCTGAGGTAAAGCCGAAGATCGCGGCGAAGTCCCAGGCTGCGCCGAAGGCGGCTAAAGCTGGCGGCCCGCCGGCCAAGGCAGGCAAGGTAAAAACCGGCGGCGGGAACATCAGACCTCGCAAGCTGGCGAGCAAAGGATAGGCGATGGCGGATAACGCGACTCCAACAGCACACGCGAAGGGAATTAAGAACGAGAAGATCGGTTCGGTGGTCTCGAACAAGATGGCTAAGACCATCGTGGTCGAGGTGACCCGGCGCGTGCCCCATCCGGGTTACAAGCGCATCGTGTCGAAGCGCAAAAAATTCTATGCGCACGATCCGCAGGAAACGGCCAAGGTCGGCGACGTGGTGAAGATCATCGAGTGCCGGCCCATGAGCAAGCTGAAGCGCTGGGAGTTGGGCGAGGTAATCCGCAAAGCGGTCCAGGTGACCACGGATTTGAGCTCGATTGGGATCGAAACGGGTCCGGAGAAGAGAGTTTCGAAAAAGAAGGGCAAGCGCTAGGCAGGTTGCGGAAGTAAAGTTCGTGCGTAAGAAAGTGGAGACAGAATCATGATCGGAATGCGGACGATGCTCGAGGTGGCCGATAACAGCGGCGCCCGTAAGCTTTCGTGTATTCTGCCGCGCGGCGGCGATTTGGGATTGCACGCCGGATTGGGCGATATCATTACCGCCGCGGTGAAAGAAGCTTCGCCGGAGTCGGCGATCAAGAAGGGTAAAGTCGTCCGTTGCGTGATCGTCAGGATGCGCAAGGAGACGCGGCGCAAGGACGGAACCTACATTCGTTTTGATTCGAATGCGGCCGTGTTGATCGATGAAGTGGGCGAGCCGGTGGGAACTCGCGTTTTCGGACCGGTTGCGCGCGAGCTGCGCGAGAAGAAGTTCATGAAGATCGTTTCGCTGGCCCCGGAGGTTATTTAAGATGGCGTTCAAAACCCGGCGGCGTGATCTGAATGCGCCCAAGAAACTGCATAAGTCCAAGATCAAGAAGGACGACACCGTTAAAGTGATCGCGGGGCGCGACAAAGGAAAAACCGGGCGGGTGCTGCAAGTGGATCGCGTCACCGGGCGAGTTCTGGTGGAAGGCGTCAGCATGGTGAAGCGCCACACGCGGCCGAATCCGCAGCGGCAGATCAAGGGCGGGATTGCGGAGCGCGAGAGCTCGATCGCTATTTCGAACGTTCTGATTGTGACTTCAGGCGGCGTGGCGACCCGCGTAGGTTACCGCATGGAGACCACCGGGAATGTGACCCGGCGGGTCCGCATCGCCAAAAAGGGCGGCGAGATTCTGGATAAGAAGGCGTGATCGTCATTAAAGGGACAACGGCATGGCTGCACGATTGAAAGAGCTGTATCAAAAGAACGTGGTCGAGGCGCTGACCAAGGAGTTTGGCTATAAGAACGTCATGGCGGTGCCGAAGATCGAAAAGATCGCGCTCAATATCGGAATGGGCGAGGCGACACAGAATGCGAAGTTGATCGACGGCGCCGTGAACGAAATGACCATGATCGCCGGACAGAAGCCGGTGATCACCAAGGCTCGCAAATCCATCGCGGCATTCAAGCTTCGCGAAGGCATGGCGATCGGCTGCACGGTTACGCTGCGCGGCGACCGGATGTACGAATTCCTGGACCGGCTGGTGAATGTATCGCTGCCGCGCGTCCGCGATTTCCGCGGTGTGTCGAGCAAGTCTTTCGACGGCCGCGGAAACTATACGCTGGGCATCAAGGATCAATTGATTTTTCCCGAGATCGACTACAACAAGGTCGACAAACTCAAGGGAATGAATATCTGTATCACGACCACCGCCAAGACCGATGCCGAGGGCCTGGCGCTGTTGAAGCATCTCGGCATGCCGTTCAGGACGCAATAAGCCCCTAGAGGGAAGCAGGAGAAAGATGGCCACTACCGCCAAAATTGCAAGGGATGAAAAGCTCGCGCTGGCGCGAGCCGCGAAGACGCCGAAGCTGCGCTGCCGGCATCGGAACCGTTGTTTTCAGTGCGGACGTCCGCGCGGGTATCTGCGCAAATTCAAGCTGTGCCGCATCTGCTTCCGCAAGCTGGCACTGGCGGGCGAGGTCCCCGGCGTGATCAAGGCGAGCTGGTAGGCGGGAGGAGAACGAATGACGACAACGGACCCGGTCGCTGATATGCTGACGCGCATTCGCAATGCGCTGCAAGCGCGTCATCCCAAGGTGGACGTGCCGGCTTCGCGGCTGAAGACCGACATCGCGAAAATTTTGAAGGACGAAGGCTATATCGCCAACTACAAGTTGACCGAGGATGGCACGCAGAAATCGATCCGAATTTATCTCAAGTACACGACCGGCAACGTGCCGGTGATCTCGCGGATTGAGCGCGTGTCGCGGCCGGGGTGCCGCGTGTATGTCGGCTCGAAGAAGGTCCCGAGAATTCTCGGCGGGTTGGGGATCAACATTTTGACGACGCCGCGCGGCGTGATGACGGGCTCTTCGGCTCGTAAGGAAAACGTCGGCGGCGAAGTTCTGTGCCACGTGTGGTAAGAGCGGTTTTGGTAACGGAGCAAGGGATATGTCACGAGTAGGAAAAAAGCCGATTCCGCTGCCCAAGGGCGTGAAAATCACGGTCGGCGACCAGGTTCTTGTGGAAGGGCCGAAGGGCAAACAGAGCTTTCCGGTCCCGGCGGGAATCACGGTTCGTCAGCAGGATGGAATTCTCGACTTTCAACGGGACGGCGACGACAAGGCCGCGCTGCACGGCCTGACGCGAGCGCTCGCGGCGAACGCGGTCCAAGGTGTTTCCATGGGCTTTACGCGCGAACTGCAAATTTTCGGCATCGGATACCGCTGCGAGGTAAAAGGGCGGATCGCGACGTTTACGCTGGGCTACTCGCATCCGATCGAGTTTTATCTTCCCGACGGCATCGACATGCGCGTAGACAAGCCGGCCAACAATCTGACGCCGCTGATCCTTACCGGCGGCGACCGGCAGTTGCTCGGTCAGGTGGCGGCGAACATGCGCGCGCTGCGGCCGCCCGATCCATACAAGAACAAAGGCATCCGCTACGCGAACGAACGGCTGCGCAAGAAGGTCGGTAAGACCGGGGCGTCTGGAGGGAAATAATGGCACGCGATTCCAAGAATCAGATCCGGATGCGGATTCACACGCGCATCCGGCGGCGCGTGAAGGGGACCGAGGAGCGTCCGCGCCTAGCGGTGTTCCGCAGCGTCAAGCATATCTATGCTCAGGTGATCGACGATTCGAAAGGCCATACCGTGGTAGCGGCCTCGTCGAGCGAAAAGAACGCGACCAGCGGCGGCAATCTGGCCGGCGCAAAAAGCGTGGGCAAACTGGTGGCCGAGCGGGCCAAGGACAAAGGCATCAAAGCCGTCGTGTTCGATCGCGGCGGATATCTGTATCACGGCCGCGTAAAGGCGCTGGCCGATGCGGCGCGGGAAGCGGGATTGGAATTTTAAACTATGGCTACATCGGCTAAGCGAATCGAATCCGCGAATTTGAACCTGAAGGAACAGGTTGTTTCGATCAACCGCGTTACCAAGGTCGTCAAGGGCGGAAAGAATCTGAGCTTCTCGGCGCTGGTAGTGGTCGGGGATCCGGGCGCCAAAATCGTCGGATTCGGAACCGGCAAGGCAAAGGAAGTTCCAGCGGCCATCAAAAAGGGCATCGAGGCCGCGAAGAAGAATCTGCGCAAGGTGCACGTTCTCGCCACCACCATCCAGCACACCGTCATCGGGACGTTCGGGAGCGGACGTGTGCTGCTCAAGCCGGCTCCGGCAGGCACCGGCGTGATCGCCGGCGGACCGGTGCGCGCAGTGATCACCGCGGTGGGCATTCCGAACGTGCTGACTAAGTCGATCGGATCGCACAATCCGCACAATGTCGTCAAAGCGACCATCGATGCGCTCGAGCAGTTGCGGGATAAAGCCGAAATCGCGGAATTGCGCGGCCTGACTCAGGAGAAGGTGGGATAACATGGCGGGGACGATCAAAATCAAGCTGATCCGCAGCGTCATTTGCACACCCGAAAAGCACAAGGTGATTGTGCGGGCGCTGGGACTCAAGAAAATGAACCGCATCGTGGAGCGGCCCGACACACCTGGCTTTCGCGGCATGGTGAAGAAGATCCCGCATCTGCTGGCTATAGTGGAGTAAGAGCAAGCCGAAGAAGGAAAGCCGAATATAAGGACGCCCGTATGAATCTCAGCCAATTAAAGCCGCCCCCCGGCCAGAAGCATAAAAAGCAGCGTATCGGCCAAGGTATGGGCTCCGGCCGCGGAAAGTATTCCGGCCGTGGCGCGAAGGGCGCCAAGTCGGTCTCCGGCTATTCGCGGATGCGCGGATTCGAAGGCGGCCAGATGCCCCTGCACCGGCGTCTTCCCAAGCGCGGGTTCACCAACATTTTCCGGAAAGAGTACGCCATCGTCAATCTCAACCGGCTGGAGAAGCTCGAAGGCTCCACGTTCGATCCGGGCGCGCTGCTTGAACTCGGCGTAATCAAGAAGTTGAATCACGGGCTGAAAATTCTTGGGACCGGCGAATTGACGCGGAAAATCACCGTCAAGGCGCACGTGTTCTCGAAATCGGCGCTCGAAAAGATCCAAAAGGCCGGAGGCACGGCCGAGGTCATTGAGGCAGGGAAATAGACAGGGTTAGAGCAGGGACCCGGAGAGTCCAGTCATGAAGTTCGTCGAAGCCATCGCCAATGTCTTTCGCATTCCCGATCTGCGCAAGCGGCTGTTGTTTGCATTAGCGCTGCTTGCCGTGTACCGCATCGGCGGCCATATCCCGACGCCGGGCGTCGACGCGAACCGTCTCAACGACTTTTTCAATCGCAACGCCGGCAGTGTGTTCGGCTTCATGGATCTGTTCAGCGGCGGGATGTTGCGCCGGCTGACCATTTTCGCGCTTGGCATTATGCCGTACATCACGGCATCCATCATTTTGCAGTTGTTGACGGTGGTGGTTCCGACCCTTGAGAAGCTTCAAAAAGAAGGCGAGCTGGGGCGTCGCAAGATCACGCAGTGGACCCGCTACCTGACCGTCGGCCTGGCGTTGATGCAATCCTTCGGCATCGCGGCGGCGCTGCAGGGCGCGCAGCAAGGGCTGGTAATGAATCCGGGCGTCGGCTTCACGCTGATGACCATGCTCAGCCTTACCACCGGAACCGCATTCATCATGTGGCTCGGCGAACAGATTACCGAGCGCGGCATCGGCAACGGGATGTCGCTGATCATCTTTACGGGCATCGTAGTCGGGTTGCCGAACGCGATCGCGGAAATTGTTCAAAAGGTTCAGACCGGTGACTGGCCGTTGCTGCAAGTCGCGATTATTTTGATCATGATGATCGCCGTGGTCGCCTTTATCGTATTGGTCGAACGCGGCGAGCGCCGGATTCCGGTGCAATATGCCAAGCGCGTCATCGGGCGGCGCATGATGGGCGGGCAATCCACGCATCTTCCGCTCAAAGTCAACGCTGGCGGTGTGATCCCGGTGATTTTCGCGAGCTCGCTGCTGACCTTCCCGCAGACCCTGATGAACGTCGAGTTCGTCAGAAACAGTCCGGTGCTCTCAGGAATGCTGGGCGCGATCGGCGGTGCGCAGCCGTTGTATTACGTGATGTACACCGCGCTGATCATCTTCTTCTGTTTCTTCTACGTCTCGATTATTTTCAATCCCAACGAAGCCGCCGACAACATGCGTAAGTACGGCGGATTCATTCCGGGAATCCGGCCGGGCAAGAATACCGCCGAGTACATGAACAAGATTCTGACCCGCATCACGGTAGTGGGGGGACTGTATCTGGCAATTTTGTCGCTGTTGCCGCAGATCATGATCACGGGTATCAAGCTCCAGCGTCTGCCGTTGATGGGCAACTTTATCGACGCCCACTTTCCGCGCTGGCTGCTGGATGGTCTGGGAGTCAACTTTTACTTCGGCGGAACTTCGCTGCTGATCGTGGTGGGCGTGGCCATGGACACCGTGAATCAGGTCGAGGCGCAGTTGATCATGCGGCATTACGAAGGATTTACTCCGCGAGCCGGCCGCATCCGGGGCCGGCGCAGCAGCGTCTGAGGGGGGAGCTCGACGACCATCCTTAATGACGAATCGGCCCTGCCTGATTTTGTTCGGTCCCCCAGGTTCGGGGAAGGGAACGCAAGCCAAGTTGCTGCGGCAGTCCCTCGGGCTGGCTCACATCTCCACCGGCGATATGCTTAGAGAGAGAATCGCCGCAGGCGATGATTTAGGGAAAGCGGTCACGGACATCATGCAATCCGGCGGTCTGGTGCCGGACGAAATGGTGAACAAGATGGTGGAGGACCGAATCGAGCAGCCGGATACGGCTCGCGGATTTATCCTCGACGGGTACCCGAGGACGGTGGGGCAGGCCAGCCTGCTGGACAGTGTATTGCGGGTCAAGAAGATACGGCCAGTGGTCGTCCATCTGAAAGTGGACTATAATGTGATTATCGCCCGCCTTTCCGGTCGCCGGCTGTGCCCGACCTGTGGAGCTTTGTACAGCGTGTCTTCGAACAAGCTGGTGGCATCGGAGTTCTGCGATCGTTGCGGATCGACGCTGGTGGTTCGCGATGACGATCGGGAAGAAGTGGTGGTGCAGCGGATGAAGACGTACGATTTGCAGACGACTCCGGTTTTGGAGTTTCTGCAGGTGGCCGGGTATCCGTGCCATAACGTTCAGGGCGAAGGCCGGGCGCCGCAGGTGATTGAAAAGGAAATTGAGGCTCTCATCGAAGGAGACTTCGCAGAGGCAAGACAAGCATGATCGTGCGGAAGAACATGGCGGAACTTGAAAAGATGCGCGCCGCCGGCCTGCTTGTATGGAAGATTCTGGACCATCTTAAGGGGATGGTGGCCGAGGGTGTCACCACCTACGAATTGGAAGTGCAGGCCGAAAAGATGATGGTGGAGGCTGGTGCTCGGCCCGCGTTCAAGGGATATTCGACGCCCGCCGCGGGTACCAAATTTCCGTTTGTGCTGTGCACTTCGGTGAACGACGAGATCGTGCACGGGATGCCTTCGCAAAAAAAGGCGCTGAAGAAGGGCGACATCGTTTCGATCGATACGGGCGTGCAGTTGAATGGATACTACGGCGATTCGGCGGTGACGGTCCCGATCGGGGAGATCGCGGAGGAGACCAAGCGTCTTCTTGAAGTAACCCGCGAATCGCTGGAGCTGGCGATTGAGAAAGCCCGGCCGGGAAACCGGCTGTTCGATATTTGTGGCACCGTGGAGCGGCACGTGACCGCCAACGGGTTTACGGTGGTTCGGGAATTTGTGGGACACGGCATTGGAACGCACATGCATGAGGAGCCGCAGATCCCGAATTACGTGGACCGGAAGAATGAGAATCCGCGGTTGAAAGAGGGCATGGTTCTGGCGATCGAACCGATGGTAAATGCGGGCAAGCCCGGCAGCCGGGTGCGGCCGGATCGCTGGACGGCGGTGACCGAGGATGGAAAAAACTCGGCGCACTTCGAGCATACCGTCGCCATTACAGCGAATGGTCCGTGGGTGTTAACGCGGCCATGAGTATTGAGGCAGCCGTCGGACAGACCGCTACGGTAGTCGAGTTGCTGCCCGCTGCGGTGTACCGGCTGAAGCTGGAGAATGAGGATCTGGTTCTGGCGCATGCCACGGGAGCAAGCGCGGCGAATTTTGTGAGATTGCGGCCGGGCGATCGGGTGCGGGTGGAAGTATCGCCGCATGATCGGACCCGGGGAAGAATTGTCGAGCTCTTGACGAAAGGTTAACAATGAAAGTACGGGCGTCAGTCAAGAAAATGTGTGACAAGTGCAAGATCGTGCACCGCGAAGGTGTGGTGCGGGTGATCTGCACCAATCCGAAGCATAAGCAGAGGCAGGGCTAAAGGACTTCTATGGCGCGTCTAGCAGGTGTGGATTTACCGGTCAAGAAACGGACCGAAATCGGGCTCACGTATATTTACGGCATCGGACGCACGCGTTCGAAGTCGCTGTGCCATCGCGCGGGCGTGAATCCGGATAAGAAGATCGGCGATCTGACCGAGGACGAAGTCAACAAGATTCGCCAGATTCTGGAAGCCGAAGGCTCGGTCGAGGGCGACCTCCGCAAAGAGCTTTCGATGAATGTGAAGCGCCTCATCGAAATGGGCGCTTATCGCGGCTTGCGGCACCGGCGTGGTCTGCCGGTCCGGGGCCAGCGGACGCACACCAATGCTCGTACGCGCAAAGGTCCACGGCGTGGCACGGTGGCGAATAAGAAGAAAGCGACTGGGAAAACGTAATGGCTAAGGCTCCTGCGAAGGCTGGCAAGAAGAAGACTTTTAAGAAAAAAGAGAAGCGCACGGTTCCCAGCGGTCTGGTGCACGTGCAGGCGTCGTTCAATAACACGATCATCACCATTACGGATCCGATCGGCAACGTACTGGCGTGGTCCAGCTCAGGATCGCTGGGCTTTCGCGGATCGCGTAAGGGAACGCCGTTCGCCGCGCAGCAAGCGTCCTTGACCGCGGCGAATAAAGCCAAGGAATCGGGATTGCGTTCGGTGGAAGTGAGAGTCAGCGGGCCGGGCGCGGGCCGCGAATCCGCGGTGCGCGCGCTGGCGACTGCCGGGCTGGAAGTTCGCTCCATTCGGGATCGTACGCCGATTCCGCACAATGGCTGCCGGCCGCCCAAGAAGCGCCGCGTTTGATTTTTGAAGAAGCAGGATGAAGGTCTTTTTAGGATCGTAAACTGCACCTACTTTGCTTGAATCGCGCACAACGCTGAAAAACGCTGTGCGCTTCTGAAGAGGCCGTGAAGATGGCGGCGAGTTAAAGGGAGGTTGGATTTGGCACGATACATCGGTCCCGTGTGCCGGCAATGCCGGCGCGAGGGCATGAAGCTGTTTTTGAAGGGCGAGCGCTGCCATACGGACAAGTGCGCGATTGAGAAGCGGAATTTCGCTCCCGGCCAGCATGGCAAGGACCGGAAACCGAAGATTGTCGGCTACGGGCTTCAATTGCGCGAAAAACAGAAAGCGCGCCGATACTATCAGCTTCTCGAAAACCAGTTCCGCAATCTTTTCGAGAAAGCCAGCGCGATGAAGGGCATTACCGGCGAAAACATGCTGAACATGCTCGAACGCCGCCTGGACAATGTGATTTACCGCATGGGCTTCGGCACCTCGCGCGCCCAGGCCCGCCAGTTGGTGCGGCACGGCCACTTCAATGTAAACGGCCGGCGCGTCGATATCCCGTCGTTCACGGTGAGGCCGAACGATGTGATTGAGATTCGCGAGAAGAGCAAGGAAAACCCGACCGTTTTGCATGCCCGCGACGCGACGGCGCACGCTCCCAGTCCCAACTGGCTGGAAGTGGATCGTGAAAATCTGAAGGCGCGCGTGCTCGGCCAGCCGAAGCGTGATGATCTGGTGCAGATTCAGTTGAACGAGCAGCTCATTGTCGAACTGTACTCGAAGTAAAGGTTTCCCGAGAGTAAGGAGCTCCAACAAATAATGTTCAAGGGATTTCAAAAACCGAAGCGACTTGTCGCGAATACGGAAACACTTAACGAGCGGTACGGTATGTTTACCGCGCAGCCCTTTGAGCGGGGTTTCGGGTCCACCATCGGTACCGGCTTGCGGCGCGTGCTGCTCAGCTCCATTGAAGGAGCGGCGATCACCGCGGTCCGAATTGAAGGCGTGGCGCACGAATTTAGTCCGATTCCGGGCGTAGTCGAGGATGCGACCGATATCATTCTCAATCTGAAGCAGGTGCCGTTCAAGATGATCGGCGAAGGCACGCGCTCGGTTCGCCTGAAGGCGGACTCGGCGGGCGAGGTGATGAGCGGCCAGATCGAGACCGATTCCGAAATCGAAGTGCTCGATCGCAATATGCACATTGCGACCATCGGGCCGGGCGGAAAGCTGTCGATTGAGATGCGGCTGAAGTCCGGTCGCGGATACGTCGCGGCGGACCGCAATAACGACGAAGACCTTCCGGTCGGCTACATTCCGATCGACTCGGTTCATTCGCCGGTGCGCAAAGTGAACTTTTCAGTGGAAGCCGCGCGCCTGGGCCAGATGACCGATTACGACAAGCTCACCATCGAAGTCTGGACCAACGGAGCCATTTCTCCCGCGGACGCAATCGGGCAGGCCGCCAAGCTGTTGAAGGACCACATGGCGATCTTCATCAACTTCGAAGAGCTGCCGGAGTCCTCGGAAGAACCAGCCGAGCGCGCCCTCAGCCAGATGAACGAAGTGCTGAATCGCTCGGTCGAAGAGCTCGAGCTGAGCGTTCGTTCCTACAATTGCCTGAAGAACGCCAACATTCAGACCATCGGGGATCTGGTGCAAAAGACCGAAGCGGAGATGCTGCGCACCAAGAATTTCGGACGCAAGTCGCTCAACGAAATTAAAGAGATTCTCTCGGGTCTCGGCCTGACGTTCGGAATGAAATTCGACGCGCAGGGACGTTTGGTATCGCCGGCCGGAACACCCGCCATGCTGGGCGCCGGTTCGGTGGGCGGCGAAGAAGATTTTCCAGAGGAAGAAGATGAGGAT